>JAEOSY010000315.1 GCA_016840125.1 Candidatus Helarchaeota archaeon | reverse complement strand
CGGAAATCGCAGGGATCGAAGTGTGCTTGGTGGATGAAAGCCACACTTCCAAATGCTCGTTCCTGGATGATGAGACGATCGAACACCATGATATTTACCTAGGTCAGCGGGGTGTGTATCGCTCGAAAGAAGAGGGGGGTGCTGGGAAAGTTTCCCATGGGCTATTTAAAACAGCTGATGGACGGGTTATCAATGCGGATGTGAATGGCGCATTTAATATCCTCCGCAATGCCTTCCCGAAATTCTCGAAGGACGGGATAGAGGGAATAGAGTTAGTCCCCATTGCCGTGAAATTTTCGAAGAAAGAGCAAGATTTCACACAATTAAAGCAGCTTGCTAACTTGAACCCATCGACACACGCATTATCGAAAGCCACTCAGGCGGACGATAGACAGATGGGGGGCGTATCAACTGGTGAAGTAAACTTAAAGAGTATAAAGTTTTATACAAAGTAAGCTAAACTTCCTAGTACTATGTCCCTGAGATGTTTTTTGTGTATTGAAATAAAAAAATCAGAAATTATTAGAAAAATTCTCCAATTCCAAGAGGTATTGAAACCGATAGATGCACGAATAAAGTTTGTAGAGACTGAAAATCTTCATTTCACATTAAAGTTTCTTGGAAATATTGATCCATCGCTTATTGATGAAATTTTTTCAGTTATGAAGAAAGTTTCATTTTCTGCATTCCCAATCTCTTTAATAAATGTCGGTTCGTTCCCGGCTTCACGCCCCAGAGTAATATGGGTTGGAATTTCTGAAGGAAGGGATGAACTTGCTTCAATTACAACCTTTTTAAATGAAAATTTAAAGGATCTAGGGTTTAAACCAGAAAAACGGAAATTTTCGCCGCATCTAACAATTGGACGAATAAAATTTGTGCGAGATAGGAAATCTCTGATTCAAACTCTTCAAAAGTGGCATAACCATTTATTTGGTGAAATGAATGTCAATGCATTTCAATTAAAAAAGAGTGATCTAACACCGAGTGGTCCGATTTATAACACACTTAAACAAATTCAGGTGTGATTTTTAATTAGGGATAAAATAGAGGTTCAGGTTCAGAAATTATTAAATCAGGTTTTATATCACCTAACTTAGAGGGATCAATTGGTTTTCTTTTCAATTTTTTACAATCTTCTTCGGCTTTCTTCATTCGGTCATAACAATTTTGAAAAAGTATCTCGGCGGCTTTAATATCAGCTAAAGAATGCACGGGGAATTTTCTTTGTGCCTTTTCTAGATGGACACATGCTACATTATAATAGGCTGCAGAAACACAGGGTGCTCGATCGATATATTTTTGGTGGTCACCCATACTCCTATAACTAGATTATTTTTATATGATGTGAATAAGCATGTTTATTAGTGAAAAAATAAAGGGAGCTTTGTCTTGATGTCGAATAAGATGCAGAAAACAATAGTGCTACTCTGGTTCGGGTTGTTTTGTTCCATGATGGCACTAGGAAGCAATGTCACCAATGATATCCCGTGCCTCGAGGGCTCGCGACTAAGGTCTTCTTCAACCACGGTCGGCGTGGGGGAAGGATTCAAGGCAGACGGATCTGAATTAAAATTCTTGAATAGCACAGTACTAATAAGCCTGAGCGTGCAAGTATTGGCTGTTAACTGGTTGAAGGAGCTCAACATCACGTTGGATGATACACTTATCCATAGGAGAACTTGGCCCGCGGTTACGGTAAACGAGAGCATAGTTTCGTTTTTGTGGTCTCCTGCCGTGGGAGATGGAAATCACCGCCTCCGCGCGATTGTCACGGATTGGAACGGGGTGGTGAATGATAGCTACACCCAAGTGTTTCACATGCAAACAGCGCTGAATATTTTCAGCAGAGATTTCGAGGAGTATCTCGGCGAACGCCAGGAACTCGAAGGGGAAGCATGGCTTAACGGGACCATCTACGGTTATGGGGTGCCCATGGAGTATTGGAATTTAACCGTGGGACCAATCGTGGAATCTGGAGTGATTCCCCCTGATCAAAATGAAACCTTCCATTTCAGCCACGACCTATCAAGTCTTGCAAACGGGACGTACATGTACAACCTCACGATCAATAACAGCTGGGGACTGGGAAGATCTTTCGTGCACGCGATCAACATCACGTACAATCCAACGTTGCACGTGCCCGTGCATTCCAACTTGCTCCCGGTCTACACCTTCAAATCGAATGATCCAAATGCGGCGTTGGATGGAACGAGCACGGATCCTGATGGAAATCTCAAGGAGATCAAGCTCTGGATAAATGGTATTTTGACCTACGACGTGAATTTCACGGCGGGGATCGCGTCCCACGATTTCCTCGTCCCGTTGGATCACTTGGAACCGGGCACTTATAATTTCAACCTGACGACGTGGGATCACGAGGGCTTGGAAACAAGCACGACGGGGGTCGTGGAAATCGAACACCCCGGAAATCCCTATATAATGCCCGTCGTGATACTGGGAAGCATTGTTGCTATCGCGGGTATTGCTGCTGTCGTGAGGTTCCTCCGTAAAAAACGCAAATGACGCTTCATGTTTCTTTTTAAATCCCTTGTACCGAGCAGCTCGATGTCCATCTTGATCTTGGTACTCTCCTCCATGGATTTCAGTTTATTATGGAAATGTTCAGTTTCCTTCAAGATCAAAAAAAATTGATTTGAGAATAATAAGATTTTTTGTATTAATTTTTAACGTTGCCTATTGTAATAGGTTATTACCAAAAGGGTACTAATACAGGGATTTTACCCCCATTATTGTTAACAATGAAAATGACTCACAATGTACGGGAGTGTTGACGAATTTTCTATAAGTTGATTGGTACTGAAATACCGACATAAAAACGTGAAGCTTTTTTATCATTTTCAGCAGAGAGTTATGTGATTGCGAGTAAAATAAATTTGACCGAAAATGAATACAAGTCCTGTAGGAAAGCTTTTGTAATAATTAATAATATATTTTCAAGTTTGGGGTTGGTAGGAGATAAATGGAAGTGTGTGTAGATAATTGGGAGTTATTTAAAGTGAATTGTGTAAGTGGAGGTAATTTAACTGGGGATTAAAGGAATTTGGGTTGATTGTCCTTCTTGTGGAAAGCGGGTATTCATCCCAACTAGAGAATTTGGATCAGCGATTAGTGTAAGATGCCAGCATTGCAAGACGCGATTTATTCCCCCTCAGTATCTTACACCTAGTGAGGGTGAATTCTATACCGCGTGTTTATTGAGAGGAGAACGTGAGGGGTACTGGGTAGTAGATGAACTAGTTCTTGGAGGGAGTGCAGAAACTCGCGGAACACTGGGGGCGGATTTTAGGATTATTCATAGTGATACGAATATAGGGCGTAACTTATGGATTGAATATAAAAATGATCCTGTAATGAGTTTTACTGAAATGCAAAAATACCGAATGGAAAGTACCTTTGACTCTCCATCAGAGGCAATGCGAGTAATTGGACTAAATTCTGCTGAAGGAGATCATGATAAAGTCAAAATTCTATTTATTTGGACACCAAATTTATTTCGTGCTTTTCCGCGTGAGAGCTTTACACGGGTTGTTCCCCGTAGTGGGAGGGGTGTATACTATCGGTTTTCTCTCAAGGGATTAGAAAGTTGTATAAAGAAGCATACGTTCAGCATGTATCAGGATGTTTACAAGGGAGAAATAGCTGAAAAGTTGCTTGAATCCCCGAATATAACAATTTACACTCCACTAAAAGGGGAGTTCGGAACACCAGGCGTTGCGTACAGCTATATCCCCAAAGAGAGGGCTTTTAACATCATTTATGAAAAGTTAATTCGGTTGATCTCGAACTTGGAGGAAGATACTAACCGAATTTACCCAAAGTGTCAGAGGCAAGAGACTTTAACGGAACTAACCACCCGAATTATTGAGGAGACCATTATGGAAATGCTACCCCGATTTTACCGTATGGTTTATGTGGCGGATGTGGTAGAGAAAGTGAGAAAGCATCCATCGCTGACACCTCATATCCATTACGAGGGGAGAAAACCGATGATAGAGAAAACGTCCTTAAGCTCCAAAGTTAATAGAGTGTTCAGACAGTTAGTTCATGTTCCTGTACGAAATCCAAGAGGGATTGTTGGATCTGTAAGAACAGGGGGAAAGATAAGCTATGGATGGAAAGGACGAACGTATGTACCCTTATCTTATAGTGCATGCGAGTTTTTAGACAGTCTGAAACGAATTTATGAATTATTTTTATCCCGAACTCCAGAAGTCGGCAGATTATCGCCTTCACGTACTTGCGTATCTATCAAAGATATTGCGAGAATCGAGGGGGGTTCTGATTCGCTCCACTTGGGACGATTTAATCGGAGTCGTACAGAGTTAGAGGATAAGGGAATAATAACCATACCAGAGGAGGATCGGTTTATAATAAGAACAAAGATATGTCTAACTATTTTCGCCATAGATTTCATAACACGTACCAATGAATTTGCTGACAATTTATAATTTTATTCTTCAAAATCTTCGTTCAAACCCCACTCGCTGATCTTTGGATGATTTGTAAGATTAGTGAGTTGAAAATATCTATATATGAAAGAATTCATAACACTAGATTATGCCACACAGTAACCGAGTAGAAGAAGAGATCAAGTATTACAAAGAAGCTGCAAATGTGTTAAGCACAGCCCTAATTTTTGCTCGAACCGTTAAAAAGCAAAAGAATTTACTAAATCAAGTTATTAATATCAATAAAATTATAAGCGAGATAAATTTTTATCTTATCAGGATTCAAGAAATAAAGGCAGAAGAGAGCGAAGCAAATACACAATACATTAGAGCTGCGAAGTTATATATGGGCGGGGCAAAAAAAGCAATAGAAGCGTCCCAGTCATTGAAGGATTCTGTTTTAGCGAGTGATATGAATGGGAGAGCCGAAGTCTGTCTTGGAAAGGCTTACAGGAGTATGGGCGACCACCAAAAATATATTGATCGCGCTCCCTGCGTTTCCGCAGCTTATTATAATGTCGCTTGTATCCATCTCGAAAAGGCACAGAGAAAATATCCTGTTCAAGCGTTGGCAGATATTGAAAACGCAAAAATACTCTTTGAGAATACCTATAAGCGGATGAAAAAGGTGGAAGAGGAATGCAAAAAAGCAAAAAGGAAACCCTTCGATCCCTCTAAGTTGGGAGAAATTGAACCTGAGATAGTAATTGCTGAACCCGAACCTTTATTTTATCCCTAGAAGTTAAAATTTTGATACGTGACTAGTTACTTCATGAGGAAGTGGAAATTAGATGTCAATACCAGCCGATTTTTCGACGAAACTATCCTGTGGAAAAATTATTACCTGTCATTTAGGAGATGTCACGTTATTAGAGACTGATGTCATTGTGAATGCTGCAAACTCGACGTTATTGGGTGGAATGGGTGTGGATATGGCAGTTCATAGAAGGGGTGGTCCAATTATCCGAGAAGAATGTCAAAAAATCAGAAATTTGCCACAATATCTACACGGATTTCCTGTAGGGGAGGCAGTTATTACAAGTGGTGGGAATCTGAAAGCGAAATATGTCATCCACACCGTTGGACCCAAATATCATCATGACCCAAAGCCAGAAGAACGATTGCGACAATCCTATACCAACTCATTGTCTCTCGCAGAAGAATACAAACTGGTCAGTATTGGGTTCCCAGCCATCTCGACAGGGGCATATTGCTATCCCCTCGAAAAAGCTTCCCCGATTGCCTTAGACTGCGTTATAAAATATTTAATGAATAGCAAGGGCTCGATAAACCACGTAGTTTTTTCATTATTTACTCAAGAAGAATTTGATGTCTTTCTAAAGGCTCAGAAAGAGTACGAATTGCACCCTCTTGAAATCCCCTAAATATAGTGCAGCAACTCAAAAATATTTAGATGGATTAGTCTATTTCATGAATTAAATCAATAGTTATGTGGACATCACGGTGGACATCAGTAGCTCTTGATTTATGTCGGGCTATGTCACGGTGTATATCACAGTTTATATCACGGTCTATTGAAATACTCAAATAGATTTTAAAAAAAAGTTCTAATCCTTCATTCTTACCGTTCTAATTAAGCTATTATAAATTTCTGCTGCTTCAATCAAAATATTAGCAACCTGAATTTTATCATCTTCAACTTTAACTAACGTTCCTGCTAAATTCTTAATTTCGAGAATTAATCCAATTTTTTCAGAAGTAATACGTTTAACTGTTGAAGATAAGGCTAGAGCCAATTTAATCATCATTTTTGCATCATTTTCAGAGGGTTCTCGTTGATGGGTAAAAATTTCAGTCCTTAATTTTGAAATTTTAGTCCAAAATTCAAATAAAAATCCACCAACCTGGACAAATGCATCAGTGGCTAATCCAATATTACCATTTTCTTCAAATTCCTTACCAGCTGAGATTGCTAAATCGATAGCTTTTTCAAATTCTTCCTTATCGCTTAAAGCTAACGCTTTTTCTAACATTTCAAGTCCGACCGAACTCGCACCATCGGATAATTCCTGAACTTCAGGATTTATTATTATATTTTTAGACGTTGGTTGTGAAGGGGTCGTTTCCTCCCCGTATTCATCAATAAGGGGCCTTTGAATTGTTGCTCTTTGAGCAAGATCAATCAACATTTGACCAACAAATTTCTCATCTAACTCTTCAATTTTCCAATTTAACTTACTATAAGAGGAATTAGGGTTTGTTGGATCATCTAATTTAAATATTTCAAATCCCGAGTAAGTTCCACTAATTTTCGAAGGATCGATAACTAATGCAATTGCCTTTGGATTCAATCCTTGATATCCGATATGATTTTGAATATCTACTGAACTCAAAAATATTTGGAGCCCCGGATGAGAATGATACCAACCAACAAGAAAATAACCTTTCTCGGCTACTTTTTCATTGACTTCTGCTGCTTCAATATAATGCTGCTCCTCAAAAGCTACCTCAGTTGCTCCACCATGAACCATTGGTACAGCTTCATGAACTATTACATTGTTATTTTTAATAGTGCCAACTAGAAATCCATAAACTTCACGCCATTGTTCACGTTTTATACCTGGGTTGCAAAATCGAGTGCTATGTAAAACTATATCTTTATAAGCTTGAAATTTTATAACGGTAATACCTGCTTCGACTGAATTATCATTAATTAATTCATTTTCGGGCATTTTTAAATCCTCAAATATCTAAAAATTAAATTATTTTATTCTATTACCTGAAAATATTGGATTTGACTTGTTATAATATTTTTTTTTGAGTGATTTTTTATTAATAATTTTAATTTACGAAAACAAAAATAAGAAGTTCTTCGGGTGAAGGACGGACAACAATCTTACCTGTAAAAAAAAAGAACAAACAAAATAAGAACCTGTTTTAATAATTATATAGAAGGGATTAGAATCGATCATAATATCATCTTATGCTTATGGATATATTATGATTCTAGAGGATATTCAATTTATTTGCGAAAACGAAAAAGCTAAGCTATTCCTTCTTTGATTCAATTTTCAAATAGGAGTTTAAATAGATTTTTTGAAAATCATCTACAATATCAATTCAATCAACAGAAGAATTAAATCTTTAATCAGAATGAAACATGAGGGATTATCTCTTATGGATCAAAAATTATTTACCCTACAACAAATATTAAATCATATAATTGAAGACTCAGGTTTTTTTGGGAGTTTAGTTGCATCACAAGAAGGATTAATTATTCTTACTTCCAATCAAATGGATCCCAAAATTGAAATTGAGAGTTTAGCTGCTAAAGCTGCAGCTATTTTTAATGAAGATGGTATTATTTCAGATAATCCTGAGGATATAGTAATTTCATATCCTAATAGAAAAATTTTCATTCAAAGGATTTCTCTATTTGACAGTATAATCAATTCAATCTTACTAATTACAATCATGCCAAATAATCTACGCTATTTTAGAAGAAAAGTCAATAAAATAGCAAAACAGGTTTGTTCAATAATATCCTAAACCATTTTTCTACCTAATACATAAATACAATTTCTAGTTAGATTAAAATTTTTTAAGGTTTAACAAATAATAATAAAAAAACCTTCTATTTAATTAAAAAAGGAGAAAATTTTAATGGCTACTTCTGATTTCTCGAAAATTAATGATGCAATAGATGTATTAATTAATATTAAAAACGTATTTAGAGAAACTGCACCAACTTTTCTTATGGATGAAATACGTATTCAGAAAGTTAAAAGTAATTTGCTAAAATTAAATAGAATAATAGTTAAATTAAATGAGAAATTTAGTATCAATCCCCAAGTTATACAAAAAAAAGAAGAAAATTTTAAAGATCGAATTAAAAGATCTTTTTTTATTGTTAATTCTTCAAAAAATCGCAAGAAATTAATTGATTTAGGAGTTAATTCAGCACAAATCCTTGCAACTGGTGGTCCAATCACTATTTCAGATATTCAAACATTGAATCCGAAAATTACAGAACAGGGTTTAAAAAGTTTTAAACATAAAATCCAAAAATTCTGGAAAATTCTCAATACAAAGTTACAACAAGGACAATTTGAGAATGTAATTCTTTTATTGGAGGAATTGAATGTTGCAGATAAGATTTTATCTAAAAGAAAGGAAGTGTTCGAAAAAAGGGTTTTAATAACAGTTCAATTATTAACAATCTCATCGTTTGATCTATTGGGTCCTGAATTTCTGTCTTCATTGCCTAAATAAACCCGAAACCTTAATAATATTTAAATTAAAACTAATATACGAATTGTTAAGAATTATCATATAAAATGTGAATTATACTCTGCGGCTATGGTCTAGTGGCGAGGACGGTAGCCTCCCAATAAAAAAGGAGATAGCTACCATCTCAGTTCAACTTGGCTGAGGTAGATACCCGGGTCCGAATCCCGGTAGCCGCATCTATTATACAACAAATTCCTTATTTAATTCCTCTTTTTATCCTAAACTCTTGAATAATTTCGATCATTTTAGATTCAGGGGTTATTTTTTCCCAATGAGAAAGAAAAGTTTGCCAAAAGATATGACCTGAAGTTTTTGATCGTAAAATTGATGATAATCCAAAAGTCCCCTTAACTGGAATGTGTCCCGTTATAAAAACATCCGATCCTTTTTGATCTATTTGTAGTGTTCTCCCATTTCGCTGAGCAAGAATACTACTAATTACTCCAATGTAGGAGGGAATGGTTTTAATTAATATTTTGTAAATAGGTTGAAGGAGTACTGCTTTAGCAGAATTAAAAGATTCAGAAACTGCTTGTTTTAAAATAGGAAGTATATTTAAAAAATTAAATTGGGTTATTTCTGATTTCAAAGATAACTTAAGAATTTTAATCTTTAATCCACGAATAGGATTACGTATTAAGGGGCCAAATCTAAATATATTCTCGAGTTTGTGATCTAGAACAACAGGAAGATCGTCCTCTATTCCAAGGCCCGAGGTATTTTCAGATAGTACGATTACATTACCAAACGGGTCAGAGTATAGTAAGGATTGAATGAGATCGACATCATTAACATTTATATCTTGGAGAATCTGCTTTCTACGTTTTTCACTCATCTTATAGTTGAATTTACCTTTTGATAAGAACTCAATTATTTCGGGTTCGAGTGGCTCAATCTGAATTGTAATTGAATTTTGAGGATCGCTATCAATAACTGTAATTAAATCACTCTGGCCCTGGATACTCTCCCGGAAAGTGATAATAGGTTCTGATGTGATTATTTCCATTCCATTTTTTTTTAATTCATTTGCTATTACGTCTAAATGTAGTTCTCCTAATCCTGAAATTAAGATTTCTCCAGTTTCAGTATTTGTGGTTAATTTTAAATTCGGGTCATTAATTGAAATACTTCTTAGGAGATTGATCATGTTTTTTAATTCTCTTGGATGTAACGGCTCAATACTATATTGAACTACAGCTTCGGTTTCATATTTAATTTTTATAAGGGGAGTGGTATCTTCATACTCTTTTTCAACTAATGTATCACCAATTTTAGGATTTTCTAGATAAAATGCGATAATATTTCCTGCTGATAGGGATTTAATACTTTCCCGATGAGCACCCATGAAGAGATAAAGCTGTTGAATTTTATTGTACGTAGCAGAAGATAATGAAAAAACTTCCTGACCTATTGAGAGCTTCCCTGAAAAAATTCGTCCAAAGGAAATTATCCCAAGATTCTTATCTGAAATATTTTTATAAATATAAACTAGTGAACCTAAATTAGGGTCGCAATTTATTAATGCCTTCCCTATTTTGGAGGAAATTTTTCCACCCCATAAATTTGGTATCCTATAATACTGTGCCTGGATTGGATTTGGCAAGTGATTGATGATCATGTTAAAAATACTTTTACTGAGAGGAAGGCGTTTCTTTATATCACGATAGTCATTTTTAGATTGGTTATTTTGATAAAATTTTAAAATGTCTTTGAATTTAATTTGTTGCCGCAACATTTCTTCAGCAGTACAGCCCCATAAATGTAAAGCAGATCCAAACGCAATATTATTTTTTTCAACTTTAATTCGCCATGTTTTTTTAAATTTATCCGGGCCATAGATTTCAATATAATTATTAAATTCTTGAATTATATTATTTAGTCGCTTTTCAATCTCCTTTAAAGATAGTTTTAATTCTGTAATAAGGCGGTCTATTTTATTAATAAATAAAACTGGTTTAACATATTCCTCCAAGGCATGTTTTGTTACAATTTCGGTTTGAACCATACACCCTTCTACAGCATCAACAACTATAATTGCCCCATCGATGACACGAAGACTTTGGTCACGAGCACTACTAAAGTCAACATGTCCCGGAGTATCAATTAAATTTACAATAAAAACCCGTTCTTCAACCTTGTAAGGTAAAGAGATATTTGCACTCTTAATGGTAATTCCTCTATTTTGCTCCTCTTCTAAAAAATCTAATGCGCGAGCTTGACCGGCCAAAGATGGTGAGAGTAATCCGCAGGAGGCTAATAAATTGTCAGATAATGTTGTCTTACCATGATCTATATGTGCGAGAATTCCTACATTACGGATTTGCTCTCTATTTTTCATTAATGGCAATATTTCTAAAACTTTTTTGGCATATGTCATGGTTAATCAAATATATTTTCAATTCTTTTGTAATGGTAAATCAATTATCATTAGGTCGTTTGCAATTTCTGTATTTGAATATATTGCACGAGCTTCATTTATTAGATCGTCTGTGGAGACATATCTTGAACTTATATGTGTTAAAACTAATCTTTTTACGGCTGCATTTTTAGCTAACTCTGCCGCTTCAGATACTGTTGAATGTCCTCCGTCTATGGCTTTTTCTTGTAAGCTATTTGCAAACATTCCATCATGGATTAAAAGATCTACACCCCTACTCAGATTAAGGACATTTGAACAAGGCCTAGTATCAACAGCATAAACAATCTTTCGTCCTTCTCTTTCAGGCCCCATAATATCCTCTGGTTTTATCACCTTATCCTTAAAACTGATCTCCTCTCTATGTTGTAATTTTTTCCAGAGATGCTTAGGAATCCCTAAATTTTCTGCCTTTTCCGGGTAAAATTTGCCAGGGCGGGGTTTTTCAAAAAAACCATAGGCAAGCGCGTCTATTTTATGCTCTGCTGTTACACATTCAACATAAAAATCTTTTTCATCAAGTATTTTTCCAGAACTTATTTCGATTATATTCACAGGGAATGTTAATTCAAAATTCATGGTTTCATAGATAGCAGAAACGTATCTGGAGATTTGTTTCGGACCAAAAATTCTCATCGGTTTTTCTCTTTTTAGAAGTGATAGGCTTTGAAGAATACCCGGGATACCTCCAATGTGATCGCCATGTATATGTGAAATAAAAATGTCACTTATTTTGTGTAAGCTTAAGGAAGCTTTTATAAATTGAATTTGTGTACCCTCTCCAGCATCAAATAGAAAAATTCTACCGTTTCGTTTCAGCACTACTGCTGGTAAATTTCTAAAACGTGTTGGAATTGTCCCTGCGGTTCCTAAAAATATTACTTGCATGAATTTCACATTTTTTCAATAACATATATTTCTCGTGTAAGTGATTTATGCACATAATATTCAAATTTATGGTGTATTTTAAGATTGTAGTTTGAAAACAAAGTATTGATTTTAAAGGAAGAAGGTAAAGCAAGAACGCTGAAACAGTTTTTTCCTATCAATTCATAATTGTTTTTAAAGAAATCCGATAATAGATTACTAAGATTCTTACCATAAATTGATGAAGCTCGACCATACGGGGGATCTGATACTAAACAAAACGTTTCCCTTATACAAAATTGTCTTGCATCAGCTGTAAACAAATTAAAGTTTTGAATCCCTTGAGCTTTTAAGTTTAGGGAACAACCATGAATCATTTTAAAGCTAATATCAGATCCGATAGATCTTATCCCAGTTAAAGCTGCTTCAACCAAAATACTTCCAGTACCACAAAAAGGATCATATATAATATGTGATCCCTTTATTTCCGATAAATTAACCATTGCTCTTGCTAAAAAAGGATCTAATCCGCATGGGTGAAAGAAAGGTCTAGTGTGTGGTGCTCGTAATCTGAAATTCTTTCTTCTAACGTTTACATGATTAACTCCAAAAATGAAATTTTTTTCTGTAAAAATACCTAAAAAAAGCACGTCGGGATTATCTAAATTAACCTTAATTGGTTTGGTTACTGAAGCTTTGATTTCGCCCCCAATTAGACTTTCCATTTTTTCTTCTTTAATTTGAGGAAAATACTCCTTTATTCTTTTAATTCTAACTGCAAAAGAGGATTTATTTTTAAAAATCCTATTAAAATCAAAACTTCTTAGCTCTTTTTTTATTTCTGTTACATTAGCTTGAACACTATTTAAAATAACTTCTCCACATCTGTGAACATAAGCAGCCCTTTTTTCAATGAGATGACAAATATTATTTTCAGCGGATATTAACAAAACTTGGTCAAATTTATTTAATATGGCAAATTTTTCCCTATAAGACTTTAAAATTGCAATTACTTCATAAGATGGAAGACCGGAACTAGGTAACTCTCCGCTAAGATAACAATAAAATTTTCTTTTTTTTCTCATTATTCGTTTAATCACTCATTTTCTTTATTTTTAACTTTAAAATTGCAATAGGAGTTTAAATAGTTTTTTTTAAATTCAACTACAATTATATCTAATAATTTTTCTGTTAGTAAAAGATAAGATGATGATTAACTATGACCTCTTCCATTGATGTATTATTTTTAGTCCCTCCTATGAAACCTATTCTAAGACCCTTGGATATAATCTATAATTTTTTTAATCATTCAAAAAATACAAGAAATATTATATCGGTACAGTTAGGTCTTTTGTCAATTGCAGGAAATCTATTAAAAGAGGGATTTTCTTGTCAATATCATGATTTAGGTCATTTCAAAGGTAAAAAAACCTTATTTGCGACAATTTCTGACCTTATAAGAAAATATAATCCTAAAATTGTAGCCCTTACATCATATACGTCTAATTTCAATGCCACATTAAAAGTGGTAGATATAGTAAAAGAAATAGATCCTAACAATCTTATTTGCGTGGGGGGACCTCATGTAACATTTTTAGACAAAATAAGTATTGATGAATCAAATAATAAAATTGATGTTGTAGTTCGGGGTGAAGGAGAACAAGTAATGCGCAATCTCGTTTACGAATATCTAAAAAATTCTTCAATCAAATCAATTGAAGAAAATGTTCAAGGGATTACTACAAAAAATAAACGAAACGCTGACCAAAAATTATTATCGAATGAACAACTGGATGAGCTTCCATTACTCCCATTAGATTTAATTCCACAAAAAGAAAGAACTAATTTCATTTATATTCCGCTTAGTTTGACTCGTGGGTGTTCCTATAAATGTACTTTTTGTACAAATCCGCTTTTCTGGCGTCGTAAAGTTAGATTTAGATCGCCCGAGAAAGTGATTGAAGATATTTTATTTGCTGAAAAATTATTTCCAAAGAGGTTGTTTGAGTTTACAGATACAATTCTCCCCTATAATGTAACACATTTCGAAAATTTAGTTCATTTATATAAAAAGTTGGCCAATACACCGATTAAATTTGCATTAACTCGTGCTAATTTAACAGATAATAAAAGATTGCATTTAATGAAATTACTATTACAGGACGAGGGATTTGTTAGTATTGGTGTAGAAAACGGAAATCAGAAAACTTTAGATTTGATGGGGAAACCTTCTTGGGAAATCCAGTATAAAGCGTTGAGAAAGTTGAAAAGTTTTGGTCTGGCATCAATGCCAACTTGGATGATTGGATTCTGTGGCGAGAATATTTCTACGATGAACGAAAATCTGCAAAAATTAGAATATTTAAATAAAGAAGATTTAATTTTTTCAGCAATTATGAATATCTGGATTCCTCTTCCCGGATCACTACCTTTCCTCAATCCTAAGAAATTTGGAGTGAAAATTCACTCATATAATTGGGATTTCTATGATAGAGGTGTTTTTCCACCGCCCTATTCTTTATTTGATCTTAGTACAGGAGAAATTACTCTTTCTGATGCACAGATTTGGTCCTATTACTTATCCATGGTCGCACTCCAGAATAAATGGTCAAACAAGAAGCATTTTATAAAAGGTAGAAAAATACACCCTAGTCAATTCATTAAGACAATTATTAAAGATCTAAATCTGTTATTTTTTCCTCCTGGAGGCGAATCTAATAATACAATATATGAAGATTTATTGAGTGATTACAGAGATTTTTTTAATCCATTTAAAAAAGAAGATAAAGAAATAATACAATTAAAAAATCATATCTAATTTTGTATTAATTTGATCAATCAGCTCTTTATTATAGAGATCTCCAAAAATATGATTCTTCCACCCTAATTTCAAGCAATTTTTTAGCTCTTTCATACCTAACTGTTTTAAAGTACAGCATAGTTGCTCAATGTTGGGTGATTGCTTGGTAATTTCTTCAATCGCTTCATCTTTCGTTACAAGACCCGAACGAATACGATATGACCACATCTTCCTCTTCTGCTTAAAGGTTGTAATAGCGTTGATTAATCCTCCTATTTTACAGTCAGTCCCAATTAATTCTCCGGTAAACATATCCTTGGGAGGTGCCCAACCATTTTCTTTTAATAAATCAAGTTGTCGTTTTTTAGATGATATTTCTATAGCAGTTAAACCGATATCATAAAAATCTAAATGTCTAAATTCCCTGATTTTCTCTGAACTTAATCCGTATCTCAAGATTAATTCATTAGCAATTTGCATAAAATCTTTACTTAATTCAGGAAATTCATCTTCATTAGAAAATCTTTTTAGAAGGTTTAAACAATCCTTAATTGTTGTTTGATAATCATTCCACCGCCCTCTTAAAGTGGGGAATGTATAAAGAAATGGATTCAATAGCTTTACATGCCGATTTTTTTCTATAATATGTCCTGCTTGGATTTCCCAAAGATCTAAACCTGTGATGATAATTGGAATATCGTAATTCAACATAAATCGACTTAAAATCGGAATATGAACAAGTCCTCCACATAATTTACATTGTATTCCACCTGTTGATAAGGTTTTCACTCCAAAAGTGAATGTATGGTTTAATAAAGGTGTGGGAGTTTTAATAAAGATGTGGTCTACCCCTAAACGGTCTGTCAGGTCTGTGATCTGTTCTTTTACCCCCTCATAAAAATTGCCCTTGTCTGTTGTAAAAGCAAGGATATTTAAACCATATTTTTTTTTTGCTAGAATCAAAGCTGTAGAACTATCCTTTCCTCCGCTCAGTGATACCAGTGCATCATATTCATGTTTTTCAGCTTTAATTTCATTGAAAATCTTAGGTAACTGTTCTCTAGCAGCCTTTCTGTAGTTATTAAATTCTTTTAAACTTTCTTCCCATTCAATACATTGATTACATAACCCATTGGCTGTAATTATTATAGGTTTTTGAATAAGTGTGTCAAAGGTCTCCACATTTAAACATCTTTTGCATTCTTTTATCATATTTTCACCGTGTGATTTAAAATTTAATTTAAAAAAAAAGCTTAAAAACTCCACATGGTCGTGAAACCAGTTAAGAAGAGTTGTCAGGAAATTTTGTGGATGGTCTTAAACATTAGAAAGTGGGGAGATATGGGAATTTACATTTGACTTATAGCCGTTCAGTGTATTTTTTTTCTTTTAAGTTTTGTTGTTTATTGGAATCAGCTTCGGGTCTTATTCCCCTCTTTAAATATTTAGTCAATTTTTTCCAATCTTCTATATTATATGAAAAAATCAAAATTTGATTTGAATGAAATGAGGCTAACCATAATCTAAGTTCTTTACTCCAATCTAAAAAAGGGACAATTACTATCAACTCAAAGCTTCCCCTTTCAATTGCTGCTTCAAACCAATTAAATAATAATTTGCCCATTTTACTTATATTTAAGATTGTTTCGTTATTACTAAATATCTTAATAAGGGTGTTATTTCCATACCAAATGTAATCAAATAAATCCCCTTCCGCTAATTTACCTAATTTTCCTTCTTTCAAAAAGTTATTCTCTATTTTCATCTTAATTTCTTTTTTTACATATCCCCTTTGTTCAGGTAAAAAGTATAATTTTTGCTTCTTCTCATTACTAAAAATAGGGGCAATACAGGTTTCAAGTTGACCTTTTTCGAAAATTGCCTTGAGTCTCATATCTAGCTCTCTTTTTGGAATCGACAGTATTTTTGATAATGAATGTTTATTTAGGGGGGCATTTTTCAAAATCTTTCTAATTTTTGATAGTTCGATCATGTTGAGTTTGTTATTTACTTGAATGATTTTTTTTTTGGTGATTATTCTTCTTGGGTTAATATAAAAGTTTGAACTAATACTCCCATCTTTTTCTTCTTCATGTTTTTCATGCGTAAATTGATCTTCTTTGGTAGAGATTGAATTGCTTTGTATTTTACTCTCATCAATTTTCTTTTCATATGCAAAATAATCTGTAAATATTCTAAAGGGAAATTGATAATTAGGAAGAGTCACAATTGCTTCCCGTTTAGGCATAATTCTCAAATATTTTTCTTGATTCTCTGATAAATTTTGATATTTTGCAATTTTTTGTGAATCATAAGGACTTTTGAATGTAATTTTCACCCCTGAATTTGCTATGATATCTGACGAAATCTCGGGACGCGTGGAAATTGTTATTAAACTCTCTCCTACTCCTCTTAGTAATAACGGAATATCCTCAACTAAGCTGGTTTCAGGAACTTCTCGTAGAATGGAAGGGACTAGAAACTGTGAATCTTCAATTATTACCATATGTTTTAAATTATCTGTTATTCCTCTCTTTAAAGCCTTATCGATAACATACTTCAAAATTAGATTCATTCAACTTTTTGTAAGTTCCTATTTTCTCTTCTTTTGATTTAAAGATAATTAGAAAAAGGAAAAGTTACCTACTTTCTTTTTTAAACTCTAAAAACTCATTAAATATTAATTATATTTGAAAAAAAAAGGAAATTTTGGGTTTCTCAATTCTCTTTATCTATTGCAGATTTCCCTGTAACCTATTGCAGCTCCTAAGTAGAATAATAACAGTACCAATCCTGCTAGCCAACAATTTGGCCAACCAAGCCAATAACTTGCAATAGCTATTGCTACCAATGAAAGTATAACTCCGATTACAATTATTTTCCAAAGACAACAAGCACGACAGAATTTTAAATACCATGCTATTGCGAAAATTATAGCTCCTGCTTGAATTGCCGCAATTTCACCCATTACACAAAACGCCACAGATGAAATATGGGCGCTAATGGGAACTGAAATAAAGATGATTCCGAGAATATAACATAGAAGACTACAATCCTTCGGAGGACTATAAAGTTCCGTAAGTGCTTAAAAGCTAAGCGGAAGACAATGTTATTAATGAAAGTTATGCAGATTATCTGATTTCAAACTTTCATCGAATCAGAGATCATATCACTCTAACAATGGGTGTCACGGTCGGAACCTTCGCGGCTCTAGAGATTGCAAAGATCGAAATAGAGATAATACAATTAGCCGATGAAGTATACGATTCTGTGTGTTTTATTAAGGCTATTTTGATTGATATTAACTTATGGCAGGCGAGTAATGATTTAGATTCATGTCTGATATATTTAACCATGGGTTGTAACACTTCGGCCATGTATAAATTGGAAAAATCAGTAAGGAATCTTGAACAAGCAAAGGATATCATAGATTTTTTACAGCTATTACAAATGATCTCCGAGGAATATGCGCAATACCTAACCACACAAATCAATACGATTATTTTATCCTTGGAACTTTTAACGGAGAGTTTAATAGAAAATGAGACCAATTAAATAATAGAGTAATGTTGGACCACATAAGATGCGGTATAGTAGAAAAGTGAAGG
>JAEOSY010000314.1 GCA_016840125.1 Candidatus Helarchaeota archaeon | reverse complement strand
CAGCGATCCTAGAACTTCCTTTAACTATCATTCCATTAGAATTTGATGTTGTTGAGGCAGCTCTTCCTAAAATCCTAGCTGCACTTGTAGAACCAACAACTATGGATTTGGCAATTGCCATTCCTCTATATTTTGCGACAAAGATCGCAAAAAAAGAAGGAAAAACAACAGTTCTATGTGGACAAGGCGCAGATGAGATTTTAGGCGGATATAAGAGATATGAAGCTGTTTTAGAGGAGGAAGGGTATGCTGGGTTACATTCTTGCTTAAAAAATGATGTATTAGATCTTTTTGGGAGTTTAAAACGGGAATATGCCATTGCTACCATAAATCACGTTGAATTTGGGTTCCCATACTTAGATCGGGATGTGTTACAATTTTTACTTCCCCTTCCAGCTGAATATAAAATTATCCAAGAAAATTCAACATTTATCCGCAAATACATTTTACGCCTTGTAGCAAAAGATATAGGCCTTCCTTCTCCTATTTATAATCGCCCTAAACTTGCTGCTCAGTTCGGATCTGGAGCTCAAAAAGTACTCGATAAATTAGCACGAAATAATGGATTTACGCGCCAAATCTCACGACAATACGGCTATCAAAATCACATTCTTATGTATGTAGATTATCTAACATACGATACCGGTCTCTCAATTCCTGATTCTCGAAAAACACAATTACTCCATTTTCTAAGTGATACAGATTGATCCACTTGATTAAAACATACGTATCAATGATTAGGTTCCTAAATATTTTCCATTAAATTTTAAAGGCATTATTATGACCTAGATGTGATATTCGAATTCGGAGATTTGTACTATGTCCGCTAAAACAAAGCCATTTGAAATCAAATATGAACAAGATGCAGGGTTTCAGTATCTGGCGTTAGATACTAAGGGTGCTTTTAGCCAAATTCCTAATCAAATTCCTCAATTAATGCAATTAGTCGCTGAACAAAATCTTTTCCCCTCGATGCGAGGCCCTGTGTTTGCTGCGTTTTATAGCGACCCCAAAGAAGTGGCCACGGAAGAGGAACATTTTTGGGCGGTGGGGTTTCCCTGTGCTGAACATGTAAATTTTAAGGCTCCTTTGAAGTTAAAAGAGCGAAAAGCCTGCTTTATTGCAAAATGTACCATCTATGGTCCCTATGAAGCTCTTGCTCAGCACTATTCCAAAATCGAAGAAACAATCACTAATGATGGTTATCACATTCAACATTGGAGTTTTGAATGGTATCTAGATGATCCTCGCCAAGTGAAGCCGGAAGAGCTACGAACTGAACTATGGATTGATATTACAAAACCCGACTAACTTTTTCACTCAAATGAGGAGTTCTTATCCTTTCATCCAAATAATATTATAAATTCCCGAATTCATTGAGTGCGTTCCCCTGAAGATAGCTTATATATCCTATTCTATAGAACGGGTGAAAGTCCATCTTTATCTGATATCGGCGAGAAGACTCCTTCCGAAAGAAAGGGAGGGGATGAATCGCCGACCTTTTCTCGTTGGGTTCTTGCTCTCCCTCATAGGGACAGCTCAACAATCTGTGAGGGCAGAAGCTCCGTCATAAGGGCGGAGTAGTTCACTTCACATCTTTCCAAAAACCTTTTTTCTTCTCACTTCTGTAATCCTCAGTGAGTGAACTACAATGATGCGAAAAATAAAGGATGAAGTTAAGGGTGCCATCGAAACCGCTGAAGGCGTCTCTAAACTTGTATCTGATTCGATTAAATGTCCAGTCTGTAAGGGACTTGGATTAACGGGTCGTATCCGCAAAAAACCCTGCAAAACTTGTGGGGGAACTGGAACTATTGTTGGAAAAGTGGGAAAAGCCATCAAAGAAAAAGTCGGAATCGATTCTAAAAAATGAGAAGGGTAATCTAGAATCTACGCCCATTATATACTATCTCACATTTAATGTAGTTCGTCATCGTCAGATCTATCAATCTATCAATTAAGTCACGTATTTTTAATGTAGAACATCCAGATCTTCGTTTAGTGATGCATTGCGATAACTCGCAGCTTTTATGGACTGTAAAGCAACTCCGCCCCCAAAAAGTATTCTGGTTTCATAATAATCCTATTGTCTTGAACGATTTCTGTTCCCAGGTCTCCCAAGAAACAGGAATCGCGTCTTTTCCTGTTAAAACCCGGCCATTGACCTTAAAATCATGATTTTTTAATATGGGGGTATGATTCGCGAATTTCTAAAGACTCTTCACCTAAAGACATTTTTAGGGCATGCGGATAGGGTGGGTGGTGATTCTCATGTATGGGCTTTTTGGAAAGTTCTTAGATGTCGATTTGAAAAAGAACAAACTTAGTGATTATCCAATATCCGAAGAGGTTGCTAAAAAGCTTTTGGGAGGGCGCGGACTCGGGGCGCGGATTCTTTTGGATGAATTCAAAGGCGGGGATGCCTTTTCGGCAAATAATATTGTGGTGTATGCGACGGGGCCGGTAAATGGGTTATATGTGGCAGGAAGTGGCCGCTTTGGCATTTTTACTAAAGCCCCACTGAGTGGATTTCTTGGAGAATCCTATTCTGGCGGCTTTTTCTCAACAGAACTCAAACAAACCGGGTATGATGGCGTTATCATCCGAGAAAAGGCAGATCACCCCAAATATTTACTGATGGCCGATGGAGAAGTTGAGCTTAAAGATGCAGGCCCCATATGGGGCCAACCTGTGAAGGAAACCGAAGATTTCCTACGAGAAAAGCATGGAAAGGTACGTGTATCGTGTATTGGCCCGGCGGGGGAAAATTTAGTCAAATACGCAGCCGTCATTAATGATAGAAATCGGGCAACGGGCCGGTGTGGAACTGGTGCGGTGCTTGGATCAAAAAAATTGAAGGCCATTGCAGCAAAAGGGCATCGAGACGTCCCTGTCTATGATAACGAAGCGTATAAAGAAGCACGTCGCAAATTTACAAAATCATTAAATCTACAAATGGGCAAATATGGCACTTCTAATGCTCCGAGAGCACTTTCCGAGTCTGGGATCTTACCCACACAAAACTTTAGGCGAGGAGTTTTTGAAGGTGCAGAAGCTCTTTCCGGGGCATATTGGCCTGAAGGCTTATTAGTCGGAAGAGATAGTTGTACAGCATGCCCAATAAGATGTAAACGAAAAACAAAAGCGACTATTATGGGGGAAGAGGTTATTCCTGAGTATGGTGGACCTGAGTACGAGACTTTAGCTGCTATGG
Source organism: Candidatus Helarchaeota archaeon (assembly GCA_016840125.1). The sequence continues at coordinate 18 of JAEOSY010000314.1, read as the reverse complement.
GCTCTTTGCTGATGATTG
>JAEOSY010000313.1 GCA_016840125.1 Candidatus Helarchaeota archaeon | reverse complement strand
CTCCAAGCCTGAGCAGGAATCTTTCATAGGTAATCAGACAGGGGGAAGAGTCTTTCTATTCCTCAATTCTGATGACTTTTGGAGAGATTATAATAACATGGTTTCTAAAGGTATAAAATTTGTAAGAGAACCGAAAAAGGAATCATACGGTATGGTAGCTGTTTTCGAGGATTTGTATGGAAACCTATGGGATCTGCTTGAGATAAATAGTGATCATCCAATTTTAAAGCGAATCTTATAACGTATGTATTCATCGGAGCGCAATATCCCTCGGATAGGGCTAGTACGGTGTTCATAGAAAATTCAGTATGTACTTTAGTTCGTCGCAGCGCCGGCTGATACTCGCGTTAGAAGGACCAGGAACGACATTGTAAGGTATAGACCGTTGCTGAATTCAAGATCCATTCACGTCGGATTGGTGATTGTGCTGATATCAGCGCTGACTGCATGTAAAACGCCTTCACCACAATCAAATTGGATTCAGGGATTCAGATATAACAACGAAGATATCCACTCAATCGAGTTGGGCGAGTTTGGCTACCCTTACGTGCCTGTCAGTATTGCGGGTAACCGCTTATTGCTGCCTTTCGACACAGGCAATATGGTGGGGATCAGCGTTTCTTCTGAGATCTTCGACCGTTTAGGGCTGCCGACAGATGACACCTATATTCTCAGAGATTCTTCAGGCAAGATTGTATCGACACTTCGAATGGCTAATTCTGCCAATGTCACCATTCTCAACAGGAGTCTCGAAGGGGTACGCGTATATGAAACGAATCACCCCGGCCTGCCTGGTCTAGTGGGACCCATGTCCATCGATGGTGGGCACTTCACCTTCGACTACAGCTCGGAGAAAATGGCACTCAGTATGGCAGCGCTCCCTGATAACGTTCCGGGTTTCCGGAGCATTCCAATGATTCGGTCCAGCCGGCATCCACGGCTCATTCTCGTATATGGGGCAATCGATGGCCGGAGTGTCTTGATCGAGTTAGATACGGGAAAAAGTCGTACCGTGATTAACCCGGCACTAGCTTCCGAACTAGGGCTCAGACGGAATCCCCGTGGAGTTAGAATCGAGACTTTGCGAATAGGCGATCTTTCCTTTGAGGTTCCTAGTGCAAAGGAGGTCGACCCGACGGGTATAGATCCGACTCTGGAAGAGCCGATCCTGGTAGGTATGGGTTCGGATCTCCTCTCGCGGTTCGTCTGGACGGTAGATTACGAAACGGGTGTGTTGTGGGTTCCCAACTCGAGGAAGTAAACAATATAAATACAATATTAAATGCCTGAAGATCCTCCATACAAAGTGCCTTTTACGTGCTTCGGATGCCTGAAAACATTCAAACGTCCATATGACAAAGAAACTACAGAACGTATTTGTCCACATTGCGGTGGTAAAGCCGTCCGCATGGATATCAGGTTTCGACCACCAAAACGTTCTGATGACAAAGCATGGAAAAAGGTTATATTCCTTGCTCAACATGGCTTTTATTTTCAAAAAATCTATCGCATGACTTCACCTGGGGCTTACCAACGTGTCAGGTATCCATCTTCGCTAGGGGAAGCAAAAAAATTCGTTAAAGTATTCAAGGACCAGTCGATCGATAGGGGCATTTAACAAAGATAACAGCAATTAAAATTAGAATTGCTTCCGGTGGTTTTTTTTGCTTGACAAAAAAAATGGCTATATCAAAATTAAATTTTAGAGGAGGAAATATGATAAAAAAAATGTGATGTTTGTTATTGTTTTAATTCTTTTATTATCTGGTCAAGTGGCCGTAGGTGCTTCCGGAGGGCCAAAATTTAAAGTAAGTTTGCTGGACAACAAAGAGATTACGATTAATATCTCGATGAAAAACAATAAAGCGGTGCTGTACCTGATGGGCAATCACATGTTCGGAATGACCGCTAAATACCTCCCCATAAGTGGCTCTACCCCGGATAATTTAATCGAATTAAAAGGAGATGGTTTTCGAAAAATCCACCTGAACCGGAGCCGGAAGATATTATATTTCAGGGAAGGCACTAAAGGCACATTTGCACAGGTATCCATCGATTAAGACAGGTAATAAAAACTGGGATAGAAAAGTAGAACAATCGCTTCTGTCTTAAGTTAGTGGCATTCCTGCCAGGCACCTTTTCTCTTCTCTCCTTGTCAAACTCGCAAGGACAAATCCATTGTAGGGGTTTGATTCATCAAACCCGCCACGGACAGGAAAGTGGCAAGACTTTACGATCAGGTAACTTATTTTATCTTTCACGTGTCATTTTTTTGCCTCAACTTAATATTTTTAATATATATGGCATAATATATTGATTTTATTAATTCTTAACTTAAAAAAATTAATTTTCCAGGGAAATGTTTTTAATATATTTAATTTCACTTTACTGAAATGGAACCATTTAAAATTATCGAATTTGCCAGGGCAGTAAGAGAATCAACTTTGAAGCGTCTGAGGAGAGTACCGTCTGGATTTGAGAACTGGAGAATATCAAATAATTCCTTAAGTTTCGCAGATATAGCAAAACACTTAATCGATTGCGATAACTGGCTTTTCCAAAAGCTAAAAAATAATAGTCTTGAATCCATTCGTGCCAATTCCAGCTCCTTTATTGTTAATAATCGTCAAGAATACTTGGATTTGCTTCAAAATTTATTCCAAACCGGTAAGGAGCGAGAAAAGCGAATCGAGAGAATAGAAAAGGAAGATTGGAATAGGCAGATTTATGATGATCGCTTTAATGGAGATGTTAGTGTTTGGTGGTTAATCATGCGTGGAAATCTCGATCATGAGATTCATCATCGTGGTCAATTGGCATCATATCTTCGAGTACTTAAGGACAAAAAATTGCTTTAAATTACCACGAGGCGAGAGCAGCAATAGAGGCCATACGAAATAGAAGCCTGCCGATGGGACTTGCATTTTTTTTTCTGATGTTGTAGTATTTAATTTGTTGGTAGAGTCAGCGATGGTCAGATGTAGAACATCTGAGTTGGCAGAGCGAAAATGGGGTGTAGGAAGTGAGTACCTCCGAAGGGCGGGAGCCTACCCGCAGCGGGGATTATATTCCCTACTCCTAAGAAACACAACAATATACCTACGTTTTACGTGCCAGACTTCGCGTGTTTCCCAACTAAAAAATGGGCAACGTCCTACAATAAATCGCCCTGTGGGCGCTTTTATAAAAAATAATCGCCTTTATTGAAATTTTCATCTATTTATTTTAAAATGGAATTTTAAAAAACTATCTAAGAAAATGATTAGAAAAGCTATCTTTATTACTATCCTGTTGTTTTTGTGTTGGTGCCCTGTGCATGCCGAAGATTTTTCTTACGATGGATCGGATTGTACGATTCTTTACCGCTTTACACCTAACACCGGTACCCTGAACGATCTAACCGTAACTTATAACGGAGATTTT
>JAEOSY010000312.1 GCA_016840125.1 Candidatus Helarchaeota archaeon | reverse complement strand
CAATCCCTTAATATCGATTTACCCACTATGCTCCTCAATATCGTCATAACTTCGCTCGAATTAGACATTGGAAAGCTGAAAATCAAGGATAAAATCCAGATGCTGTTTTCAAATCTCATTGACGGATCAGTGAAAGGTGTTATTGATAGATTATATAAAATTAGAAACGACATAGTCCACCAAGGGTATACGAATGTGCCAAGCTACCCTGATATCTTACTATTCTATAACTTTTTGGACGATATTTTCCTTAACCTTTTAAATATCCAAGGTACCACATGGACTGACCTCACTCCCCCTCCACTTCGAATGCTTGAACCCCAAGCTATAATGAATTATAACTTCCACTGGCCCCCGGAATTTCCTCAAGATTATCAGAGTTTCTTAGAATTTCCAAATGGAAAGAAGATTGAATCGTCTCCAACAATACTTTTATCATCTATTCATGACGAGATTCCAGTCCATTGTTCTGGCACAGTATCCAATGAATCGGGATCGATCGAGTTCCAAATCAACATCCAGATTGAATACAAAGATTCAAGATATCCACCCGCCGTAATTAATAGTTTAATAGCGGGTAAATATAACTGGCGTAGATTATTCCCTGAACCACCAGAAATGGACACCTCTGGCTTAATATTAGTTCCAATTATTCCTTTTCCATTTTCGAAAACTCATATAAATGTAGTTTTTCATGCTTTGGGACTCCTTCTATTTCCAAAAAAGGAATCTAGAACCAGAAAACCAGAACCATCAGCAACGGAAAAAATATCTTTAACTTCTTTGTTCGGTTCCTAATGAAAATATCGCACCATGCTACAAAATCTTACGTAATATAAGTTTTAAAACCCAATAATGCCCATCTTCATAGACGGATTACATGCATTTCCCTTGGTCCCCTATTCAGTAAAATTCTCGGAATTAAATAACTTGACCAACCTTGAATCTACTAAAAAGCACTCCCGAAAGCAGAATGCGGACGGGATAGAGGTTTCGGGGTATTCTCGCTGGAAAAATCGGCGAACGGGTCATCAATATGCCGATGATCTGGCCATCAGTAAGAGAAAGCTGAATCATTAAATATAATTCATAATGATTGAGCTATATTTTACTAGAAAAAATACCCTACTCGACAAATAGTTGAATTTACTAAGACTTAGAAAAGTAAAATAAATTGATAGAACCCCTTATTTTATATCTGTACTAATGAGGAATACGGAATGCAAGAGCGCGAAGATGGAGAATTCGTTAGAAGAAATGAAGAGTAATTTTCTGGAAATTTTAAGAGGGTTATTTTATAGTCATAAAAAGATCATTTATTTTCTTTAAATGATACTTGTTATAACACATTTTTAGTGGTGTATGGAAATGGCTAAAAATCGTGTGTGGAAATTTATTCAAGAGAAAATCGCCTCTGATGGGGCTCTTCACATGAGTTTGATCGATCCAGACCTAACTTTTCAAACTCTACCTAGTATTAAACGTCTTGTCAAACATGCTCACAATGCTGGAACTGATGCATTCATGGTAGGGGGCTCTACCATCGCAGATCAAATTAGTATTGAGAAGGTCATTTCAGGAATAAAAGAACAAACTGATCGACCTGTGATTATTTTTCCAGGTAATATAAACGCCTTTACCAAAAACGCAGACGCTACCTTCTTCATGAGTTTACTCAACTCCACTAATCTTTACTGGTTAATTAGGTCCCACGTTATAGGTGCTCCTACTATTAAATTATGGGATTTAGAGCCAATCTCTTTAGCTTATCTTATTGTTGAGCCCGGCGCCACCGCTGGGTATATTGGGCAAGCTCACATGATCCCCCGTAAGAAACCCAAGATCGCCGCCGGCTACGCTTTAGCTGCGCAGTACATAGGTTTTAAAATGGTATATCTTGAAGCCGGATCTGGAGCAGACCAGACAGTCCCGGTCGAAATGGTACGGTTAGTCTCCAACTTCGTTGAGATTCCTGTCTGTGTAGGGGGCGGGATCAATACCACGGAACAAGCTGTTGCTTTCGTAAAAGCAGGCGCGAAAATTGTTGTACAGGGCACCTATCTAGAAAAAGTGGTACTAAAAGATAAAGGTGCAGGGCTTAGAGAAATTATAAAGGGTATTAAAAGTCAAAAAAAGTAAGAAAACATGAATTATTCCTTCTAGAAATTTTGAGTGAGCTTATTAGAAAACAAGTAGAAAAAAGAAAAGATTAGGGCTATACTTTTCGATAAATGATTGCAAATCCAGTTCCAACCAATATTCCACCCGCTACCTGAAGGATTGGTGTGCCATAATGAACTAAATCAACGGGGAGAATAATACCCCCATACTGCTCTAACACCAACGCGGTTTCTGGGAGATCAGCCATTACACCTAAAAGGAATAATAAAAATCCAATCAGAATGACGACCCAAGCAATCTTCTGCTCTCGAGTAATAGAATTTATAGTGATATAAACAAATAAAAATAACGGGAAGAACGCAACAACAAAAAATAAGCCTGACACAATGAGTAGATTCCAAGCGGCCGCAGCTGTAAAATACAAAAGAACTGAGAATATCCCTTCAAGGGCTGAAAATACTGTAAGAATATATCTAGTATTTTTCTTCATCCCCCCTTTCATGATATATTTCTCTAAGACGAAGTAAAAAATCGTTATAGCTGACCATGCAATGATATAATATAAGAGCCGTAAGACCAAATTCAAAGGGTCAATTAAGGTAAAATTTTGTTCTATAATATCATAATACGAACCAATGTAATATCTTCGCACTGTTTCAATAGTTCGCGCTACTGTGAACGCACCTATAAACAGAATCCATCCGAGAATGAATGGTTTCGCTTCTTGACTAATTTTAGTGTATTTATAAATGAAGTAAATTGCAATTAACGCAAAAACTGCTGAAACAATAAACCAAAGAATCGGTTCCATCACAGGATCGACGAATCCATTCATCAATTCTATAACCTCGCTCTCGCTCAGATTAAATCATTATTTGAACTCGATAATTATATTTATTGCCCTTTGATAATCCCTTCTCTTTTCATTCAAGAATATAATATATGGGAATAAAATATTCATATCTATAAAATATCGCACTAAATTTTTAAAAGCGCTAATGGTTATCTTTCTAATCAACAAGTTTATAATAGTATTTCATTAACTTACACTCTAAATTCGTATTCCAAAGATTAGAATCTGAAGTGTTTTTCTATAAGGTGAAACGGATGGATCTCATTGCAAATGACATGCTAATACATGCTCTTATTGGACTTTTAGTGGTGGGTGCATTTGGTGTTTTATCCATTAAATTAAAAATTGTATCTATTTCTGGACTCATCGCAGGGTTCATCGTTGGATATGTGGTATGGTTTTTTGGTGGTTGGACTTGGTTTATTATCATCCTAATGTTCCACCTGTCTGCGGCATTTTTCACTAAATTCAAGTACAAGAGGAAAGCAAAAGAGGGATTAGCCCAGGAGAAAGGGGGTGCACGTCCTTGGCCTAATGTTTTTGCCAATGGAGGCTTCCCTACAATTTGTGCGGCTCTAGGCGGGATTTTTGCCATCATCGTTGGTGGCTGTTTTAATTGTGTTTTTGACGTTTTTCTTTTTGGGTTCATCGGATCAATTGCCACAATGACCGGTGACACTATTGCCACAGAAACAGGGCAGCTATCAAAAACAAAACCACGACTGGTTACTCAGTTAAGTAAAGTCGTTGAACCCGGAACTCCTGGAGGGATCACACTTTTAGGAGAATTAGGCTCACTGATAGGAACTGTTATCATTGGTGGAATGGCATGGTTACTTGCGGGTTTAGGAGTATTAGCTACATCATTTACCTATCAGATACTTATTGCGGCTATTATTGCAGGAATGATCGGTTGTCTGATTGATAGTATTTTTTCTGCGACGATTCAAGGAATTTTTCAATGTAATATATGTAATAAAATTACCGAAAAAGCCAAGCATTGCGGGACAAAATGTACTCACCTTCACGGCATGGCATTTTTAGAAAATAACACTGTCAATTTTTTGGCATCGACGTTCGGGGGGCTCCTTGCCATGTTAGTATATGTTTTATTCTCAATAGGGATGTGAAAAAATGAATGATTTTGTAATGTTAGGAATTGCCTTTTTATATGTTATTCTCGTCTTGGGCATAGCAGAAATCGTTCGGAAAGCACTAAAGAAATCTTCTGAACTTACTCGAAAAATGATCCACATTTTTGCAGGATTCGTAGTCTATACCGTTCTATTCTTTGATAATCCTTGGGTTGCTAATATTGTTGGGGTAACGTTCGTGATTTTATTATACTTAGCGGGACCTTCCAGTCCAGTTGCGGTGCTCCGGGAAATGTTTAGCACGATGGAGCGAGAAGAAGAAGGACAAAAGTTATGGGGACCATTTTTTTATGGGATTTCAATTTTGACATTAACATTGATATTCACCCTTACAGTTCCTGAGTTATACTGGATTGCTACTGCACCTCTCACTATTATGTATTTGGGTGATGGTCTAGCTCCAATCATTGGAAGGCGATATGGCAAACGGGTTTATACCGTTTTTGGAGGGTCAAAACGGTCAATTATTGGGTCTTTAACCCTATTCGGGGCTGGCTTTGGTGGTGCAGTTTTAGCTATGTGGTTCAATGGAGTACTAGCTATTGAAATTAATGGACTCTCGGCTGTACCGCTGACCTGGGATACCATCATACTGCTTGCTCTAATTGCGGCAGGGATTGCAACTGTGATTGAATTTTTCAGTCCCTTAGGAACCGACAACTTAACCGTTCCGCTTATTACCTGTCCTCTAATCTATCTGATTTTTATCTTAATCTAGGTGTCTCATTTGGAAGCTTTTCATCGTATCGAACTCCCGCGTGAAATTATAATTGGTCAAGATGTCAGTTTAAAGGTTGGTGATTTCTGTCAAACTTATGGGTTCCAAGAGAGTGCCATCGTAGTAACGGACTCCACAACCTATCAAATCGCGGGAAAAACAATCGCGTCTTCGTTAAAAGAGAGGGGCTTTACTAAAGTTGAGGAAGTACAGATAATTGATGCCGATACTGAAACGGTAAAGAATGTACAAAAGAAAGTCCAAGGAATTTCCCCATCAATTTTGATTGGTGTTGGTGGGGGTAAAGTTATTGACGTTACCAAATTAGCGTGTTTAAATGACTCTCATAAAAATCTACCATATATTAGTATTCCCACGATCCCATCTCATGATGGAATTGCATCACCCAGAGCTTCCATAAAGGGGCTTGAATCATCATATTCCGTGATGGTTCAGTCACCCATTGCAGTTATCGCAGATATCAATATAATTGCTAAATCACCGTATCGCTATTTGGCAAGCGGTTCTGCGGATATAATTGCGAATATCACTGCGACTGCCGATTGGGAATTGGCGCATAAATTAAAAGGCGAATATTACGGGGAATTTGCTAATACATTATCAAAAATGTGTGCTCAATTCATTATTAAGAATGCAAAAATAATAACAAAGGGTATTGAAGAGAGTTACCGCATCGTTTTAGAAGCATTAATTAGTAGCGGCATTGCAATCAGCATTGCAGGAACTAGCCGCCCCGCAAGTGGCAGCGAACATGCTTTTTCACATGCATTAGATGTCATTGCGGATAATCCTGCCCTTCACGGGGAGCAGGCGGGTGTCGGTACTATTATGATGGCATATTTACATGGTCTTAATTGGGAGCAGATTCGTGATACCTTAAAAATTATTAGAGCTCCCGTAACTGCCAAACAACTGGGTATTTCACCTGAGGCAATTGTCAAGGCCTTGATGAAAGCTCATAAAATCAGAGGGACATCCCGCTACACTATTTTAGGCGAAAACGGTCTCACTGGTGAGGCCGCTAAAAAGCTAGCACGCGTTTGTGAAATAATAGAATAATTTTAATAGTAGAAAAAAGTGATTACATGAAATATGATATAATTATAGTCGGTGCAGGCACAGGTGGCGCGTTAGCAGCGAAAACTACTGCCAAGCTCGGCTTAAACACATGTTTACTAGAACGAAAACCCGCAGAATCTGTTGGTGATAAGGTCTGCGGAGATGCCGTTGAAAAACGGGAATTCGATTTATTGAATATAACATTACCAAAAGGTGATGAGTTAGAAAATGAGATTAAAGCATCGAACCTGTATTCACCAGATCAACGCGTTTGTCGGTCGCTCTCTGAATCTGGGAGCGATGGCTATATAATCAATAGGATAAAATTTGGGCAACGGTTATTAAAAGAAGCAACAGATACAGGACTGGAGTTTCACGATCAAATAATGGTATTAAAACCAAAAATGTCTCAGGGAACAGTCGTAGGGGTTGAAGCCAAAGACATGCGGACTGGTGAGCAAAAAGATTTTGAAAGTAAGGTAGTAATTGATGCGAGCGGATTCCACTCACCTCTTCGGAAAGCAATGGATAGCCCATATATTGAAAGTGAGATCGATCCTAGCGATTATATTGTTTGTTATCGCGAGATATTGCAGGTCGGTGGCATGGATTGGGATCCTCATTGTGTTCATATATTTCTATCTCAAGAAAAAGCACCTGGTGGCTATCTCTGGTACTTTCCAGAATCTGAAAATAAAATTAATCTTGGTTTAGGAGTATATACTGACCCGAAATATAAAGTTAAGGACTATTATAAACAATATTGCCTACCAATGGCTCAAGAACCGATTGAAATAATCCACCAAGGTGGTGGAGTCGTTCCAGTACGCCGCCCGCTCTGGTCTCTGGTGGAGAGTGGTATAATGTTCGTGGGTGATGCCGCATGTCAAGTTAATCCGCTCCACGGTGGTGGGATCGGATCCTCAATGCGTGCCGGTATCTATGCTGCTGAACAAGCTGCGTCTGCAATTGAAGCAGGTGATTATTCAATTGATGGTTTATGGGGTTATAACAAGCGGTATGCTAAAGACCAAGGAGGGGATTTCGCCTCACTGGATTTGTTACGCCTCGCACTCCAGCGCTTCACTGACGCGGAGCTAAACTTTGGACTCCATAGAGGATTACTCTCGGATCAGGATATCATGGATATAGCTAGTGGGCGGATCGTACAACCCAGCGTTGTTGATATGATCGGTCGTGCAATTCGAGGTATAGGCAAACCAGAGCTCCTTCTCAATTTGTATTTTGTTAATAACATGGTCAATCGGATGAAAACTGTCTATAAAGCCTACCCAAATCGCCCAGATTTCGAACGTTGGAAAGCAACCGTTATTAAAATTTACCGAAAGATAAAACGCTTAATTTAATGGATTTTTTGCTATCACTTCCAACAATCACAACGTTTGCCCCTACTTTTTTTTTATACTTTCTTGAGTTAATTTTCTTTGTTGATTAAAGGAGACGAGAAAAGGATTGGGGGTTTTTCCTCTAATTTTTTTCATGAGTAATAAGGTGAATCTTTTGAACCGAAAACGAATCTTCAGTCTTTTCTTCATAATAACTCTGTGTTTAAACTTTACGTTAATAATTCTATCTTCTAATCATCAATCCACCCCAATTACAGCTGAAATCCCTAGTGAATTTGTAAATTACTCCAGTATAAATGTTTCCCATCCCTCAGATCTCGCTCTTAATATTGATGATCCAACCAACCATACGATTTCTTGGAATCTCACTGATGATGAGGCAAAAAATTATGATGGGTTGTATAGTTTCACGGAAATTGGTAAAGGTGGTGTACCTGCCAATTGGACTATTCATGAAGACCTTAATACTAATCTTGAAGTAATTTCAGAGAAAGATGGTCATTCTAAGGTCATTGAACTCTTTGATAATTCAAGTGGAGGGATTGTTATGATGCAAAATTCAATTAGTCGCGTTTCAGGGACGGTTGAATTTTGGGTCCAAGCCAATTTTCTATTGAATACTCAATTCAATCTAATATTGGAACAATCATTTTCTGAAGAAAATATCAATTTTATCATAAGGAGAGATGTAGGTACTAATTGGATTGGACTCTACACTATATTTACTGAATCTTTTAGTCCTAATACATGGTATCACGTTCGGCTGGAGTTTAATTGTACGACTGATAAGGTAAGTTACTGGTTGGATGGTAATTATAAAGGCGAATTCGACTTTAACGTAGCTGCAACCTCTATTAATAATGTTCGGGTTCAAACTTCTGGTCCCTTTGCTTATGCGGACTGTCGTGTCTGGGTTGATGCAATTGATTATTCCTGGAGCTTGGGTTATTATACAAACCGAAATATGGATAACAGTTCAGTTAATTATCTTGGTGAATATAGCTTTTTAGACGATCCTGTTGGAAATGCTCCTGCAAAATGGCTGGTAGCGGAACCTGATAATTCAACTGTTAATATAATCGCGGAAGAAAGCGGTCATAGTCAGGTTGTAAAATTTGAAACAACAATGGGTGAAAATGCCTATATTCGCAACCAATTCCCAACTCAAGCTAATGGCGAAACCTATTGGGAGTGTTGGGTTCGAGGTAGTTCCGGTAATATAGTACTACTATCTCGCATGAATGATAAAAATAATAAAAAATCTTGGATTTCGTTTGGTTGGGATACTGGTGAATTAAGAAGTATCACCCAAAATGGGGCGTCTAGTGAGCTGGTTAGTAATATAAGCACAAATCTTTGGTACCACATAAGAATCCAAGAGTCACAAAGTGATAAATGTAAAGTCTGGTTGAATAATGGATATAAGGGTGAGTTTAACGTTTATTCATCGCAAAACACTATCAATGAGATAACGCTTGGTATCTACCTCACTACTGGAATTTCTTATATTGATGGAATTGATTTTTCCTGGGCGTCAGGATATTATTCAAATCGGAACCAGGATAATAGTTCAATTAATTACCTTGGAGAATACAGCTTTCTAACTGATTCGGTCATGATCGAAGATCCTCCTGGCTGGCTGCAATACAATCCCATTAATACAAGTCTTAATGTTATTACAGAGGAGAGTGGTCATAAACAGGTTATCAAATTTGAAACATCTGTGGATGTGAATTGCTTTATTCGAAATCAATTCCTAACTCAATCCATGGGCGAAACGTATTGGGAATGCTGGGTTAGAGGTAGTTCCGGCAACTTAGTACTGCTATCTCGGATGGATGGCACTGAGTTGAAAAAATCTTGGATATCCTTTAACTGGGATACTGGCGAATTGAGAAGCGTTACTCAAAATGGGGGTTCCACCGAGTTGGTTAGTAACATTACCACGAATTTGTGGTACCATATTAGGATTCAAGAGTCTCAAAGTGATAAGTGTAAAATCTGGCTAGATAATGTGTATAAAGGCGAATTTAATGTCTATTCCTCTCAAAGTACAATTAATGAGATAACAATTGGTCCCTATCTTGATACTGGAGTCTCTTATGTTGATGCAATTGATTATTCTTGGGCACTAGGGTACTACATAAACCGGAATATGGATTTTCCCAATGGCACAGCTTTAAATTATGCAATTTTTCAAGATGACGTAAGACAAACTGCTTGGCAGCAATGGAGTAATCAGGTTCTCGTTGATTATAATGTAAGTGCCCAAGCTTTAGGGAAAGGGTTACATAATATTTCATTAGTCTATAATAATGAAGCTGGCTTATGGTATAACGATGATGTAATTGTGAATGTGACGGGCTCTGTTGTGGTCGATTGGAACGTACCAGCTGATATCGACATAGAAATCGATCTCAGACGGGATAGGGATTGTAATATTTCTTTCCAATTCCAAAATACAGGCAATGCAACTTTACTTGAGGTTAAGTTTACTATTGATTCGTTACCAATAGGTTGGAATGCGAATGTCTATTCGCGAGCGATTGGCCAACTTGCACCCAATGAGACTACTCAAGTATCATTTGTTTTAACTGTTCCAGTCAATCAGAAGGAATTCATGGAGCTAGTTACAATAAACTTTACAGCAACGATTTTTGAAACCGGACAGAACATAAGTGATGAAATCCATGTTCTAATTGCAGGGGTTCGCAGTCAGAATCTCATTATTTGGCTAATTGTAATAATTGGGAGTGTTACCGCAGTAGCAACAACTAGTACTATTATTATCCGACGAAAAAAGGCACTTTCATTTCAAATAACAGGTAAATTAAAATCCAAATCACTTGTCTCTCTGGAGAGTGCCATTATAGCTGAATTTCCTACACCAATATCAATTATCTCAAGCGAACTGATGGATCAGATTAAAAAAATTGAAGATTTGTCCGATAGTGAGAGAAAGCTTTTACTCCAAGATTTGGCTCAGCTAGATGAAGATGAAATTTTAAAATGGATTGAAGGGGTCAAAAAATCTTTATCTAATTAATCATTATTTTCCTATATGTCATTTGAGGGGAATGGTAAAAAGCAAAAAGCAACAGAGAAGCTAAACATTTTGCATAAAACCATTCTTAGAGTGGCACGTACCTTGAAAAAGAAGCATCGAACCTTAGAAGTGATTACACTTTTTAGAGCCTGTTGCAAACAAATGCCAAATCCTGAACCAGAAATTGATAGAGCAATCCGCGAACTAATTAGCTGGAAATATTTAATTGAAGGAACCCTGTTTTTAAAAGAAGATATCCTCAAAAATGAGAATAGACGGAAGATATACGAGTATATTTTAAAATATCCAGGGGCTCATGAAAGAGAAATTCGGGCATTCTTCGAATTAGGAAGCTATGCGGCATTTCGCCACCTAGGTTTTCTGGTTAAATTCGCTTTTATTCGTGAAAAAGGCTATTTAAATAAAAAGGTATATTTTCCTTCTGAATTTGATGAAGCACGAGAGACTAAAGTGCTGCTATTACGTGACAAAACAACCCAAAAGATCTATGAAAGTATCAAGGAAAATGAGCGTGTTCGACTCGTAGATCTGGAAAAAATTCTTCAAGTGCCTTATTCCACCATCCAATTTCATGTTAATCGGTTACTAGAGGGAACTTTAATTAAAAAATTCAAAATTTATTCAAATATATACTATACTTCTATAGATTATCCAATCTATAAGCCCTTAATAGAAACAAGAAGCGAATATACTCATCTTGAAGGAAAAATCCAATTCAAAGTCATAATTCAAAACCTTACAGATCATATAATCCAAAATATTACCGTGTCTTTAAACATACCCGACCAATTCACAAGTGAATTTACAAAGCAAACACTTACCAATCTCTCACCAAACAATTTACGTGCTCTTTATTTCGTATTTACACCTCAAATCAAAGGTAATTCAAAAATTACTGGTTCTATCTCTTTTGAAGATGCATTCGGTCAAGGACATTTAATTCCTTTAGATGCAAAGAAAATCCAAATTAAATAATCCATTATTGAGGTATTAACTGCAAATTAAATGAAAAGTTTAAAAGTCAAAAAAATTTCCTAATCTTTAACCTTAAGTCCTTTTCTGGTGGGAATTGTTTGGTGGATTCAGAGACTGTTCATAAACTCTTAATAGTTGGCTTGGATCAAGCCGGGAAAACCTCTATTCTTAATATTTTGAATAAAAAGTATAATTTAATGGATAATATAAAGCCCACAGTTGGAATCGAACGGGATCAAATCAAAATTCTCGGAGTTCCAATCGTCAGCTGGGACTTGGGTGGTCAAGAACACTTCAGGGAAAAATATCTTAAAGATTCCAGGCTCTTTGATGGTACAGATTCAATTTTTTATGTTATTGATATTTGGAATGGCACCAGATTTGAGGAAGCTCTGAAATATTATTCAGATATACTTGAACTACTTGGAAAACTCAAAATTAGACCTGAGATTGTAATTTTATTACATAAAGTGGATCCGAATCTCCGTGATAATCCAAAAACTGATACAATCCTCGAAAATCTAAGACGACTCTTTCAAGACGAGTCAGAAGGGTATCAAATCTCCGTTTACGCGACCTCCATTTTTGATCGAAAATCCATAATTGAAGCTTTTTCAAAAAATTTACAGGAGCTCATTGCAAGTTTAAAACCCTTTAAGAAACTCTTAGAATCCGTCGCACTCCTTCAGAAGCTCGATGCCACTATCCTTTTTGATGAGAACCTTATGATCCTTTCCGATTATTATAGAAATAAAGCAATTGAGGAAATATGCCTTAATACCGTATATAATTCAGTCCATTATTTAACAACCGCTAATCCTAAACTTGCAGAATCAAATACATTTTCAACGACTTTTGAACTTGTCCTGAATGTGAAGAATGCGCAAAAGAAATTTACTTTTTTAGAAGCAAAATACCGAGGTTGGAACGTTTATTTATTAGCTATGAGTGATAAAACCGCAGAAGTCGATCCAGACGCGATTTCTGCTAAATTTAAAACTATGGCACATATCTTTGAGAAAAAAGAGACGGATTAATGACTACTTTAATTCTGCTTGAGGCATTAAATGAAATTAGAAGCTATTCAACAGAGATTAAAAATCATTAAACAAATAAATTTTAAATTAATTGAAGAAAAAGAATATTATCCTCATCAAAAAAGTAAAAATTTTAGAAAAAAGAAAGGAATATTTTATACACCAAAAGAAATCACCTTTTATATCTGTTTCCAATCAATAACCTCATATATCTTTCAATTTACGAATCAAAAAGCTCTTGAAATTAACTCAGACCTGCTATTACAACTATTAAATCAACTAAATAGAATCAAAATCTTGGATCCTGCGTGTGGCGCGGGTGTATTTTTAATTCAAGCTGCAGAAATCCTTCTAGAATTCCAAAAATTCATTTTGAAGCAATTAAATAAACCTATAAACGAATCCAAAATTCGTGAAGGAATTCTTCAAAAGAACATTTTTGGGTTAGATCTCTTTGAAGATGCCGTATCCACAACGAAAATCCGCTTATTAGAATGGATGCGTTCAGCTGATGGTACAAACCCTAGCTCATCATTAATTAACAAGGTTAATTCAAATATTCTTGTAGGAAACAGTTTATTTGGGTGGCTTAATGAAGACTTGTGTAATATTAATCTTAATTCTCCTAAAATTATTAATCAAAAATTCTTAAAAACTATTGTAAATGAACTGCCTGACAAATATAAGAAAGATTTCTCTGATATTCAAGATTTGAAGCCATTTCATTGGAAAATCGAGTTTGCCCAAATAATAGATGAAGGGGGTTTCGATATTATCGTTGGAAATCCCCCTTATGTTTTTATACGGGGACAAAACTTTTCACCCATTGAAAAAATATTCTATAAAACAAAATACTTAAATAATTATGAATCGCTCGCCAAGGGGAAAGCCCGACAATCTCGTAAAATTAATACGTTCTCGCTATTTATTATTCGGAGCCTGGATCTCTTAAAACCCAAAGGATTCTTAGGATTTATCGTCCCAAACACAATTTTACGGACGACGACGAATGATTTCATCCGGCAATTCATACTGAAGGAAACGCATATTCAAGAGATTCTTGACTTGAAAGAGGGGATTTTTAAGGGAATCACAGCATCAACGATTCTTTTGTTCCTCCAGAAAACGAAAAACTCGATAGCTCCCACTATGATAAACTATAATATTAGGGATTTGCTTAATTTCGAATTTGATAGCCACTATATTACCCAATTACGCTTTTTAGAAAACCCTGTTTATGCATATAATATTCATTTGACTTCAGAGATGGAAGAAGCTTTT
Source organism: Candidatus Helarchaeota archaeon (assembly GCA_016840125.1). The sequence goes on along the minus strand of JAEOSY010000312.1, from coordinate 24,994 downwards.
AATTCAATGAAGAAAAATACATTTGAGCTTGGTTCAATCACCAAAGAAATAATTGAAGGGATTGTCTGCCGTAAGAGTGATAATCTTTTTTCGGATGATCCCACGCACCCATTAGCTAAAAAGCTGCTTCGAGGAAAAGACATCGGCCGTTATCAAATCAATTGGCCTGTCGGTCAATACATACTCTATGCAACCGATACCACTCTCACAAAAACCAAGCTCCATCGCCCCCGTCCTCAATGGGTGCATGATTCCCTTGAGAAGTTTCTTACCCAACGGATTGGTGGAGGGCTCTATCCTATCAAAGTTGCTTTAGACAAATCTCAATACTATACCTTTGCATCGATTAATAACATTATTTTCAATAATCCTCCCATCCATGACGAAAAAGAATATCTACCGAAATATGTCTTGGCGATTCTTAACTCCAAATTGATGAATGCTTTTTATCTGTTAAATTACAGTAATCTCTCTTCATTAACGGTTAATATTTCGAAAACTTTTCTTGAATCCCTTCCAATTAAACAGGTAGAACTACCTACTCAGGGATTAATACTGCGACTGGTGGATTACGTTCTGTTTCTCTATCAATATCCCGAAAAAGCAGGCGCATTAATTTCATTTTTTGATAATTGGATATTAGACTCGTTAATCTATGAAATTTATATGCAAGATCAGTTGCCCACTAATATTTCTGAAATTTTGGTTGATTATATTCCCGAATTACCTCCTGCATGGTCTGAAGAAAAGAAATTTCAATTCTTCTTTCAATTATTATTAAGGATTCAACAAGAACCTCGTATTAATCAGGAATTAACAAACATTAAATCTAATCCAATAATAAAAAAAATAGAACATCTATTTCAAAATCGTGATAGATTAATTCAAAGAAAAGGATAAAGTAGACATATAATGAAAATTAAGAGCTTACAACTCACTAATAAGACCGTTCTTGCCCCTCTGATTAATTTCAGTGATCATGCGTTTCGAATTATCTGTCGAAGATTTCAAGCCGCTCTGGTTTTCACTCAAAAATTTAATATTAATGCGCTAGTAAATAATTTCAAGGAATATAAATCCGATTTAGAAGTCTATTCCGAAGAACATCCAATTTCTATCCAATTGATAGGTAATGACCCCAAAATCCTTGCTAAAGCTATGGATCTCCTTAGTTCTTATGATTATGATGCTTTCGATCTAAATTTGGGTTGGCCCGATCCTGATGCGTTAAGGTATGGCACTGGTGGTGCGTTGCTAAAGAGTTTGGACAAGATTCCACCACTACTCAAGGCATTTTTAAATGCAACTAATAAACCGGTATCAGCAAAAATTCGAATCGGATTTAATAAGTACTCTATCAATGTAGTTGAACTTTCCAAGATCCTCGAACGAGAAGGTGCTGACTTTATTACCATTCATGGACGTACCGTTGAAGCAGGCTACTCTGGGGAAGTTAACCTCGAACTTATTCGTAAGGTCAAGGAACAGGTCAACATTCCCATTATTGGTAACGGGGATATTGTAGATGGTGTTTCTGCCCAACGGATGTTAACAGAAACACAATGCGATCTCTTAATGATAGGGCGAGCGGCAATGAAAAATCCGCGAATTTTCTTAGAAATCAACGAATACCTGAAAGGAAAACGTATTTCCCCTCTTTCTAAAAAAGAACACAATCAAATTCTTCAAAGTTATAACGGATTGGTAAAAATGACGAACTCTTCACAATCTAGATCTTCTCCCTTTTTTCAAAAGAGGTTTGTTTAAAGCAGTTCTAATTAATCCCCTTCATTTATTTTTATAGAGATTTTTTCTGGCTATATTTTATAAAGAAGAGGAAAATAACACCGAGACATACAATCAGGATTACTGGCCAAAGCCATTGGAATAACATATCATTATTCCCTGCATTTCCCCAATCGGGAAGTTCGGAACCCGTGTAATATGAATACATGAAAGATTCAACGGTTCTCCCTGTAATATTTAAGCTATTGATATCTATATTTGATAAACTATCGGAGTGTGTGTGATGATGTGTCCATGGACCATCTATAAAATCGATAATTAGATCTACAGAAGGAATATTGTTTTCTATGAATTTAACGTGATCATCAGTAATAACCATTGATTTAGGTCTTTCTGGAAATTGTTCAGTATATCCTAAAACTTGTCCCTCTGAAAAGATTGCATTTTGTAACGTATTAGTAGAATGGGCTTCATCAATATACACTAAATTAGTCCCACCAACCATATCGAGTAGAATAAAACATTGGATGGACTCATTCGTTGGATTATAGAACGTTTCAAGTGCACTATTAAACGCGATTGCCCCCTCACACCAGTCCCACCCTTCGAGTCCATAGGTCCCCAATGAGTTTCCCTGATCTTCGGCATCCAGAAAAACAACCCAAATCTGGGCATTAATTCCCGATTTAGTTTGATTCAAGATTCTTGCAAGTTCAAGTAATACCGCGACTCCTGAGGCACCATCATTTGCTCCCGGGATAGGATTATATTTATTGATTGAATCTTTTTCTGCAACGGCACGTGAATCCCAGTGGGCTCCAAGGATTACAATCGCACATTCATTCGTATTGATTTTCCCGAGGATGTTTTGGCATTGGTAGGCAGGTTGTCCCGATTTTTGAACCGTAAATTCCTGCACCGTAACTAGTTCCGTTATATTCTGCAGTGTTTGATTGATCCAATCTGCACAATCATCATGTGCTAGATAACCTGGAACTCTAAATCCAAAATTTAATTGAGTAACTATATGATCATACGCCTTCGTAGCATTAAATTCGAGGAGGCTCGGATCAAGTGACATAATCGGAATTATGCTTAATTGTTGAGAAGTATTTATGGATAGCCTACCGGAATAACTAATGGAAACCTGAATGACTATTAACACTATCATAAATTTTGAATACAATCGTCTCATATTTTTTATACCAAAATTGAATTGTCAGAGATCTTTACTAATATAAATTAAAAATACTAGAAATATGAATAAATCTAAAAATTACCTTTGATTAAGATTAATAATTTTCCTCAAGAAATTAATTAAAAAGAAAGAATTTGGGATAAATATGATATATTGGGCGTTGCTACTGCATATATACCAACCTCCCTTTCAAAACCTCGAAATTCTCCAAAAAATCGACGATGAATCCTACTCGAAAGTGCTAGATGTTTTTCTTAAGTTTCCTAAAGCCAAATTTACACTGAATATGAATGGCTCCCTCACGGAACTGCTCTATAATTACAAATTTCACGAAACTCTTGATAAAATCAAAGAGTTAGCGCAAAAAGATCAATTGAGATTTACGGGTTCTGGAATGTACCATCCGATTCTTCCTTTACTTCCCCCCTCTGAAGTTATCCGACAGATTACTCTTAATGAAGAATACAATAAAGAGGTCCTCGGATCGTTTTATGCCAATCCTAAAGGATTCTTCCCTCCAGAAATGGCCATTTCCAAGGGTGAGCTTAACATCCTCGAGAAATTAGATTATAAATGGGTGATTATGAGTGGGATTGCCTGTCCCAAAGAATGGCCCACCGATTTTTATTATACTTACAAATCACTTCCAGTCCTATTTAGGGATGACATAGTTAGTAATGAGATCTCATTCAATAAATTTAAAACCCCAATTAAATTTCTCTCTAAACTTCAGACGATGTTTGAAGATAATCAATACGTTATTACGGCTATGGATGGAGAAACATATGGGCATCACATTGAAAACTATGCAGAGGATTTTTTGGGAACAATCTTCACCGAATTGGACAGTCAAGAGGATATTCAAATTATTTTCTTGGACGATATACAGGAGCTATTCCAGAAAAAAGATGCGGTTATCCCGATTAATAGCTCTTGGAGTACTATGGCAAAGAATCTTACTGAAAGGAACCCCTATCCTCTTTGGTCGGCACCTACAAATGAACTTCACCGTGTCTTGAACCAACTACGAAATTTAACGATTAAATTATTCCAGCAATTAGAACGTCATGCTGCTCAAATCCCCGAAGACCATCTTGAGTTTTATAATAATGCTCGAAAGAGTCTAGATAAAGGTGAAAATTCTGATACTGCCTGGTGGGCGAATGATAATTTTAATCAAGATCTGATCTATCGGGGGTCGCAATTTTTAGTCCGCTCTTTCCTTAATACTTACAAAGCCCTTTTTTCAGTGGCGATAGGAACCGAGGCGATTGTCGAGGTACGTCATTCTTACAAAGATTTTAAGGGTATTTATGATAAATTATTGCAATTCCTTGCAAATAATATGGAGGAACGCTCTCGGTTTAAACAGAGCAGAAGTCGGATCGATGATCTCACAACTCTATGAATCTCCACAATAGTTATTTAAGATCTTACTAATTGAAATTTTGGTTAATTTCTTTTTGATGTGATGAAATGGCGAAAAAAGCAATTATAATGCATTCGGAAGATAATGTGGCCACTGTCCTCGAAAAAGTGGGGAAAGGTGAAGAGATAGAGTTTGAGAAAGGATTCGGTGATACTGAACTTATTACTGCCGTTACAAAAATCCGATTTCTCCATAAAGTTGCAATCAAAGACATTCCCGAAGGCAAAGCAGTAATTAAATATGGACAAATCATTGGAAGGGCGACGCAGGAGATCCAGAAAGGTACACACGTTCATACAAAAAATGTAAAAAGCTGGTTTTACTCATAGGTGGTTGAAAAATGGAATTTAAAGGTTATGAACGAGAAAATGGTTTGGTTGGGATCCGAAATTTGATTGCAATTATTCCCTCGGTTGTGTGTTCCTCGCACGCAGCTAAAAAAATAGCGGAAAAAGTCCCAAACAGCGTCTGCTTAACCCATCCTTACGGGTGTGGGCATTTTGGGGCTGACTGGCGGCGCATCGTACATACCTTAGCGGGCTTAGGGAAGAATCCTAATGTTTATGCGTCTCTCGTTGTAGGATTAGGTTGTGAAAATGTGACCGCGAGATCGATTTCTCAAGAAATCGCCAAAGGCGGCACGTCTACTGAATTTATAGATATTCAAAAAGTTGGAGGCACGTTAAAAACTATTGATAAAGGTGTTGAAATTGCCAAGAATTGGCGGGCTGAAGCGAATAAACTTACGAAAAAGTCATTTAGGCTAGATAAACTTGTACTAGGATTGGAGTGCGGTGGCTCAGATGCCACTTCCGGGATTATCGCAAATCCTGCCGTTGGTGTTGCGTCCGACGCTATCGTTAAAGTGGGGGGGACTGCCATTCTTCCCGAATTTATTGAGTGGGTCGGAACTGAAGAGAAATTAGCGGAACGATGTGTCAACAAAGAGGATGGCGAATTGATTATCGAATTAGTTAATAAATTCACGGAAGAAGCGCAGAAACAAGGGTATAATATGCGAATGATCGCCCCAGGCAATATTCGCGGAGGGTTGACTACCATCGAAGAAAAGGCTCTTGGAACGGTCGCAAAGGCAGGAAAAGCTCCGATTCAGGGTTTGTTAACCTACGGGCAAAAACCACCTAGTTCCGGACTATGGCTCATGGTTGAACCCGGGTTGGATGTTGAGTCAATGACCGGGCTAGCAGCTGCTGGTGCTCAGATCTGCACTTTCACAACTGGACAAGGAACGCCAACAGGAAACGCAATCATGCCCGTTATCAAAGTTTCAGGTAATTCCGAAACGATGGAGATAATGGGTGATGATATTGACCTCGACGCAACAAAAATAATCTCCGGTGAGGAAACAATTGAATCTTTTGGACAAAAAATTCTTGAAGAAATCATTGCTGTAGCAAATGGAAAGCAAACCATCGCTGAAAGATTAGGTCATCATGAGTTTGCCATCTGGCGTATGCCAATTATGTTTAATCTCGCCGGATTGAGTGATAAATTCACCCGATTCTTTGATTAATTTAAATCCTATAAATCCTGTAACAGAGTTAATTTCTTGGGATACTCCTTTAATTGGTCCATGATACAAAGTTTGACTGCCTTATGAACTTGAAATATATTTTCCAGCAATTTTTTAAATGCAGGATACACATTCTGGTTTGTTATAGCGATTGTTTCGTAGATTGGAGTTTCTGGAAATAGATCGAAATAGTTCCTGAGAAAATCTGACGAAAATATATTGGTCAAATCCCTTTTATTTAAACAAATAACCACTGGAACAATACTTTCTAATCTCGTTCCAAAAAACGATTTTAATTCACTCCAGCTTTTAAAATTATCGTCTATAAGAGGTTCTTGAGAATCAGCAACGAAAATCACCCCATCAGTTCCCTGTAAGACAGTTGTCCTAGTCGCACAATAAAAATCCTGACCGGTAGCAGTCCAAAAATTAAGTTTCATTTTCCATATACCAAATTTCAAATTTAATGCGCCAAAATCATAAAACAGGGTTCTCTTTTCTTTTGTGTGGCTTGTCTCAATTGAAACCAATGGCTCAACATCAATATTCATTGAATTAAATTGATTATATAATCCCTGAAGTGCTGTCGTTTTTCCGGACATTGCACATCCGTAAAATACGATTTTACTCTGTATTGTTCTTGTTCCAAACTCAATAATCATGTCCAATCACACAATCATGTACTGTAGAACGAATATAAGCTCCAAGATCGAAGAATTTTCTCTTTCTGAAAAGAACAAAAATCTTAAATCAGAGATTCTCTAACAAATCCCTTATGCCAAAAGGAAAAAAAGTAGAAGCTAAAAAGGTAGAAGTGGAATATGAAATAGACAAGTATAGAATTGGCTTATTTTCGAGAGTTCATTCTCCAGATCCGAGAGACATCGCGATTATAACATTGTGGGGTGATAATAAAATCCGAGGATATCTAAACTTCTTTCCAAAAAGCGCCGCATTACCAAATCCCTCCTATAAAAAGGAGACTAAGCGAATTAATCTGTATTTCCACATCGATCATTTTGATGTAATAAGTGATATGCTTCGGAATGAGAAGCCACTTTACATCGAATACAAAGCCCCACCACCATTTGGGACCCTCCGAAGTGGGCAAGAACCAATTGGCGAAGAGGAACAACTGTTTTTTCCACGAACATAACTCAATTCTTTTTCTTTTTAAAAAAAGTAAGTTTAAAATACAGCTTGAAGTAGGTTTAGAAACCATTCTGAATAAGGAAGGGCGATTACTGCCCCAACCATCAATGCCATACCGAAGGGAACTGCTGTAAAAACATCTGTGGGGAAGTGTGCGCCCAAATAGAGGCGACTATATCCCACAAAGAGAAGTCCGCCAATTGTAAAGAAAATTAAATAATAATTATTGAAATAATAAACCAAGAGCAAACTTACCATCGTAAATGTGGTTACATGACCTGAAGGGAGGGATTGCCCTCCATTTCTAAGTAAAATATCCCTGAGCTTAATCTTATCTTTAATCTTTTCGTTTTTATAGGGGCGTGCTCGGTGAATTATTAGTTTCACTATAAAATTGATTACTCCAAATTGAATCAAGCTGGAGCCAAGTAGGATGGCAAACCTATCCTTATTTACTATAAATAAAATGAGCGCCGCAAGAGCCCAAGGAATAACCGAACCAATATGTGTAAATAGAACCAAACAGAAGTTAATGAGTTTGTGAAATTGGGAACCATTTATTTTACATACCCATTTTTCATCCCATGCTTGAATCTTCTCGAACATACTTATATCAATCTCCTATTGGGTAATCGGTGTCGGCTTTACCTTCTTCTTATCTCTCTTCATAGTGCGCTTTATTTTTTTGATCAATTTTTCAAATGGGAGCACAAATCCAAATATTAAGCCAAAAGTCTTTAATGAATTTTCATGAAGTTCTGGTGACCACCCGGCACAGCAATCATCGATAATAAAGACATCAAAACCATAATCTGAAGCTTCACGTGCCGTTGATTCAACACAAAAATGGGTAACCACACCTGTAACGAGCACCGTTTCAACCCCCATGTTTCTCAGGAGATGATCTAGTTTTGTTGAGATAAAGGTGCCACTTGTATTTTTTTGGAGAACCCAATCACTTTGGAGATTTGGCTTTAAAGCTTCAATGATCTCCGAGGCTACTTCTGAGATATATGGGAAAATAGCATCACCAAGGAAATTTTTTGTCATTTTGTTTACCCTTTTTAAGGGTGCTGGCAAATCACTACCATCCGGCATAAATGATGAGTACTTAGTGTAGATAACAGGGATTTTTACATCTCGACAGAACTTAATAAATTTCTGTAGATTTGGAACCACTTTCTTTTCTACCTCCGCCACAAAATAATCTAAGATACCGGGATTAAGTCCGTCAATCGCCTTATACAAAGGCCATTCTTTCTCTACCTGGTACTTTTGCATATCTATGACAAGTAAGGCGGTCTTTTGCGGGTCGATTTTCCCTATCTGGTCCTGCCGAAATTGAAGATATTTCTCTAATTTCTCCATAAAAACACCCAATCTTTTGAATCAACACTAACATGAGTATTTATTAAAATTCTTTTAAAAAAAGAAATGTGAATTTGAGTTTTTTTTAGATTGAGGCGTTTTTTCATAATTCCCGAATCTTTTTAACACTCATTTCATAGGTACTAATATTATCTCATTACAGAGGAAAACCTATGGCAGATATACTGGGACATTTTACCTTTGTGCTACATTCACATTTACCTTATGTCATTAATCATGGGATGTGGCCTCACGGAATGGACTGGCTGAACGAATGTGCAGCAGAAAGTTACGTTCCCCTGTTAAATACTTTTTATACATTAATAGAAGAAGGTTTAAAACCACGACTAACGATTGGTATTACTCCTGTATTAATTGAGCAACTAAGAGATCCTGCCTTCGTTGAAGCATTTCTTGGTTACCTTCAGGAAAAGATAGATGCCGCCCTTAATGACCGTGAAACCTTTACTCAATGGAATCGCCCCCATCTTGTGAAACTGACACACATGTGGGAGAATTTCTATACGAACATCAAAAGTAGCTTTGTTGAAAAGTACAAAAAGGATATTATTCTTGCATTTAAGACATTGCAGGATCAAGGAATCATCGAAATCATCACCTGTGCCGCTACACATGGTTATTTACCTTTACTGAAAACTGATAACAGCGTGCAAGCTCAAGTTGCGACTGGCGTCCAAATCTATAAGAAACATTATGGGCGTGATCCGCAAGGGTTCTGGTTGCCTGAATGTGCATATCGCCCTGAATACAAGTGGAAACCCCCAGTAGGTCCTGAACAGGATCCATACCCGCGGAAAGGCGTGGAGGAAATTCTTAGTAAAAATGGCGTAAAATATTTTGTTATTGATACTCACTTACTTCTAGGGGGCGAAGCTGTAGGTGTGTATGCTGCACGCTTTAAAGCATTACAAATGCTCTGGGAAACCTTCAAAAAGCAATACATACCCGACCCGATCCAAACGGAGAAATCACCCCATAGTATTTACTATGTCAGCCAAAAACCAGAACACGAACCTGTTGCTATCTTTACTAGAGACCCCCGAACATCGATCCAACTTTGGAGTGCCGAACATGGATATCCTGGTGATGGCTGGTACCTAGAGTTTCATAAGAAACATTATCCCGGTGGGCACCGCTATTGGCGTATTACCAGTGCGAAATCCTCACTCGGTGACAAGTGGGAATACGAGCCCGATAAAATTGATGCGAGGCTTAACGATAATGCAGCCCATTATAAAAACCTGATTAAAGATTTACTCAGGGATCATCTCAATAAATTCGGCTCACCTGGCATTGTTGTTGCCCCATATGACACGGAACTCTTTGGACATTGGTTTTTTGAGGGCCCTCAATTTCTCTACCGCGTGTTGAAATGGTGTGAATTGGACCCAGAGATCGAATTAACCACGTGTGGAACGTATCTCAATTCGTTTCCCCCACTAGAGGTAGTCCGAATTCCCGAAGGTTCCTGGGGTGAGGGTAAGGGACATTGGATTTGGATGAACTCCTGGACTGCTTGGACTTGGGAGAAGATCTACGAATGCGAAGATAAAATGATAGAGCTTGCGAACAAATTTGCAAGAACCACTGATGAAAATCTCCAAAAAATCCTAGCTCAAACCGCCCGTGAGCTGTTACTTCTTGAATCAAGTGATTGGCAATTCCTTATCAGTACGTGGTCCGCACGAGATTATGCCGAGAATCGTGTAGCGGAACATTATAACCGATTTAACCGATTGGCTGAGATGGCAACTACATATGGAAATAAGGAACGGATCGATGAAGGAGAGTGGACTTACCTTGGGCAACTTGAACGCGAAGACTCACTATTTAAAGAGGTCGACCCCTCTCTTTGGGCAAATAAAAAGTAGATTATTCGAAACCACTCTCTTTTTATAATGCGTGGATTTGATTGATATCTCAATACAATATTGCTAAAAAAAAAGAGGAGATTATTTTTTAATTTTCAACTTTTCTCGATAGATGACTCCAAGAATTAGAATCCCCAAGCACATGTAGAGTAATGCAAACCCTGGTATTGGATTATCTTCAGGACATTGCCAAGCTGTAACGTAGTCGGCATAGATATCTACTGAACTATTACGCTGATCAACCCAGACGGCAATAGCGTTACCAGTAGATACATTAACTAATTGGATTTCATCTTCCCAACCTGTAGCGGTTGTTAATGCGACTCCGGTTGCACACCATAACGGATTTCCATTCGAATCAATTCGTTGCGCATAGATATCTTTTGAGCCATGTCTGGCATCTTCCCAAGCGACAATAGCGCCGCCTGCCCCATCGCTACATAAGCGAGGGTCAAGTTCGAAATGGTTGCTATTCCCTGAGATAACTTTTCCATTAGCTCCCCATAACTTTGTACCAGCGCCGTTTATTCTTTGTCCATAGACATCCCACATTCCTACGTTAAATTCCCAGACGATAATCGCACCACCAGTTCCATCAGGGATCAGATTATGTTCTGGTTGATATAATGATGTACCATTTGCGATCACAGTTCCATTTGCGCCCCAGAGTAGTTGCCCTGCCGCAGTAACTCTTTGTGCATAGATATCGTGGAATTCTGTGCTGATTCGTTCTCTTTCATCCCACCAGGCGACAACAGCCCCTCCAGCACCGTCACTACAGATTTTAGGTATCCATTCTTTTTGGCTTGCATTCACTATAGGAATCCCATTGGTAGTCCATTGCGGTACTCCAGCTGAATTGATATGTTGGCCATAGATATCAAAAACGCCTGGTCCTCTCGCATCTACCCAGACTATGATCGCTCCACCTGCGCCATCACTACATAATTCGGGTGTACCTTGTTGCTCTGTCGTAGTGCAAATTGCCGTACCATTGGCGCCCCATTCGAGACCACCAGTCGCATTGACCTTCTGGGCATAAATATCGCCAGAAGAACTAACTCGTTCATCTTGCCATATTATGATGGCGCTTCCGCTATCACTCGCAACCATTTCGGGATACACTTGTTGGTCATCTGCAGTGCAAATCGGAATTCCGTTTGAAGTCCATTGCGGATCTCCCGTTTCATTGACTCGTTGTGCGTAAATATCATAAAAACTAACGCCTCCATTGCGCGCATCATACCAAACAATAAAAGCTCCACCTGTGCCATCACTACATACTCTTGTACCTGTTTGGTAACTAGTCTCAACGCTAACTGGCACTCCATTTGTTGTCCATTGAACATGGCCAGTGCTGTTGATTTTTTGTGCATAAATATCGCCTACATCGTTTCGCATATCTTGCCATGCAGTGATAACATTCCCGTTTAATGCATCGCAAGCTTTAGGCGATACTGAATTACTGGGGTCCGTGCAAACCGGGTTCCCATTTGTTGCCCACGCCGCTGATGCCATTGGTATTGCCGGTAATAGTAGAATAACGGTAAGAAATAGAAAAGCGAACAGTTTATTTTTGTGTTCCATTTAGCAACTTCCAATTTTTAATAGCTATTTGTAACCATGAAATTCATAACGATAAATAAAAATGTTATTCGTACTTCTTCACTTACTGTTTGTGTGTGATTACAATGGTTTCCGATGAAGACAGTAGTAATATATCACCCTTCAAGACGATATTTGATTCCCAATCGATTGCGGTGATTGGTGCTTCTGATAATCCAAATAAATTAGGATTTAGAATTGTGCGAAATCTAATCAAACAGGGTAAAACAGTTTATCCAATTAATCCCCACATCTCCACATTATTGGATAAAAAAGTATATCCGACCGTAAAAGATGTATCGGAAGACATCTCACTTGCAGTTATAATTCTTTCTCCGAAATTAATTCTTGATATTGTGGATGATTGTGGTGCGAAAGGTATAAAATACATTGTAATTGTAGCGGAGGGCTTTCGGGAAACGGGCCCTGATGGCGCAAAGCTTCAGGAAGACTTGAAAAACAAACTGAGGCGATACGAAATCCGTGCTATTGGTCCTAATACCATGGGATTTCATGATGTGTACAATAATTTCAGTACTTGTTTTCTTGATGTGAGCGATTTAAAACCGGGCAAAGTTGCCATTTCCTCACAAACTGGTGTTCTCGCGGGGGCGTTTCTTAAGTACATCAACCTCTCCGAAAATGTAGGTATAAGTAAAGTAATTGACCTCGGAAATATGATTGATTTGAACCATGCAGATGTCTTGGAATTTCTGATGAATGACGAAAAAACCGAAATCATTGCAATGCATATTGAAGGGCTAGATGATGGGCAGCGGTTTTCGAGCGTTCTTTCAAAAGTCACTGCTAAAAAACCTGTGATAATCGTAAAGGGCGGGGTCATGCCTGAAACTAAGCGGGTGGTTGAATCCCATACTGGAAGCTTAGTCGGAGATACAAAAATCTTCAGAAGCATGGTAAAAAAAGCAGGAGCGGTGCTGGTTGAAAATTTCGAAGAATTTGTGGATGTTATAAAAGGATTTAACTTCATGGCTCCCCCTAAAGGAGATAGAGTTGCTATAATCTCCGGGAGTGGTGGGACTGCAGTCATCACAATTGATTCGCTTATGAAAAATGGGCTCCAGCTTGCAAAATTCTCAGATCATACTTTGTTAGCTTTGAAAAAATATATTCCAGAGCAAGGGAAAATCCTGAATCCCGTTGATATTTGGCCAGCAGGTGTCCAGCATGGACTCAGTACAATTTATTCCGAGGTTATCTCAATTCTCAATGGCGATCCCCAAGTTGATATAATTATTGCTTTGCTCTTTCGAATTAGGGATTTTCGCTATGATCCAACTCCCATAATAGAAAAAGCGAATGCATGCGTAAAATCCGTATTTTTTGCAACGATGGGGCATATCATGCCGGAGATCTGTGGTGAAATAGAAGAGAGCGGCATTCCAACCTATGCGTATGGTGTCAAAATCGCAAAAGTCCTTAACTATATGTGGGAATATAGAAAATTTATAGAACGAGAAAAAAAAGAAAAAAGAATTAATTGATTTTCTTTTGTTCTTTCGATTTTATATGTTTCATTTTGAAATAAAGTTATTCTATAATTTATAAAGCAGTCCCCAAATTGAAGGCTTTATTTAATTCTTTCTTATTTTGGCTAATCTCTCCTCTCTCATAAGCCTTCGGTAAAAGTTTCCCGATGAATTGCATTCCTAAATATTCGAAGCTCATTTGAAACATTTTCACTAAAGGGCCACAGGCTTTTGCTCCTTCTTCGGATGGCGCAACAACCACCCCTTTTTTCCCTTTTAATTTACCGTTAGCAATAAATGGTCGTAGTCTATCAATCAATAACTTCATTTTCGCAGTCGGCCCATACCAATAAATGGGAGTACCAAAAATCAATAAATCCGCGTTTTCAATTCGTTTATAAAGTTCTTTCATATCATCTTCTAAAACACAAATATACCTGCCTCTTTTGCATTGCCGGCAATCGATGCAAGGAGATATATCATGATCATAGAGATAAATTTTATCAGTTTTATGCCCCTTTTGTTTTGCTCCCTTTAAAACTTGATCTAGAATGATATCGGTATTGCTTCCCTTTCTCGGGCTACCCATCAGAGCCAAAATTTTCATGATATTCGTGCTCTACATGCTATCCTAAGGTTATAGTCATTTTCCAATTGATCAGTTCGCCTGGTTCTAGAAAGATCGGTGTTTTGAAGGCGAATACTGTTCCTTGGTAGAGAGTATCATAGCCCCCATTGGTAGTGGCGTAAGTTAATAAATTATATTTATAAATATCACGGGACGTATCCAGCCGTATTTTTACACTTGCATTATTTTGCTTAGCATAGATTTGAATATTTTTCCCAGAAAGAGCTTCATCCTCTAATATAGCTGATTCTGCTTTGTCACATTTAAACTGAATTGAATCAGTATCACCGGTGAGATAGAGTGGAATTTCAGTGAGATGATTTACATTAACTGGCTCTTCTCCAATATTCTCAATAGTATAACTTAATCTTATTCCATCCTTATTCTCAAAAACCTCAAAAAACTTACTAACTTTCAATGGGTACGATTTATCACCTACCGATACCTCCCCTTCCGCGCTTAATCTCACAGTTAAAAATGTATCTGTTTGATTGGTCTCAGCCTGATAATGGATCGCCAAGAAGTTACCATGTTCTTTATATGAATCGTTCTTTATATCCTCAAGGCTTACCCCCTTATCAATGAAATGATCATAAAAGGCATATCGCCTCCACCTATCTACCACATACTCCAGATCATCAGAGTAATAAGCCTCCTTACGACGTTGGAATGCATTTAGAATATTTATATTTTTGTTTTTATGGTCTATTTCAAAGATGGATCCACCTCGAAATGGATGGAAGTACATTGTGATTAATGAGGTCTCCAGTAAAATCTCCTCGCGCCCATCTTTGTCAATATCTAATGGAAGAATTACTGGAGTGATTTTAGTAATCTGCTCAGAAATTTTTTCAATCATTTTTTCTGCTTCTATCAGATAGCTATAGATATTATGCCTCATGAAGGCGAAATAAACACCGCCGAATTGCCCATGCCAGTAGGGATCGTTAACTTGTGCTTTATAAATTTCCTTTAATACTTTTATTGTTCTCTCATCACGTCCCCACTCTCCCTCTACCCACCTCAATTTATCTCGAACATACATCATCTTTTTGTGCATATTATTAGCTTCATGATATTTAATGAGAAATTGGCGCCAAAACCCGGTTCCCTTTACATATTTTAAAATAGTTTGCCAATGTTCTATTTTTTTATCTTTCGCAAGTTGCAATAAACCTTTTAGCCCCTTTCTCTCTGGTGTTGGGAGCACCCACCTCGCCATTTTATCATAGGATGTCGTAGGCATGTAAATAAGCCCGCGCGGCTTATATTTTCCAAAATATTCAGAAAGCGTCAGGCTTTTAATCCACGCATTTCGCTCTATCATTGAAAATAATTTATCCATCCAAGGTGTCCCATCGAAACCAGTTACATAGCAAATTTCATGCGTATTGGCCCGCTTTCGCCAGAGACCAAATTTCTCAGCGTCATCTATGAGGCAAATCAACCGTTCAGCTTCAAATGAAGCATTCGCAGTTAAATAATGCAACGTTTCTTTTATCGGCTTCCAAGGGGTCACGTAGCGAAGATGTTCATTGATGGGTACAACAATCGTCTCAGCCCCTTGCTCTTCTGTCAGATAAGTATAGAAAGTTTCTTCCTCCGATAGCCCGTTCATTCTTAAATGATTATCATCTATGAGAATATATTTAATATTGGCCTCCTGTAGTATTGTAGGGAGGTGAGGTTCCCATACCCTTTCTGCCAGCCAAAACCCTTGGATATCTACATTGAACTCTTCCTTCACATAATCTTTTAGCTTATTTATTTGCCCCAGCTTATCCTCATCTGCAATCATGGCGATAATCGGTTCGTAGTATGCACCACCGAGTATCTCAACTTGCTTGCGGTCACACATTCCTTTAATTATATCTATAAAATCTGAATGATTCTCCGCTAACCATTCCAATAAATAGCCTGTAAAGTGTAACCCGGCTTTTACTTTTGGATAATTATCGAGCGTTTGAATCAGTGGTAAATAGGAACGCCTGTAAGCTACCTCTATTATATGTCCGAAATTCCCTACGGGTTGGTGAAAATGAAAAACTAGTGGAAAGTTAATCGTCTTTTGAACAGGAGCCGTGGGACGTTCCATTTTATCCTCTCAAAAGTGATTTACAAATTGTAAGAGGGTTTTCGTGAGGGATAAAATGTATTCACATCCCTTAATAAAAGGATTTCCGATATTTCTACAAATGTTCGGATCTTTCGAAATTCCCGAAATTTGTATAATTTCACCTAAATAGACCATATTGGAATTGGTGCTAAAATTAGAACAAGAATAAAAACCATTACCATATTTCCAATGATTATCCCAACATCTTTCACATGTGGTCCAGGTGGTCTCGGTTTACGGTAAATATACATTGGTCCAATGGGAATAATCACAAAAGGAATAAAGATATAATCGTTTAAAAAGATAATTGCAAAAATTCCAAGTATTATTGTTAATAATGAAGAAATTTGTACAATTAATTGAATTGTCCGCTGAGAAAAGCTTTCAATTGCTTCCTTGTCAATTGCTTCATGAATGACCTGACCGCTAAACGAAAAGGCAAGGAAGGTCGCTAGTATCAATATTTCGCCTATTGAAATAGGAGTACTTATTTCCCCGAGTCGCATCGCTTGAACCCTTACAATCAAGTAAGGAAAGACCACGTGTGAAAATACTAATACGAACTTATTGATTATCGCGAATTGCTTTAATTTTACGCAATAGGCGATTACAAGCAGTATGGAGGCTGATGCAAACACCAAGGTAAGTGGATCCTTGAGGAAAATTTCAATCAAAAGCGTAATTCCAATTATAAACGCAACGATACCTATTGTCCCCAATTCTTTGGTTGTATAACCTATTTCTCTATCTTTATCAATTGCATCGTTCAGCACGTTTCCTGTTATTCCAAGGAACGCCCAGCCGAAAATGATCTTTAAATAATTTGTTATATCCAAATTATAAATATATATCACTAATAAACACGGGATTATAACCGAGAATAAGTAATCTAACCGTAATAAGGCAATACGATTCATTGATATTTCTCCAATTTATTAAATTTTAAAGCGATTGCAACGCCTCATTTTTTAATCTCTAATCTTGACCCCAGTTTAATCTCAAATATACGCTCAATCCGATCCACATAAGAATTGCCCCGACAAACCCTAGATCTGCTCCCACCAACGCATTGGTTACTGATTCTGAGTCGAAGAGAATTCCAGCTGAGAAGATGAGCAAACTCAGAAGCATGAGTAATGATTTTGTTCTTAAAGTTCCCGGCGATTTAATAGCAAGATATATATATAACACAAAAACTTCTCCTCCTAGTGCAAGATAAAGGGGAACATTAAGCAACGTCGCCAATGGAACATCCACAAACATAATTATACCTGCTCCTATAATTCCAATCATTGTAAAAATATAGTATGTTTTGACTAAATATTTCTCTATCACTAAAGTAATAAAAATCAAAGCCGCCATACTAGATATAACTGCTACTTTCCAAAAAAGATTATAACTGTCAGTCCCTACGGTTTCAAAATCACTAAGAAGGAAGAAAGCCCGAGTTACACTTGTCAATAATGCGAACATAGCAAGACCATATTTAAAATACTTTTGACTTTTCATTTCTTCTTCTTTTATACCTTTTCCGAGGAAAATTATTCCCATTATCAGCATAAAAATGGTAAATGCTACTTTAATCCAGAATTCCTCATGTGAAACAATCAATCTTATAACCTCTTTTGAAAATGATCTAGCTATCTAAAGAAGTATACCTCTAATAAATATACGCATGAGCCCGTTTTACTTTAGATGGAGGTCCGATAATGGAAAAAATAGAAAGTAAGCGACTTCTTAATAAAATAGTGCTCATTACCGGTGCTGGTTCAGGCATTGGCAGAGCAACTAGCATTAGATTCGCATCAGAAGGCGCCTCTGTAATTGTGGTTGATATCAACCATGAAACTGCAGAAGAAACCGTTGAACTTATTAAAAATGTATCCAAAAGCCCGGCTATTGCCATCAAATGTGATATCAGTAATCTACCAGAAGTAGAGGCGATGAGTCAAGAAGCTCTCAGCGCATTTCCACGTCTTGATATCCTCATCAATAATGCGGGAATAGGTACGTACTCTCTTGGTAATGTATACAGCGTTTCCGAGCAGATTTGGGATCAAGTAATGGATGTAAATTTGAAAGGTACTTGGTTAGTTACAAAAGAAATCGTTAAAAAAATGAAGAAACAAAAAAAAGTTGGCGAACTCCGGGGAAAAATCATCAATAATGCCTCACTCGCCGGGAAGGTTCCATCTCCGCCACTGGGAGTATACTCCATAAGTAAAGCTGCCGTGATCGCAATGACACAGGTTCTCGCTCAAGAATTGGGTCGATTCAAGATCACGGTGAATGCGGTTTGTCCTGGATTTCATGTTACTGCTATTTATAATAATGACCCCCTCTTAGTTAAAGAAGCCTCCAAAATGTTCCCCGGCAAAATAACTCTGAAACGGATTGGCACCGCCGAAGATGTGGCGAATGTTTTATACTTTCTAGCCTCAGATGATTCTAATTACATGACCGGACAGTCCTTAAACTGTGGGGGTGGGTGCTACTTTTCATAAAAGCCCCTATATTATATACTTCGCTGTACATTCTGGACAGGAGAGGTAGTTGGTGTGATTCTTGTGGCAGTAGGTAGTTGCCTCCCGCCCGCAATTGCCACAATACATCCCGCTTCGGCTGCTCTGCTTACCACATTGGCAGCACTCCACTGTTTTACCACGTCGCACAGTAGAGGGGGTTTGCACTTTCTTCTTCCGGTTCGTTTGCCCTGATTTTGGAAGTGACTTTATCTCTTGGAGGTGGTTCTTCTTACAAAATTCCCTAAACATCTCAAGGAAATCTGACAGGGGAAGGTCCTCCTGACAATCCCCCACACGTACTCCAACAACTTTCTCCTTCCCTTTAAACTCGAGCTTCATTATATCACCCATAGATTTTTCCGTTACGTAATTCCATTCAGGAATCATGTTATTTGAATTGTAGTAGATACTATTTCTCATAAAAAAAAATTAGAAATGGATTTTCTTGCGATAAAGAGCCACCAACACTGGAATTGCCATCAATAAGTATACTAGTAGAAATCCTGGTATTCCACCATCTGTATTACGGATTGGGTATATTTGGGCATAGATATTATAACTCACCCCGTCATCCCCTTCTCCAGCTATTACAACCTCACCCGGGTTGATACATGCTAAAACAGGTCTAAATTCATTCTGCTGAAGTTCTACAAGAGTTCCGTTACCCGTTATAGAGGAACTACCATTTACATTTAATCGCTGTTGATAAATCTCAAAATTGGATGAACTTCTCGAATCTTCCCAAACAATAAATATTCCACCCGCTCCATCACTGCAAATTTCAAAGTTTTGTTGCTCATTGACTTCATTGGCAATCGGGATTCCATCAGTAGCCCACTGTTCATGACCAGTTGAATTTAGATGTTGCCCATAAATATCCCCCAGTTGATCATCTCTCTTGTCCCACCAAACTAGAAAAGCTCCTTCTGCGCCGTCACTACAAAGTTCCGAATTTAATTGGTTCCCAGAGGCATTAACGAGACATTTCCCATCGGTACCCCAGAATTGAGTTCCATTTGGAGCAATTCGCTGGCCATATATATTATAGTCCGTGTCCCTGTAATCAGTCCATGTTATAATCGCACCCCCGTTTCCGTCACTGCAGATATCATCCAAGCTTTGATAGGCTGGATCTGCACAGAGTACAACACCTGTTGTGGTCCACAGCCTTCCTCCTGTCGAATTAAGGTGCTGAATGTACATATCCCATTCACTAGTTCTTCGATCGGTCCAGATAACATAAAAACCCCCAGAACCATTGTATATCACCTGCGGGACTACTTGAAAGTCTGTCCAATCGATGACCACAGTACCATTTTCACCCCATTGCTTATTACCGTTGCCATCAATCCGTTGTGCATAAACATTGTAATTTCCCTCTCGATTGTCTTGCCAAACAATAACCACGCCTCCTGCCTCATCTGAGCAGATATCAAAATTAGTATGTGAACCATCAGCATTACTAATTTCAAGTTGAGCCCAGCCAAGAGCCCCTGAGGAGCTTACGCGCCTGATATAAAGACTATAGGGTGAAACACTACCATACTGCCAAACTACGAATGCACCTCCTGCCCCGTCTGTACAGAGCATTGGAGGGTTTGCAGTATCATATGGGATTGAGGAGGCTAGAGTGACTCCTGAAGTGGACCATTGTAATTCCCCATTCGAATTTAACCGTTGAGCTTTAACATGATGGGTGCTTCCCCCTAATGATTCCAACCAACATATGATAGAACCACCACCTCCATCGGCGATGATTTGGGGTTTTATCTCGTTATTACTTCCTGAGGCGATTGTTGTTGCCGTAGTACTCCATGATTGGGTCATGGGCATTAATAATGGTATAATTAAAAGAACCAATATTGGTATTGCACTGAAAGTCTTTATCCTTTTAGTCATTAAATCTCATCCTTTTAGCAAAAGAAAATCAGATAATTATTAATATTTAAGCAACTTACTATTAAAAATTCTTTAGTGTCGTGAAATTAACCTTTCTACTTTGGAACGGTAACACACACTATCAGAGTGGTTACATATAAAAAACATATACATTTTTTGTATTCATTATATTATCATTATATATATAATAATTCGTTACCACCTTGGCGCGTGTCTCCTTCCTTTATACCCCCTACAACAAGAACCCCCATCCTTATTGTAACCCGAAAAATCGTAACATGAAAAAATCCATGAATTTAGGGTGAGATGGGTTTAGAAGTGCTAAGATGAGATTTAAGCGCGAAAGGCGATCAATGGGGTACTTTGAGAGTTTTGTCGGTACTGTGAAAAATACGTTTATTTCTTGGAATAATGTACATCTCAGCTCGTTTTGTTTCTCTTCTTAACCACTTAAACCCAATGGTTAGGGGGACAATACCCACTAGTTCAACTCGTTCCAAAAAGATGAGGTAAAGGAAAATGACGTTACAAACAGTTGTCGCCAAGCTGAAATATCACAATCCAAAGTGGTTAGAGGGAAAGAAAGTTGAGGATCTCGATCAAATCCTCTTTGATTTCCAGCAAGAATTAGTAAGTTATCAAGATATTAGTGACGAAAACTCAAAACAAATCCTTTATTTACGTTCAGCGATAGGGGAGTTTAAGAACTATTTAACAGTATTAGCTAGTACGGTAAGACTATTAACGAGCTCCGTTCCTGAAGTGAAAAATAATATGACTTGAAGGGAGTCTTTATGCAAGTCACCGAAGAGAGGAATAGGAAAATAGAGATCTTCGAATATCTCTTGGATGAGTGCATTGAGAAGGCAAAATATTACTGTGGATCTATTGCCTATAATGGAAAGGTACTCGTTCGGTCTGAAAAACGCGATTCTCGTATTAACTTACAATACTTAACAAGCTTAGGGACGTACCTTTTCAATGACCTTGGTAATGGATTAAAGGATCATCCCCTTGACCTTCTCATATCCGAAGAATTACGAAAAGTCTATCTTCGCAAGTTCTGGATTGAACCTAACTCCCCGGATTATCTCTTAGTTATCGCGTTACCTCCAAATACTCTTTACTTTCGCCGGCCAATAAATACCTTGGTAAAACGGATCTGTGATTTCCTTCCCTAATTGTTGAGTGTGGAAAGATGGTAAGTAAAAAGATGATGAAAGGTAAATTAGGAGTATCTCTAGTTATATCAGAATTAATTAAACATGGAATAGACGCAATAAATACCCCTCATTTTTGGCTTTTTGATATAGTCACTATGACTGGTTTAAGATTAGAGGTTAAATTCTCAAATATAGGGGAATCAAAATCTGGTTCAGGTTCTAAAATAATGAGATTTACATTTTCAATATCACCTTTAGAACTAAAGTTCGCAGACTTCATTATTCTAGTTTTAAACACACAAAAAGGATTCATGCATTATATAATACCAAAAGAAAAGGTCACTTCACTCACAATTGCTTTTAATCCTTTCTCAAAACAAAAGAGTCAATATGAAGAATATCTCAACCGGTGGGATTTGATTAAAAAACCTTATCAGGAGCTTATAAAAGATCCTAAAGTTCTCCATTATTTTGAGTCACAAAATTTTTATCGTTTCTTATATGGTCAATATAAAAAGGACGGAAAATGACGTGAAACATAGATTTACGACATTTCATAATCTGTTTTTGAAAGTTAAACTCTCATAATACAGATCTTCTTATAGAGTTTTTGGAGTTTTTCGATATTGTCCTTGATCTTCTGATTGTTTTCGATGATCTTCTCCTGAGTTTTGAGGATTTCTTTCTCTATTAAACGCTTAGTCATCATTCACGACACTCCATTGTACCCAATAGTGATAATTATCCTCTTCTAACCCATAGTTGACTAAATATCACGCCATTCAACTTTTTCAATTAGAGTAATAATTGCAAAAATTAAATAATAGTAGAAAAAATATTATTTCGAAGACGAACCAATTCATGGTGATCCATGAATTGAGTTTCAATTTATTAAAGAAGATGAGGCAGAAAGACCATGAACGCTGATCCAATGTTAAAGTATCTGATTTACGTGGGAGTTATAATCCTTATCTCAATTTTAATTGCAGTCCTCGCGGGCTTGGGGTTATTCGTAAATATTCCGTTACCACCCCCACCAGTATAATACTCCTCTTTCTTTTTTATTTTTTTCTAGGAATGGCTTAATCTAGAGGTATGAATTAAATTTCTCAAAAATGAGTTCAATAACCAATTAAAATTTATAAATTTTGAAGAAAAAAAAATTAGGAAAGGGGTGAGGGAAATTCTTTGTCCTTCCACCTTAGCCATGCAAACATGAGGCACAAAAGCCCGACCACAATGAATGCAAGCTGGAATCCTGGGATATCACTAAAGACACTACTACCTTCGCCAAATACACCAATCCACAAAATCTCACTGATGGAATGATCCAAAAGTGTGGCAAATGAGGTGATACTGTTTTCTTCCGTATTCTGTGTGAGTGAAATATCGGTCCAATTATCTGTTTGATGATCCCATATATAGAGTTTGAAAGTGTTTTCATCCATAAACCAGGGATCGCCATAACACACTTTGATAGTTAGCGGATTGAGCGTGACGTTCGAAGTTACTCGCCAGAAGACGACACCTGATAGTGTTAAATTCCCCTCTGTTAGATGGTCTTTCGGATTGGATGACCATTTTTCCGCCATAACCGAGGACGCTGCAGCCGCAGTATACTGTAAGCCGATTCCAAGACCACAGCCCCCTTCAACATAGCTCCCTGCAGGATGCTCCCAAGTTGCAGAGGTCTGTTCAATCTCATCTGGAACATCCCCAACCACCTTCCCTGGAGTGGGGAGGTGGTAAGTCCCAAGACCGTACAAGAAAGCATTTACTGGGAGAGCCTCCTGCCAGATTCGTTCTAGACTTTCATTATCTCCTATTCCATGGTTAGTCCCGGCATTTTCATATTGTTCAACCAATGGCTTAGCATCCCCTGGCAAATTAGTGTACCCATCGGAACCCCAACAGACCACATCGATTACATGCCCTGTAGAATTACGGAGGACCACATAGTCACTCTTGTCCAAATGGAAATCGTCGCTAGGAGAACCTGATGCTGGTTGTAACTCATATTGACTGCCGTAACTCGGATCTCCTGTTGCGTGGTCATCACAATCTCTCCACCAGCGGAAATCATCCCCTGTATAGTAAGTTTCCATCTGGTCCACATTATTCCAGAACTGCCACCATGGGCTGTAATTATCATCAGGATCCATATAAGTGCTGTTTGCATCCTCGTCATTGCGATCCGGCCAGATAACCAGCATATCTGAATCTCCAAGTTCATCTGCATGCTTACCTTCAAGGAATTCCCACTGAATCCCATCATCATCTTCTATAGTCCACCCAGTAATGTTGATGTTATGGTCTGTCGGATTGTAAATCTCGATAAACTGGTTTAACTGCCACGATACAAGTCCTTGATCACCCATGAATAAATCTGTTTGCTGTGGTCCAAAATATACCTCATTTATAACGATATCGTCTGGTAAATCCGAACCCCATGGGTCTTCACCTTCATATGTTGGCGTTTCCCCAGTTATTTCTCCGGGACTAGGCGGCATTTTGATGGCATTTCCGTATCCATCATATGCCCATGCATGGCTATTCCAAACACGCTCTACGGAAGAACCATTCCAAGCTCCTCCGCCATCATTCAATATTAATCGACTTCCTACAGGGATACCTGATGTAGTTGGGCTCGGACCATAAGACATAGCATCGATCAGAGTCCCATCATCATCTCGTAGATAAACCTCATCGCCGCTATTGGCTAATTGTAGATCAAAATTCCCCGTTACTCGTGGCATATCTTCTACGTTCGGATCATCAGTGTCTCCCCCCGTTCTGGTTTCAAAAATCTGGACAAGTCCATTTTCTTGAACCTCAGCAGGTGTAATAAGTTGTCCGGGAACAATCTCCTGAAAGATTACAATAAAGCCTCTTGCACGGATACTTGAATTATTTGGAAATCTAAATACACCTTCTGTAGTGTGCGTTGGATCTAGATCTGTGATAGTCCAATTTGTAATGTCAATTTCATTTTGAGTCGGATTGTAGAGTTCTACATACTCTCCCTTATCACCGGATAAGGCATCATCAAAAAGTACTTCATTAATAACTACATTCGTTGGTTCTGCAGAAGTTTGAATCGAAAAATTCACAGTTATATTAGCTTCAGTATTTGTAGGTGTCGCTATTACCATCGTTAATGGTACTATCATTATAACAAATAGCGCTAGTAAGAAACCTAAAGATATTCTAGTTGTCTTCATTCTTTTCAATCTCCAAAATTGTATATTG
>JAEOSY010000311.1 GCA_016840125.1 Candidatus Helarchaeota archaeon | reverse complement strand
CCAAATCTGGGATTTGGCAGGACAAACCAGTTTAGAATCTGTTCGACGTGTGTACTACCGGGGGGTGCATGGAGCGATTCTTGTTGTTGATGTGACCCGAAAAAGCAGCTTTGAGAATAGTAGTCGTTGGATTAGAGAATGTTTGAAGCATTCGAAACGTCAAAAAATTCCGGTAGTGTTATTGGGAAATAAAACTGATCTTCGGGAGCAATTTCCCGACTGTCAAACCGAGAAACATGGACGAGCTTTGGCAAAAGCGATCGGTGAAACTCTGGATCTTCCGGTCCCCTACTTTGATACCTCGGCTCTTACAGGACATAACGTCAATAAGGCCTTTTTGACTCTAGGGGAGGTAATTGAGCAATATAAGGAAGTTATTCGGAAAAAAGCCTAGTTTAGTCCTCCTAAGCTGCTAAATGTGGAGTACTATAACTCATCAAAATTAGTTATTATCTCCGTATTCGTTTGAAATTTGATATTAGGGGCTTTAACTTGTAAGAATATTAGCAAGTCGACAATCAGTTTGTTTTACCTTGGATCCAATCTAATATTTCATCTATAACTAATTTGATATTCCCTACTTGGCAATGATTTTGCCCGTGTTCTTCTTTTGTGAATACTCTACCACTCACAGACCTTGCATTTGTCAACCCCTTCATATAAAGATTATAATTCTTTAAGGGGACCATATGATCTTCTTTACCCGCTAAAAGTAATACATCTTGGGTAATTTGAGATGCAATATTCGCAACAGAATAATTAATTAATTGCTTACCCCATTCCGCAGGTGAATTCTTGTTTGTAATATACATCCATTGGTTTATGACCCAATTTGCAATCAGGCTCTTCATCGTTATTGAATAGACTAAACGATTATACAACGATGGTGTCTTAAAGAATATTTTGGTCAGCAACTTTCCGACAAATCCAGATTTGTTAAAATGGTCATAAACATAGACATCATACGCAATAACTCGATTTATTCGCTCTTCAAACGCAGCTGCTCGAGGAGCTAAATACCCACCTAATGAAATCCCAATTAGAGTAACATCATCGACTTGGAAGGAGTCCAGAATAGTCCTCACAGGTTTCTCCCATTGATAAGTCATAAATAGGTTATGTTTTCGAAGAGCAGCCCCTTGACCAGGTCCTTCAAACATAATGACTTCGTATCGATTCTTCATTAAGTAGAGAGCTACTGTGTAAAATTCTTCAATAAAAGAATCAAGACCACCATGAATTACAATCACCCCTTTACTCATATCAGGGTTAAAATGAAGCACGGGTAGAAACCCATTCTCATAAGGTATTGTAGATCTTGTGACCTGATCATCTTGGAACACGGAATAGAAGAGTTCACTGAATTTATCATATACAACTAGTTTATCAGGATCTGAGGGGGCAAGAAAAAATTCCGCGGCACGGTAATAAAACGCAGCATTAATTAATCGATTTTCAGCCTTTGCTTCTTCGGCAAGCTCGATCAAATATTTTTTCCAATCATTGAAAGTATTAATCTTAGGAGCCACCTTTTGGAAATCTTGAAGTCGTGCGTAACCAAGGGAGACCCACCTATTCATTTGAAAATTGAAATGAGTATTTGTGTGAATCGAATGGTAACCAACTGGGAAATCGAAATTGACCGAATAATTCATCATATTTCACCATTTACTAGAAAACTTCTTATGAACGAGATCTTAAAAGATTTGAGGTATCTTCTTATCGAAGGGATCAAAGAAATGAAAATGGCAAATCCTCCCAAGTCCAGCAGGCTTTGAATCGACTTATCTGCTCTTTATTTTTATCCTACCTCTTGTGTTGCTTGTCCTTGTTAAAAGACGTACGCGAACCCATTAGATGTTTAAATTCCAATTTTCTTCAATTTTAAGAA
Source organism: Candidatus Helarchaeota archaeon (assembly GCA_016840125.1). The sequence continues at coordinate 218 of JAEOSY010000311.1, read as the reverse complement.
TAGATTGAGTCTATTTAATTTCTTCAAAGACGAAAACTTTTCTAAAAATAAAATTCCTTTTAAATCTTATCGTTAAATTAATAAATCATTCAATTATGTGTTGAAAATATATAGATGATTATTTTTTATTGTCTCTGAGGTGTTTTTCGGTAAATGGTGGCATTAAACAGCAATATATCTGTACTGGGCAAACGAATGAATTTCGTTCTGCTTTGTGT
>JAEOSY010000310.1 GCA_016840125.1 Candidatus Helarchaeota archaeon | reverse complement strand
TGGAACCGACACCCATTACCAAGATCCTCTTACTCGTATCCAGCTTACAAATAACCTTTATCGGAAACTCGCTTATAAAGTCCTAGAATTAACTAATGAAACTGCAAAAGGTAAAATTGTACTAGGAGGGGGTGGAGGGTATAATCCTTTTAATACAGCAATAGGATGGGTAACAATCTTCTCTATAATTGCAGGGATTGAAGAACAATTACAAAATGAAGTTCCTGAGGATTGGATAAAATACTGTAAGAAAGAATGGACAATGGATGTCCCTACAAGTTTTACAGATCCTGAAGTTGTAATTGAAGGGAGAGACAAGGTTTTAATTGAATCAATTACTCAACAAGTTATAAATGAAGTAAAAGAGACTCTATTCCCATATTATGGATTATAACCATTTCTAATTAATATATTTTATTAATTAAATTCATTAACTCTTCAATTTTTTTTGTCTTTTGAAGTTCTCTCCGGAATACAGAAGAATTAACCACTTTTTTGCTAAAATAAACAGTCATTCGTTTAACGTAGTGATAGGGAAGGGAAGGACAATAACTTTTCACCAAATCTAAATATTCAAAGAATTCGGAAGGTAATTCATTTTTCTGTATTCCATTTTCATCTACAACATCACTTAATGAGAAAATTTTTGGATTACCACGGGCTGCACGACCAATCATCAGGCCATCGACAGAGTGAGTATCCTTTAACCTTTTAATTTCTTGAGTTGAGTTTATATCGCCGTTTCCAATAATAGGAATATCAAATTGCTTTTTGATGTCGTAAATTCGACTCCAATCAGCAGGAATATTATATTTATCTACACCATAGCGACCATGAATAGTGACGAAATCAACAGATTCTTTTTCTGCAATTTTTATGACCTCTTCCGAAACATCCTTCGTTCTACTCCAACCTAAGCGGATTTTAAGAGAAACTGGTAAATCAGAAACAGATGTACACGTTTCGATAATCTCCCTTAATTTATCAATATCTCTGAGAAGAAGCGCCCCTGCCCCTTGTTTCCGGACATTAATGGCGGGACAACCTGCATTAATGTCAATAAATGAAAATCGCTCTAATTTTTGAATATAATGAATTGAATTCCTAAATGTTTTCGGATCTCGCCCATATAACTGAATACCTACAGGTTGTTCATCGGGAATAGAATTTAAAAAACTAATATCTCCCTTTCTTTGCTTGTTAATATAACAGAGGGCAGCAGCAGATGTCATTTCCGTTACTACGATATCACAACCATATTTTTTACATAAAAGACGGAACGGAAGATTAGTAAATCGAGTCATTGGTGCTAAAAAATCAGGACAGGCTTTATTAATTTTTGATAAGACCATAGACTTACTGGTTATTATTCTTCAACTCACATATCATAAAGACTAGGATTGCAAAGCAAATTATCTAGTATAATTTTATTTTGACATAACTTATTGTTTAGCAATACCTTCAAACTGCTTTTTCTAGTATTTCCTTTAATACAGAGGGTTGTAGTGTGATTGGATTATAACGCATACTTGAGGCTTTTTGAGCTTTTTCTATAATTAAAGGAAAGTCATCGGAAGAAACACCATATTTCCCTAAAGGAAAGGATCCAAAAAAGTCTGAGAGATCATATAAATATTCTGATAGTGCACAAAATGCTTGAGCAGAAGTGTCAAACTTCGTATTTGTTAATAGTTCAGCAATTTTCGCATATTTTTTCAGAATCGGATCGTTTGGATCTCTATTCCATAATTCACGCATATTAATTTCTACTACAAGTGGTAAGAAAGCTGCACAAATTGTTCCATGTGGAATAGGAAACATAGCACCAATTGGAGAAGCAAAACCATGGATTCCCCCTAGACCTGCATTCGCTAAACAGATACCTCCAAGTAATGAACCTAATGCCATTCGCTCCCTAGCGTCTATATCCCCACCATTGGTAAAAGCTTGTCTTATAGATCCCTCAATATTTTCTAACCCCAATTCAACAAGTTTATCGGTAATTGGTTGTGC
>JAEOSY010000309.1 GCA_016840125.1 Candidatus Helarchaeota archaeon | reverse complement strand
GTGCTCAAGGAAAAATACTCATTATTGGGGGAGGCTCAGTTGCAGCGGATGCAGCCCTCGTAGCGAGAGAAAGTGGATTAGATCAAATTACTCTTGTTTGTCTAGAAAAACGGGATGAAATGCCAGCCTTGAAGTCGGAAGTGGAGGAGCTGTTAGAATGCGGTATCGAGATTTTTAATTCATATGGTCCTAAGGAAATTTCGGAAGATAAGGTTTGTTTTGTTGAATGCACTACAGTTTTCGACAACAAAGGAAAATTCGCTCCAGAATATAATAATGAGAATGAAAAAGAATTTGAATTTGATTATGTTGTAATGGCAGTTGGTCAAGATATAGAATCTAACTTGGCAAAGCATTTAGAGAAAGAGTTTGGGAAAACGGGATTATTAACTGTAGAGCCAGAAACAATGAAAGTAAAAGATAATATCTATGCTGGCGGAGACATAATCCGTGGAGCAGGAACTGTAGTGCAGTCTGTAGCTGATGGAAGGATAGCTGCGATATCGATAGATAAAGCAATTTTTAATAAATGAGAAAGAAAAGAATGGAGCACCAACTTTTTTGGTATTCATTTTTTAAATAATTTAAACTTTCTCATGTTTTTTTCAATTTTTTTCATTATTTTGTCCTTTTTCAAGATTTTTTCAATTTCAATTTTGTCCCGTGAATACTCTAAATGTTTTCTCTTTTCTATTAGAGCTATTTTGTTATCTCTATATCTTTCAGTAGTTATTTCATTATTTTTTTTAGTATTTTAACTATGTTTTTTTCTTACTTCACACATAACTCCTTGAACACAATTGATTCCGATAACTGGATCATATGGAGGATAAAAAGAACATACAAAATTAATATTTGATTCTAAATATTCTTCTTCATTACCCTTTTTCTCAGGAAAACTCCACCCATAAACCCCACAAACAGTGTCCTCTCTAATTTTTTTAGAAATTTTTGCTTTATGAGTTATGATTCCGTAATTTGTGCATATCTCCACGATATCTCCTGACATAATTTCACGTTTTTGAGCTGTATTTGGATGAATGAGTAATTCTGGATATTCTCCAACTTTTTTGACCCAAGAATAGTCAGCACTTCTTGTAAGATAATAATTTGGTAATCTTCTAGATGTAAGATATAAGGGAAACTTTTGACCAATTTTTGGTTTAGATATTGCATTTTCACCACATTCTTCATATATTGGAAGTGGAGGATATCCAAATTTTTCCAATCTTGATGAATATAATTCCACCTTTTTAGAAGGTGTTTTAAAACCATGTTTTTTATATTTTTTATATTTTGGTCTCCATTTTAATAATCCTATCCACTTTAAAGTTCTATAATTAAAAATTATACCACTTCCACCAATCCATTTTGTAAATTCTTCAGCATTTTTCCACGGCATTAAGTTTTCCTTTATTATTCCTTTTTTTACAAGAATGTCTGCGATATCATGTAATATTTGAAATGAGTCTCTACAATTTTCTGGGGCCTCAACCAGTTTAGGCATGGCCTTTACCCAACTTCCGTAAGAACTCGCACATATAAAGTTAAATTCATAAAGATGTTTAATGGGGAGGATTAAATCTGCCATATCTGATGTGGCATTTGGATTATAAGCCATGACCATTAAAAAATCAAGATTCTTAATTGCTTTTATCACTTTTTGTGAGCTTGCATAAGCCATAACTGGATTATTCCAAAATACAATCCACCCTTTAATTGGATATGTAGATTTATCTAACATGCCATCAATTATCGAAGGATTATGTGGTCTTCTCATTACTGCCTCTGGACCTGCCCAAAGTGGAAATTTTTCAATTCCCATGGTTTGGTTTTCAACATCTTCAGATACTTTGGTAATTTCCAATGGATTACCCATTACATAATCTCTTCTACTAGGAGGACCTTGTGGTAATCTATTCCCCCCCTTAACATCTATATACCCACATATTGAAATAAGAATTGCAAAAGCACGACAAGTTTGGGTAGAATTTGAATGTTGACATACCCCAATATTACCTCTATAGCTTGAAGGTCCATTTGTTGCATACATTCTTGCGGCTGCTTTTATATCATCTTCATCAATTGAAGTAATTTTTGAAGCCCACTCTGGTGTATATTGTTGAACATGATTGGATAACCTATCAAATCCTATGCAATATTTTTCAACGAATTTCTTATCATAAAGTGATTCATTAATAATTACATTGATCATTGCAAGCGCGAGAGCACCATCCGTTCCTGGTCTGATTTGCAGATATAAATCTGCTGAATTTGCAGCTTCACTCTTACGTGGATCAACTACAATTAATTTTGCTCCTTTCTTGAGTGCAGATTTTACATCTTGCCACTGCCCTCCCGAAGAATGCGGAAGATTGGTTCCAACTAAGAAAATACATTTTGAATTTTTAAAATCCTGTGAACTACGATAAATTGAAAGAACTTCTCCATATGTTAAAGGATCAGCAGTTTCTGCTGTTCCCTGACATAAATCACGGTTAGTCATGGAGTTTGGGCTACCAATAGTCTTCATAAACATTGCTATTGAAGGCCAATCCGCCATTGTTGAACATATAGATTTTGCTCCATATTTCTTAATAATTGAGCCAATTTTTTCGGATGCTATTTCATATGCTTTATCCCATGAAATTTCCTTAAATCCATTTTCAGTTTTTAAAAGGGGTGATAAAAATCTCTTTTCATGATAAATTACTTGCCAATCTCGTTTACCCTTTTCACAAACATATCCTTTACTTCGTGGATGCTTTTTATCACCTTCTATCTTCAAAATTTTATTGTTTTCAACATCTACTGTTGCTACTACACCATCATATGAAGGACAGCTCCAACAATGACAGATTGTCCGAATTTTTTTTATTTTATTTTTTCTCCTCATGATTTTTCGCCCTAGAAATCAAATAAATTTTATTTTATCTTCTTATACCGATATTTTTTTTAATTTGTTTGTTGATTCTTTTGTGAAATTCGAAAGTGTTCCATCTAATGCTTGCTCTACATCCATGTCTACATCTTCAAGCGTGATATATCGACTATCTGCAGGATATTCCAATCAAAATCCTCTTTTTCATAAGTTTGTTTATTTTTAAAATCAGGACGTTGCACTCCTAATGTCATTTGAGGAATTTGTGGCCTCGGGAGGCCATAATTGAAGACGCCTTTCTATTTCTCTCATCGCTTTTTTGGAATATTTATCATCATTAATTGAGATATTAATTGCTTTTTTTGGACAAGCAACAATACATCTTCCGCATGCTTTACAATAATCCTGGTCAATAATTGCTTTACCTTTAATGACATGAATGGCATTAACAAAGCAGACATCTTTAGTGCAAGTCTTACAGCCAACACACTTATCTTTATCCACTTTCACAGTAACACCAGGTAATTTTCTGCAGAGTTTACCAATTTCCTTAGGGAAATACTCAAAAAGACTGATGGTGCAACAACAAGGACAACAGTTACAAACTGTAAGGAGTTTATCATCATCGACTTCTAAAAAGTATGACTCAGGAAAGGTTTTTCCAATCATATGAACAAGCCCCCTATCACGAGCTTTCTTTACGTGGGCGCGGGCTTCGTCCCTACTAACAAGACGACCTAGATGAGTGGGCGCAATCGATAAAACAGATTCACCCACAAACAAACATCCAACATCTGTTGGATAATCTTTACAATTATTAAAAAAACGGCAAAAACATACATTCAATAGATAGAAATGTTCTGCCTTATCGATAATATTATCTAAAATTTGAGTGGGCAATACTGTATCTGGAGGTTTTTCAATTGTTTCATTTATAGTAATAACCTCATTGTTGGGTAGATAATACACAATCATATCATTTGTTTGACTACTTACAGATGCCCCTTGAAGGAAGTGAGGAAGGCTCGCCACTCCTTTAAGGAAGGGAGGAAGGAAGTCCGTGAAGATGGAGGGAATTTCGGGCAAACTTACTGCAAGTCGAGAATTTAAAATTCTATTAGTAATTTTACTATTATTTAAAACACTTAGTATTCTAGCAATAGTTTTTGATTTTTTCGGAAATGTGGCCAATGGCCATAACCCTTTTATAAATTTTAAAAACCTAGCGTTTTTTACCATTTACAACCTCCCAATTTTTATTTTTATCGTTTTTTCTTCAACTACCTATAAAATGTTAGAATAATGTTAGAATCATAAAGATTACGTAGATGATAGAAATTATTCCGAAGCTCAGCTCTGGACTCGACTTGAAGCTTTTATGGAAATGCTTTAAACCCTTAATCTGCCAAAGTTATAAATCAATTTATTTGAGTTTTTCATTTTAGTTATCACACAAACCAAATTAGGATCTGATTTCAATGAATGTGAAAGTAAAGGAAGGTATTGTTGCAGGATTGAGCACATTATTTATTGTTACCTTGATTATTACGGGTTTAGGGAACTTAATCTCCCCGGTTGGTGGGATTTGGAACTCCTCTAACCAAGCTTACTACCCAGAATATATGGAAGTGAAAGATTCTTCATTAGGAAGCCAAGTTACAGTTTATAGGGATCATATGGGAATTCCACACATCTATGTTGCCTCCGAAGCAGATTTCGCATTTGCTATTGGATATGTTCAAGCCCAGGATCGATTATTTTCAATGGATATACAACGCCGCTACGTGAAAGGGCAAATATCAGAGATAATGGGTCCGGAGTTTCTGGATGCGGATAAGGAGGCTAGGTTCCTCGGATTTGAGCGGCTTGGAAAAGCGATGTGGGCTGCCCTACAGAATCATTCAGATCCAGACGCCGATTTAGTCGCATATTTAATACAGCGATTTTGCGATGGGATTAATCGCTATATTCAAGATATTTCCCCAAATAACTTACCGATGGAATATTTATATTTAGGAATTACTCCCCAAGATTATACCCCCGAAGATATTTGCGCTATGGCTAAATTCATGACCTATTTGCTATCGTTTGAGGATTGGGATTTAACAACAACTAGACTCGCCGATGCGTTTGGAAAAGATGAATTATTTGAATTAATGCCATTCGAGCCCTATCCCTTCGAAGTGCCTGTCATCCCAAATTTCTCAACACCCGCTGACACGGGAGAACCTCTAGTGAAAGGATCCTCTCAACCGGAAGAGGATTTATCGCTAAAAGCCACTATGGCAAAATTAGCTCTAGAAAGTAGTTACGGCAAAATAACGTCTTGGATTCAAGAATTTGGTGGATGCAGCAATAATTGGGTAGTGAATGGGTCTCTCACAACAACGGGCTACCCCATTCTCTGTGGTGATCCCCACTTAATGCTTATGATCCCATCAGTTTGGTGGGAATTTCATTACGTGAATACTATTACGGGGGAATCATTGTACGGGGTGGCGTTCCCAGGTACACCACTATGTGAAATTGGCATGAATAATTTTGTTGGTTGGTCTGCAACCATCACAGCAATCGATTGCTTGGACTTTTATGTCGAAACATTGAGTCCTGATGGCGAATACTATCTATTCAATAATAGCTGGCGTAAAATCGAAACTCATACTGAGGTAATAAAAGTCAACGGGCAGTCCGATTACATAATGACCATTAATTATACTAAACATGATTATAATCCCGACGATGATTTTCTTTGTCCTATCTATCCAGATACTACTTACCAAAATAAAGCAGTTTCAATCAAGTGGACGGGATTTGACGATGAGCCTGGTATTTTTCTAGCAATTTGGAAGATGACTCATGCCCGGAATGTTACCGAATTTCAGAATGCCTTACGTGCTTTTGATGGTCCAGGTCAAAACTTTATATTTGGAAGCGTCCAGGGGGATATTGGCATATTTCCAACTGCGAAATACCCGGTTCGCAATGCATCAGGCACTCTTAAAGATAGCGATGGTTATTTTAAGGGAGTTCTTCTTCTCAATGGATCTAATAGTCAAGATGAATGGACTGGCTATATTCCATTTGAATGGATCCCCCAACAAATCAATCC
>JAEOSY010000308.1 GCA_016840125.1 Candidatus Helarchaeota archaeon | reverse complement strand
CGTAAACTTTGTTGGTACTTAATAAAATAAAAACTGAGTCAGGCCTAATTTTACGATACGCCTCTAATAGATTCAAAGTTCCAACAGCGTTTACGTCGAAATCATCAAATGGTCGTTTAGCAGCTAAATCGTGACTCGGTTGTGCAGCTGCATGAATAATTAATTCAAATGGGTAAGTTTTAAACAGCTTTTTAATTGATACCCTATCTCTTATATCTAATTCCACGTGGGTAAAATTTTTACAAACAGATGCTAATCGTTTGCAATTCCAACTGGTATCACCTTGTTTCCCAAAAAAATCAGCCCGCATGTTGTTATCAACACCAATAATATCAAATCCCATATTGTCAAAAAACTCCACTGCCTCGGAACCAATTAGGCCGCTGCTTCCAGTAACTAAGGTTAGCATTCTCAAATCTCCTCTTATCAATTATTTAATGATTCAATTACTCTTGTCTAATCTCTTTTTGGTATACAATGTAAGTTACAGTCACCACTAATATGTTGTTCAGAAGTAACTGGGTATAAAGTAGTTGTTAGAAGTTTTCTCTTGAAAGTACGATATCCCATATCCCAAATTAGCTCTAAAAAATGTGCACCTTTCCAGCCAGCAGCCAAAAGAGCTTTCTCATTGTATTCAAGCATTAACCGTGATTTGAGACTTTTTAGGGTTTTTTGACCCCCAAGCAGAACCGCCGGCTCGGATCCTTCAACGTCTATTTTAATAAAGTCGAGATTATCGATATTATTATCACGGCAAAAATTATCTAAAGTAACAGTAGAAATAGGAATTGAATTATAAGAATCATTGCCAGCTAAATGACCACCTGATTTTAACCACTCATTGTGAAGACTCGCCGCACCTGCTTTACCAGATTTTGGAAGAAATAATTGAGCTTCTCCAATTTTATCCGACAAGGCTTTGTTTATTACAGAAATGTTATCAAAATCGTTTATTGCGATATTCCTTTTAAGTTTCGATAATGTGTTTTGATTCGGTTCAAAGGCAAAAACCTTTCCTTTAGCTTCTATTTTTTTCCCAGCCAATAGTGCAAAGGACCCTATATTTGCACCAACATCGAAAATTGTGCAATTTTTAGTTAATGATTTAATAGCAACTTGACAATCTGCTTTCTCCCACCAACCCGTGAAATACAACCAAAGATCTATCTCCTCACACATACTCAAATCATATTTCAGACCATTCCGGTTCACTATTATTTTATCCGGCTTACATTTTACCGATCCATTCAATATTTTTTTGACATAACGCCTTACTATTGTTCTCTTTCCTACTTCGAAAGGAAAGTATAAACCAATTGCTTTTATAAATTGTTTTCTCAATTCTTCCATAATATGATCAAATTTAAAAATCTTAGCAGTTGTTATTAATGAAAATAACCAGTTAGGCTACAATCATCAACGATATCTTTCTCAACTGAATCATAGTTTAGTGAGACCTCACCAGATATTAACCACTCACTGTGAAGACTCAAACCTTTCCGCTTTGCCAGTTGTTTGAATAAATGATTAATCTTGGTAGTTTTATCATCTATATTACACTAATTTTATCTTAATCGTTTAATTCAATATTCCTATTTAGAATAGATTAAGGTATTTACCTGGATAGAATTTACGGCCATGCTCTTCAGGGTCGTTTCGATAACCTTGCACTGCACTGTGAGTCACTTTTAGGGCGACGGAACATTAGGTGTCCGACTGCGCGGACGGCATTACTCCGAAAGCCTCTGCCAATACCGAGTCCATCCGTTCGTTGAACACCTGGAAGCTATACTCGGCAACCGCCCTCTCCCTGCCCATTGCTCCCATCCTCTTCCCCAGACCTGGCTCTTTGAGTACCTTCAGAATCCGAGAGGCCAGTGTTTTCCAATCACCCACGGGAACGAGAAATCCTGTATGGCCGTGGGCAACGGGGTCTGCAGAGCCCCCGGAATCGGTCGTCACGACGGGGACGCCACAGGCCATTGCTTCCAGGAATACGATGCCGAGACCTTCCTGCCTGGACGCCAGGGTGAAGAGACTCGCTCCGCGATACTCATCCATGAGCTCTTGTGAGTTCTGAGGGAGCTCACCCAGGAATGTCACGTGATCCTTTAAATCCAGTCGATTCGCTAGCTGCTGAAGGTCAGCAGCATCCGGCCCCGATCCGACGATCCTAAGTTCTATGTCGCCGCCATCCTGAACCACCACCCGGAAGGCTCGCAAAAGGGAGGGAAAATCTTTACGCCTCTCGAGGCGAGCGACACTCAAGATATACGGTCGAGGTCTAATGCGCGGCGCTCCTGGAACGTACTGATGAACGTTCACTGGCGCGGGGATCGTCCGGATTTTGTGATCAGAGATCCCAAGCTCCGAGCGAACCTGCTCACTCGACACCCTGCTAAGCGTCACGACGTGAGACGCCGCATTGCCGCAGCGAATCTCCTGGCGCCTTGACATGAATGTCGTGAGTTGATTGTAGATCAAGTAGTGG
>JAEOSY010000307.1 GCA_016840125.1 Candidatus Helarchaeota archaeon | reverse complement strand
GATCGATGTATTGCGTCATGACCGATCCGATATTTGCCAGTGATAGAGCAATGGACCCAATTTCTTGGCATAACGGATAAGTATCCATAATGTTGAATATTTCTGGAGCAATACAAAAATTGTATAACGTCACGGTTTTACCTTGAGCCTTAGCCAATTCAAATTCGCTTAAATATTTATATACATTTTCCGCCATTAATCCCTGTATGTCGAAACCATCTGTGAGCTCGGGATAACCACGGTCTACCGTTGATTTTTTCATTCCATCCACCATCTGTCCGAAGATTTCACGGGCACGACTCATGTACTCGGCTAGAGTATGCCATAGAGTTTTTGTTCCAGGAGCAAGATCTACTATTGGTTTAATTTTACGCATCATATTACCTCAAACTAATACTTCCATGAATGCTTGATCTCGTCTTTTTAAAAAAAGAGAGAATAAAATGAAAAAAAATATCCCTTATTCATTTATTGTTGTCCTTCAATAAAGAGTCTAATTTTTTTCTTAAATTCCCTTGATCTTACGACTCGCGGATCCATCGAATCCACCTCAAACAACAAAGATGGAACTCCAGTTTCTTCTTTCACGAGATCATGAACCATTCGAGCACCACCCCAACCGTGTTTACATCCAACATGTCCTGCGTATATCATACAATCAATTTTATATTCTTTAACTATTCGGATGGCATCATCAGAATAGAACTCGATCGGACCTCGTGATTGTCTCGCCATCGGTGTGTCCAATACTGTTTTTCCCAAGTCTGCAAACATTGCCTCTTCACTGGATAAATCCACCGGCTTGGCTATCTGGTAACCCAACATATCAAAAATTACCTGGGCTCCAAGTTTCTTCTCCATCCATTCAAAAAGCAGATAGTCATGAAATATCGGGATGTACGACCAGAAAATCCTGATTTTTTCTTCTTTTTTTCCTCCGGAAAATAAATCAATAGCCCCGATTCCCCTTTTGACTGCTTTTTTTGCAAAATCCCTGACCATTTTACAATACTCGGTCGCAACCGGTAATCCCGCAGATGTGAGCAATGTTGCGTAACTAATTAATGGTGTCAAGCTAGTAAGCGGACAGGGCTTGTGTTTCATGTACTCATAACTTTCTAAAATATATTCCCGTGCTTTATTAGATTCCATTAAAACGCTTTTTAATTTTTCATCATCGGCTTTTTTACCCGATACTTTTTCTAAAAATCCCATTAATTTCTTTAATTGCCCTGCCATGTACGGCACGACGCTCTCGTCGTGATATGAGTTCTCGGATTCATGACTCCAGTAAGGAATATCCAAGGTAAATGTGGGGATATCGTACCAAGATTGCATTATTTGATATTGAATATTAGTCGAATCACATGGTTGTGATGCATAAACAATGGCGTCGGGTTTGAGAGCTTCGCCTTTTAATAACGCTCCGAGCCATACTTTCTGCGCATTACATTCGTGAGTTGATATCCCAGCTTCTTCAGCGAGATCGATGTAATCTGTTATGATCGATCCGATACTTGCCAGTGCTAGAGCAACGGACCCAAATTCTTGGCATATCGGATAATTATCCATCATGTAGAATAATTCTGGAGGAACACAAAAATTGTATAACGTCATGGTTTTACCTTGAGCCTTAGCCCGTTCATATTCGTTTAAGTAAGCAGCACTATTTTTCATAATTGATGCCATTAAATAGACACCATCAGCAAGCTCGGGATAACCACGGTCTATAATCGGTTGTTTCATTCCATCCGCCATTCCTTTGAACATTTCATGTGCGTTACCTAGGTACTCGGCTAGAGTATGCCATAGAGTTTTTGTTCCTGGAGGAATATCTATTATTGGCTTAAGTTTGCTCATTATATCTCCTCAGGCTAATACTTCCATGAATGCTTGGATTCGTGTTTTAAGTTGTCCCACACCGGAGAGGAGATATTCTCGTTCTAAATCGAGCGTGGGTACTCCTAAATCGTCTAATTCTTGAATGAATAGGTAATTATCACCTGCATGGAAATCACACATTATTATTTTTTGGAAAATGACGCCGTCCACGCTATATTCTTTTATTAATCGTTTCATATGTTTTAATCGCGCTTTATGGTCTGTAATTTCGTCAATCATCCGTGGACAGGGGTTTTTCGATAAATATCGTCGCGCGAGGTTCTCATACGGGTCTCCAGTCTCTTGGATTAATCCTTCAGAATACTTGGTACCAAGACAGTTCATGTCAGTGACCACTAACCCGCCCTGATCCTCGATGATTTTAATGTATTCCGGGTCATCTATCTGACTACCAGCAATCAAGAGTCGGACTCGTCCACCAATCCCCGATCTATCTTTACATTCTTCCAAAAATTTCTTAAGATAATCGTTATACTGGCTTTTTCTCATTGAAACCGAAGCAAGGTTCGCCTTCAGTACTTCTTCCCCGGTAACTACAGGGTTATCTATCTTACGCAAATCATTTAATTGTTGAGTTAGTGTCCGGAATTCATTATATTCTTTAATTGCACGAGCAAGCTCCGATGCCTCGATTTTTTTCTTAAAATGGTTCTCCATGTGAAATTTAAAGTTCATTATCTCTTTTCTAAACCACTTGATTGCATCCTCATCGGCATGGTGTGGTATGCTCAAGAAATGATAGAAGGGCAACTTTACTTTCCATTTTAAATTGTCGTACATGCGCCTGACATGATCACAGGAATTAAAACAAACTAGACCTTCCATGAAATCCAGCTTGTTATCCAGTGCAACATCTAACATATAACGAGTATACGTGCAATTTAATCGCGACATGTATGCATCAGCTAATCCAGTATCCCTTGCACCAATAGGTCGTAGCCGGATTGGCATCACATTGATCGCGTCCATCACTTCCTCCGGAATATAGGAACAGGTGTATCCTAAAATTTTATTTCCTTGTTTTATCCAATCTTCCATCCACTTGTTTGGTAATGAGTTGTTTGCTTTCTCAAATACATCTATTACAGACATAAAATCATCTCGTAAATTTATTTCATCTTATCTCTTACTATTTCTACAATATCAACTACTTTTAATTTTGATCCCATCGAGGCAACCGAATCGCTTAAATTCCGGTTACAGAACGGACATGTCGATGTTAAATATTCAGCTCCGGTTTCCTCGGCTTCCTTTACACGTTCATCGGCAACTTCAACCGACCAATCCTTAAACGCCGATTTTACTCCACCACCCGCGCCGCAACACCAAGCATTCCCCTTATTCCGTTTCATTTCGATTAATTCCAGTTCAGGTATCGCTTTAAGAATATTTCGAGGCGAATCGTAGACGTTAGAATGCCGACCAAGGTGACATGGATCATGGTAAGTAACTTTGATTGGGTATTCGTTGAATTCAATTTTTCCATCTTGAATTAAACCCCACAGGTAATCGGAGATAAAGGTGACTTTGAATGGTAAGTCGCCACCAGTTATTTTTGGCCAATCTACAGTCATCGTCCTATAACATCCCGCACATGACGTGACTACTATTTTTGCTCCCGTTTTCTTGATCGCTTCAATATTAACCTTTGCCGCCTTATCGCCACCTGGTTGTC
>JAEOSY010000306.1 GCA_016840125.1 Candidatus Helarchaeota archaeon | reverse complement strand
GATGATTCATTTTAAAAAAATGATGCGTATACCAATGTCAAATTACTAAGTGGTCTATTTCAAAAGTTCGGTGACGTATTATTACGCAGCTTTTGCCATTGGAATAGACTTGTCTGAAAGCTTGGTTAACATTGCATTTAATTTATCTTTTGTAAATTTCCATTTAAATGGCTTGGCTATTTTTTGGTATCTCTTCTGGAAATTAATAATCGTCTGAGCCAATTCATTAATGGATGAAAAATAATTTGGAGTTAAAACTTTTCGCTGTATAATTGAAAAATAGATTTCTATTTGATTCAGCCAACTTGCATGAACTGGTAAATGTACCAAAACTAAATTCGACCATCTAGTTTCTAATCTATCAATAGAGGATTGTCCCCTGTGAGAAGAACCATTGTCAACAATCCAGAATACTCGTTTGGCAGAGCGATAAGGCTCTTGCTTCATCACATCGCTTACCAAGCGATCAAAAGGTACGATGCCAGATTTCATTTCACAGTTTCCGAAAATTTTGGCACGATTAACGTCCCAAGCAGCTATATACGCCAAAGAACCGCACCGTTCATATTCAAATTCAATTTTCATGCAATCGCCATGTATCGGGGGAAGGGTCGCATGTTTTCGATGTCTGACTTGGATACTCGTCTTTTCGTCAGCACTGAGAACGAATTCATCAGGTTGCAATTTAACTCCTTCCCAAATTCCTTGGTACAGATCCAGTACACGCCCAGCTTTATGCTCAAATTGTGGATCTCGTGGAAATATCCAACTACGATATTGCCAAGGTTTGATAGCATCTTCATGCAGCCAGCGCCAGATGGTCGAACCACTAATTTGAGCAACGATTCCCCGGTTAACAGCCTCTGCAGCAATCTCATTTGTGCTAAGGCGGGACAATGGTATCTTTTTTTCAAAGGGCAGTTCACAGGCCAATGCTTTGATTTGTATAACAACCTTAGGGAAAAAAAACGGACGGACGTCCGGTACGTGGTCTATCCGTTATTCCATCAAGGCGTTCTTCGAAAAATCTTTTTCTCCACTTGCTTACAATTTGTCGTGGCAAGCTTAAGCGCTCCCCGATTGTTTTATTTTCTAGGCCTTGAGCGGCCATCAAGACAGATTTCGCTCGGACAACTAGATAATATGGTGACGTATATTGGCTTGCAATTTTCTCAAGTTCTTTTCGTTCATCATCGGACAGCACAATTGTGTAAGGGCTTTTTCTTGGCATATATTCCCTCAATTATTAGAGTAGTATATGCCATATTATACATAAATATATTTTTAAAATCAAGCTTTAAATACGTCACTGTAATTATAATATTGACCACTTAGGAAATGGCTATAATCATGACTCCTCAATAGTAACATTCAGGCTTTAGTTCCTGACCTTAAAACTAATAGGGGGAATAATGAAAACCTCATTTTATTCTAAATTCATTTTAACATCCTTATTTTGCTTTTTATTTTGTACATCAAGTTTTACCAGCGAAAGTAATCTATCTTACGAGGAAGATTATAAATGGGTAAATGCCGATCATAGTCCCGTAGGTTCATGGAGCTCTTTTGTCTTTGGCATGAAAGACCGGGGCGGTGGCTTTATGACGAAAAGATCGATACCGCCTTCTTATGACGTGTATATCGCCTATAAATCCGATCAGACTGGTGCGAAAATATTGCCATTCATTCATGATAAAGAAGACTATAGTAGCTCTCATTTTTACCAGGATAATGAAGTCATTCGTCGGTTACGCTTGTGCAGCGACACCTGGGAAACTCAGGATTTTTCTCTTACTGTCTACTCTCCATTGTGGCAGATGCCAGATATTGATGAATTAAATAGTGAGCAAAAAAAACTGATTTTTTGCCCTGTGCAAATATTTGAGATTAAATGGGATCATACATCTCAATCGAAAGCAACAGAGATTTTATTCGGCTTTCAATCTTCAATTTACGATAATGTCCTTGTTGAATCAGGTAACGAATGGTTTAAAGGATATCATTTTCGTACTTCAAAATCGGAGAATTGTTATCTTATTGGAATGACCGGTCAGGCTAATTGTGATTTACAGCGCGTCAAGTATGAAGATATTTTGAAATATTTCGTATATAATGATCAGACGAGTGGTTGGAAAAGCGGGGGTTTTATTTTTGAAATTCCACCGGCTTCAAAAGATAGTCTATATTTTGTAACAGTTCATTATAACGATGGAAATATTAGTACAGGAATTGGTTCGCAGTATAATTATGTTAATTATTTTTCTGATCATTTACAAGTTGCTGAGTTTGCTTTTAACCACGCAGACCAGGTAAAACGATATTGTAAAAAGATGGACCAGAAGCTGCTCAATTCTGGTCTCAGTCCGGCACGTCAATTTTTGGTGGCTCATTCGACACGCACTTATATGGCAAATTCTGCTTATCTTGATTCAGACATCGGTGATTTATGGGTCATTTCCGAAGGCGATTTTCAATATTTGAATACTTTGGATCTGGCTGTAGATATGGTATTTTATGAACTCAGGATGCATCCCTGGACTGTTAAAAATGAGCTTAATTTATTCCGTACGCGCTATAGTTATTATGACGAAGTAAGAAAGCCTGCGAGGAATTCTGATCTTTATCCTGGCGGTATTTCCTTTAATCATGATATTGGCAGGTATACCAATTTCACGGAACCAGGTAGGTCAGATTATGAACAAGAACATTATATGACCCAGGAAGAACTTACGAATTGGATATTGATTGCTGCCATGTATTGGAAATATACCGGCGATAACGAATGGCTATCACAAAATGCAAATATATTTCAAGATTGTTTGACTTCATTAATGAATCGAGATCATTTTGATGAAAACCAACGGGATGGAATCCAGAGTTTGGTGAAGACTTATCTTGATGCAAAAGTTGAAATAACGACTTACGATGCATTAGACCCTGGTTTGAAGCAACCATACGAAAATTTGTATTTAG
>JAEOSY010000305.1 GCA_016840125.1 Candidatus Helarchaeota archaeon | reverse complement strand
TCGTCGCTATTGAATATGAAGTAGATGTAGTAAATCGTGATGGATTGAAATTTCATAATAGCGGTGTGACGGTGGCAACAGTACGTAGGGGGAAAGCGGTCTTTTCACAAGATTATTTTTCTGACACGGGGGAGAATTTGCGTGCTGTTTGGGGAGAGTAGTTGATCTCGAAAAACGGTAACAGGACTGCCGGGTGCAGCAGTGCACCCGGTTTCTCGCCTAAATTGGGCATGTATAGATCGGATTCGATGGTTGGGAGCACCATCCAGCACCATCGTTGCTTTAGAGAGGACCAATACGAGGCGCGCGTGGTGGTTGGTAAGAAATGTTTGTAGATAGGTACCGCCAGCGTCACTTGACGAATCCTAAGGTCAAAACTATCATTCAGAACAGATAAATTCTTCGTGACTCTTAACCCCCATTGATGGTTTTCGCTTGAAAATCATGGGGATGGCGGTTCGGAACAGGTCCGCTTCCGCCCACTCTTTTACCCCCTGTAATGGGGGTTTTTTTATTCAATTGGGGTCTATATGTGGGGATGAAGCCTTTACTCGCCTAGAGTGGGGCAATAGTTTGGTGCAATTTGGTGCAATTGGATGGGTTTAGATACCAGCAGCCTCAAAGCTATCCTGATATTGGCTGATAGGCTTGTGAGTTGCAAACTCCTGGTAATTAGGTTCAAACGAAATCGCACGCTCCATGAGGTCTGCGAACTCAACGAGACTGATCCATTTAGCCCGCTTGCCAACCACTACCAACACACCAACGCCTACAACAACAAATTGGGTGGTCAACCCTGGAGAAATAGTACTCATCCCGGCGGGAGAGTTCGAGATGGGGGCGATTGCAGCAATCCCACCGAGGATTGCTCTAGCGACGAGCAACCATTGCACACCGTCTAGGTGGATTCATATTATATCGACAGGTATGAGGTCACTAACGCCCAGTATGCGAGGTGCGTGGCGGATGGGAAATGCGACCCGCCTGCTAATGACTTCTCGTGCACCCGCAACTCTTACTACGACAACCCCACTTACGCAAACTTCCCGGTAATCTACATCTCGTGGTACGATGCCGAGGATTACTGTTCCTGGGCAGGTATGCGCTTACCCACTGAAGCGGATTGGGAGAAAGCGGCACGGGGCAGCAGTGACACACGAATGTACCCAAGGGGGAATGACGACACAACGTGTACGCGGTTGAACTACATGTACTCCCGTTACTTCCACCATTACTGTATGGGCGACACCTCCCATGTGGGCAGCTATCCGGGTGGAAGAAGCCCATACGAGATTATGGACATGGCTGGCAATGTGTCTGAGTGGGTGGCGGATTGGTATCAGAGCGATTATTACAGCAGAAGTCAGCCCAACAGAGAACCTATAAATTTAACGTGAGAGAACGTGGTGGGGAAGTCTGGTAAGGGGTGGCGTAACACGCCGGGGAATGGAGGAAGCGAGCAAAAAAGGAACAGCTGAGCCAAGTTGTTGAGAAATCTCAACAACCATTATGGAGAATAACCATCAGCGGGGAACTGCTGGATTATATCCCTGGCGCTTCAGCGATAACCACAACTATGTTTAATACCGCGTTGAGCACTCCCAGTAAATGGGGATTTTCAAACGTCAATAGCTAGTGATACTGGTTTTTGATCTACATCAATGGGAGCCGAAATCGACTGGAATCAATAGTATTTGCCCTGGATGAATAAGGTTTTTATCATTCCCGATAATTCGTTTGTTTATCTGGTAAATCTCCTCAACTTCACGATTTCTCGCAGATCCATTTATCTCCATGGAAATCTTGGATAAATTGTCCCCATCTATCACAGTGTAAGATATCCCGGTTGTGACAATCTCAAGATCAAAAGAGTCATCAGAACCCTGCACTTTCACATATAGATTAGCCGCGTCTCCATTCGAAGGATCATCCGTAACGTATCTAAAAAACTCGTCATCGTCATCGGCACTTCTAATCGCATTATCGATACCCATGCCTAATTCATGTTTGGTAGAGAGTCGCAGAAGTTCACCCTTCTTTTTGGTTACCGCGGGGAAAACTGGTTCCATATCCGGGCGCTTTTCGATTTCTCCCTCATAATTAACCGCTTCGATTGTTTTCTCATAATTAAACAATCGTGTATCCTTAATTACCATATATTCATGAATTACATCAAATTTATTTACCCAATTTGACATTCTAAACTCCTCTGTACTTGGATTTCACGCGAGAGCTGCATGATTTTACAAGTATAACACATTTACCACAATCCGTACCTTAATAATCATATTTGTGTATTTCTCGTCCTCCCTTGAAGGGTAAAACAAGACCTTTTTAATGGTTTCACTTTGGAACCATTTTTTGGGAAATTAATTTTCTTTTTTCCTGCACGGGTTATTGATGGGGGTGTCATTTTCACGAGTGCTCCACCAACAACATTAAACAAACAACATCCGCCAACGTTGGGCGGGGGTGTCACCTACTACTGGTAACGAGACGGGTGGGGGTTGAGTATGGGAGTTTCGAAAATTGGCAGTAATAATACAGGCGCCGGTGAGAGCCCGCTTGATTTTCTCTCTTTTTTGACCACCAAAATCGTACTCATCCAGGTCGCCCCAATCGCCATCTAGATGCCCTTGCAGACACTCCAGCAAATCGACACCCTTCTCAGCAGTAGCCATTACTCCTGGGTTTGCTACAATATGTCCGTGTTTGAATAGCATGTTTTAATCTCCTAAGAAGTTAAAATGGGAGACCTCCGTCGATTGAGATCGCCCTTGAATGGGTTAGATGAGACACCTAAACACCAGGGGATTCGTGGGAATCCTGATATTGGTTGATTGGCTCATGGCATTGAAGCTCTTCGTAATCAGGCTCAAAAGAAATAGCTCTTTCCATAAGGTCTGCGAACTCATCTAGTCTGATCCATCTGGCATGCTGCAACTACCTTGACACTGAGGGCATGGCTCATATTGCATATACTTCTCGCCTGTATAGCTCTCAGCTTCACCGATGGGTAGATAAGCTTGCCTATCACAATGCTTACAGCGATCAAGAATGTGGACTTTGATCATATGGTTCACTCCTATAAAACAAAAAAGCCCGCCTCCTAAAGACGGGTTGAGGTTTACCGTGCTAATTGTTGGCAGGATACAGGTGCACGACGCCTGCACCCTGCTCCCTGGTGCCCGACCAATACCCTAAATGATGCGTCAGCATCATCGGTACCTGACACCAAGGATCAGCACTATTCAATTTTATTGTTACCCCCCTATGTTCACTTTTAGCCTCTGGCCTTCCTTATCATTGGTACCTCAATATTCCGCGGGTGGAATCTGAGATCGAAAATGTTTTCATTCTTTCAGGGAGAAACACAGTACTGTAATTCATTTCTGAATGTATAATAAATCTAAGTGGAGATATTGCATTATGAGACTTGGTTATCAACCTGTTAGATTTTGTCAGCTTGCAGGATGTATTGTCGTAAACTAGTCTGAAAATGATCGCATCAAAGTAAATCTGGAGGAGACTCATGAAAGCGATTGTATATGAAAGATATGGCCCCCCCGATGTTCTTCAGCTCAAGGAGGTGTCAAAACCTACGCCCAAGGACAATGAAGTATTGATAAGAATACATGCGGCAACAGTAGGACTATCGGACATCATGACGCGTAAGGGTGCCCCGTTTTTTACCAGATTTTTCACCGGTCTTTTAAGGCCAAAAAACCCTATAATAGGGGCTGAGTTTTCCGGAGAG
>JAEOSY010000304.1 GCA_016840125.1 Candidatus Helarchaeota archaeon | reverse complement strand
TGCTCGCACAAGTCGGGGGCGTTCTAAAACCCCGTTTGAACCCGAGCAGTCCCTACTATCAGTGGGCGCAACTCTACGACCTTTTCAAGCACTACGGGGTAACTCCCTTCCGGTCTCCAGACCCAGCAACCAACTTCAAGAGAAATCTCTTGGTAGCCCTCGATACCGTGCTGGATGGCTTGAACCCGGCGACGGGCGTACCGCCTGATAACCTTAGGGCGGGTCTTCCCGCATCCGCATGCGGGTAGATGGAGCATTGGCATAGAAAGTTATAACTTTTTATCGGATTTTATAGCTTTTTATAACTAATTGGAAGGTTTTGACAGGTATAAGATTTTTATAAGGTATTTATAAATTTCATCAAAAGGAAGTGCATCTATGTCGGAGTCATTGTGGTTTTCTTTATTCACTCTAGCAAATTTAGGGGCATATGAAATAATTGAAATTTCGTCAATCGAGTTTGCGGAAAAGATTGGAGCCTCACAACAGACGGCATCGAGGAGATTGAAAGATTTAGAAAGAAAAGAATTAATAACCCGGATAATATCCCATAAAGGACAGTCAATAAAGATTACTAATAAAGGCTTAGAGATGCTTCATAAAATTTTCCTTCTATTAAATAGTATATTTTCAAAACAACCACGGGAATTGAATCTAGAAGGAGAAGTTTTTTCAGGGATGGGAGAAGGAGCGTATTATGTAACACAGAAGGGGTATAGGGACCAATTTGAGGAGAAATTGGGCTTTGCACCTTATGCTGGAACTCTTAATATTAGACTAATAAAGCAACCCGATTTACAGATTAGAAGAGTTTTGGAGTCGGATTCCTACTCAGGTGTTAGAATTGAAGGATTTAAAGATCAGAGTAGGACTTTTGGAGCAGTAAAGTGCTTTCGAATAAAGATAAATGACTCATTACCAGGAGCACTTTTATTAATCAAGCGTACGCATTATGGAGACAATATTCTGGAAATAATTAGCCCAGAGTTTCTTCGAAAGAAGTTAAATTTGCAGGATGGGGATAAATTAAAGGTAAGCGTGGAATTAACTAACGATAACTCCTAATTGACTTAAAGTTTCCTCGAAACGTGTTAAAAACTTTTGTACAACAGGTTTAGTCCATTTTGAAGGGATTCTGCATATCAATTTTCTCAAATATTTTTTCAGTTCAATTTGGATGTTTTCGGGATCTGCACCTTCAGGAATATTATTTTTCATTTGCCGGGCAACTCGCCGAATTATCGCCTCAACTTCGCTCATGTTAAGTTCAACTTCCGAACAATCGAGTATTATAGTGAAACGGTCGAAATCTTGAATTGCGTCCTTGAAAAATATCGATATCTTCATTTTTACTAGGTCTGTTGCGTATTGCACAATTTCCTTTGTAATATCTAAGGAAAATGTTGTTTTGGATTCCTCCTGCATCACATCAATTTCGGTATCGATGTTTTTTTCCAAGGTTTCTAAAAGATTTACTATTTCACTGTATTCTTTTGTAACCTTTAATTCCATAAGAATCACACCATTTAACCTTCTAATCAATTATAAAACTATATAAATTTATAGTTTTATGCTGATTCTCTATCTACCCATATGCGAGTAGACCCGCCCTAAGGTTATCAGGCGGTACGCCCAGTGTTGGGTTCAAACCATCCAGCGTAGCGTCGAGGACGATCAAGAGGTTCCTCTTGAGGTTAGTCATAGGATCTGGAGATCTGAAGGGTGTTACCCAGTATTGCTTGAAAAGGTCGTAGAGTTGCGCCCATTGATAGTAGGGACTGCTCGGTTTCAAACGGGGTTTTAGAACGCCCCCGACTTGTGCGAGCACCCGCTTATAACAGGCTGGAAGGTCTTCCATGAACCCAAGACCTCTTCGCGCTATCACATAACTTGCTAAAATGTGATCGGATAAGTTATATGACCATGCATATTTCAATACTCCAATGATTGAGGTGTATGCCGGATGCACTTTTTTCACCGCAATCCCATACCGGGCGCATTTGCGCTCCAATAAAGGGAGCATTGAGGTTTTTAATTGATTTAATTTACGATTCCGGTTCTTATTATATGAAAAAGATAAGTTAAAGGAGAGATCTTCAATAACCAATCCCTTCCCCTTATTCAAACAATAATTTACCACTTTATCGAGCTTGAAGCTCGCGTAATCATCCCGTCGCCCTTTCCGGTAGGAGTGTAAATTCCGAAATCCGATGGTTTGATAGCTTAAAAACTGTCCCGCACAATCTACATTCACCAAGGCGAGGAAGTTATGATTGAAATCCAATCCGATCGCCCCATTTACAAAGCTGTGCTGGATTGCTGAGACGGGGGTCGCGTAAGATATGTGAGCGTAATATCGAATTTCTCCCTTCATTACTTTCCGTTTGACAACGACTGTGTATTTATCTACTTGTAAAATCTCCCGAAAAATGGATGATTGTTTCCTATTCACCAATAACGGGATTAGTAGCCATTTATTTCCTGTTTTTTTACTGAATGTCCGCACTTTCACGTATTTTGTGGGTAAGATCTTCAAGTTGAGGTTCTTCAGTCCTTGTTGCGCCTTTCCAATGCACCCGAAGGATGCATCCCGTTGGATCCTGAAAGCATCCCGTGAGACCTTCTTTCGAACCCGTTCACGAAATAGGTGTTTCGTCCCAAATACGATTGGTCTCAACTTTAGATTCCTTAACCTATATTCTAATGAGGATAGACGCGCGTACAATCCTTGCAACCTTCGATCTCTCGGATCTCGATCTTTTGCTCGGTTAATCGTCCCCTTGACGACTTCAATTTTATGCTTCAAATATTTTCCATTTTTCTTCAGCCATGTCTGCTGCTGCTTCAACTTCGTCTTGTTCTCTATTAGAATCGTATTTACGTAGGGGTTATTATGACATGCTTGCATCAATTTCCGTTGAATCTGAAGCTCGCCCTTGAAGAGGAGATTGTACCCTTTCCGTTTGACCTGGTTGTAAATGGTGAAGATCTCGTTGAGCTTGGATACTTGCGCTGCAGAGGGGTGCAAGCGAAAAATAGTCGTAGTAAGCATCGTCAGAATCCCAAAAGGTACGTTCATCTCTAAAGTCAGAGAAGTATACGCGTTCGATCTATTTAAATCCATGGTTGGCTTTCGCGTATTTCTCCCCTCACACCCATGAGAGTTAGTTTAAACTACGAAAAGATGGGGTTTTGGAGTTTAAGTTGATGCTTTCGAAGTTTAAAAATATTCCACGGAGGTTTCGAAATTTGAATTATCCAACAAAGGATCTGGTACTGGTCTCCTTCAGTCATTCTACAAGCATTTTTAGCCCGTATTGACTGCGGTTGATGTACTCTATGGCGCCGGTGTGTAAGTTCCGCGCGACCACGAGGATGAGCCCAAACTCGGCAATGTGGTTTGGTTTCTTGAGGGGGAACACTTCCTAACAAAAAAAGCTCAATGGGATCTGAACTCTAGGCCCGCCGATGCCGCACAGGGATCACCTGGTAGTCGGCGGGGTTCCAGTACCTCGATTTAAATAAAATAATCCTCAAGTTTCTTGGTTCGTAGTAGATAAAGAAGTGAGTTGATTTAAAATGTTTAAATTGTTGAAAAGACTACTAGGATTAGTAGTTGGAAGGGATGAATTGCCGGATACGAAGAAAATCCTCCCCGAACACAAGCAAAAGGAGAAGGAGTCCACAATTGCACGACTTCGACAGATGATCAGTAAGTTAGAATTACGAGAACGCGCGTTCAAAAAAAGAGCGCAAATGGATTACTATAAAGCGAAGCAGTACTATCGAATTGTCAATAAACCGGCTGCAAAACAACACCTAAAAAAGTGGATACTGCTAAATAAATACGCTGAGCGATACATCGAGTATTCTGACCGCCTTCACAATAGGATAACTATGATTGACCAAGCAAACGATGTAAAAAGTCTCGACGATACAATCAAAATGGGTTTAGTCGAAATGAAGAGTATCCAAAAAGATGTCAGTATAGAAAAAGCCGAGCGGGTTGCTGCTGAATCCGACGCTGCGATGGCTGAAATCGACCAAGTTGGTGAAATTTACGCTGGAACGTCTGTAGATGACCACGACTTGGATAAGGAAGCAGATCAAGAACTCTCACACCTGGAAGATGAGTTCGGAGGGGAAGAAATAAATTATGCTTCCAAATCCTTAACAGATCCTCCTTTAATCATTCCGATTTGCATAATCTGTTACCAGAAATATGGACATCTATACATATGTTTATGTAAGAACGACGAGATGAAGACACCCGGTACTCCGCCAGAAAGAATTTAAGTCTTAAAATAACCTGAGTTGATTTGCAATACTAACCATACTAATATGAAACGGATGGTTTTGAAAGAATGTCATCGAAAGAAAACCAAATTTACCGATTTACGGTCCTCACTACGTGAACAAGTGGCTATATCCGGATTTCAGAGAATTTTAAAAAATTTATACTTTTCCCCAGTTATCCCCTCTCCTCAAACATGTTTTTGCATCTTTTTCAAAAATCGAACAGGGTTTTGAACTCACCTAAAAAGTCATTGACAATCCCCAGACGGTGCTTGGAAGGTATTCAGAACAATCTCAAATTCTGGCTTCTCTTCCAACGCCAATACAAAATCTAATAAAGAGTAGATTTGTATTATGATCATTTTAGTAACAGAGTTTAAAAGTATGATCTAAATGAAATCCGACGAGAAGGTTGTTCCTATCCATGCTTCTTCATTTTTTAGTATATCTGAAGATGGAGAATTCCACCAATTGCTACAATACGATTACACAGACCCAGATGAATATTATTCAAATTTGAAACGGGAAGAATTCTTAGAGGAAATTCGAAAATTGTGGTTGAATATGCAAGGTTATTTGGAAGAAGAAACGAATAAAGTGAATGGGGTGGTAGTATATCCAAAAGTTGAGTTTTGTGATATTCAATATAGAGGCCGACCTCAAAATCCGTTTATTATATGGACTATCACTTTTAAGGGAGATTTTCAAACAGGAATTAATAAATATGAAACGGAAACGGATGAGGAGGAATTGGAATATGATTGTTATGTGATATGGCAATTCCCCCAGGGGACAAAGAAAATTGTAAAGGTTGATACTAATTTGTATTATGATATATTCGGGAATCGGATCGTATTATGGGGAGAAAAAGGGTTGAAAATTGGAGGAATTGAGCGGATTCATTTTGAGCTTGTTTGATATTGAAAAAAAAAGAATGGTCAGAAGTTAATTTGACATATTAACAGCAATATATTAAATGAGAAAACCAGTTACTTTACTGGTTTATGGAAAAATTTTTATTGTGACAGAGAATTTCTTATTCTAAGTCTATAGTTATATGTGACTGTGATAATATCTTACTAGACAACGATATATTTGAGCCGAAGTATATGAAGACCGTTAAAGAGAATGTGACAATTGAAAAAACGCAGAAATCCATGAGTGCTCTTCTTGTACTTTTAATCGTTGTCCTCGTCCTTATTATTATCATTGTTTAAAGCCCCTGTAATGTACGGAAATGTTACGGGGGCGGAGAAAAAACCTGAATTTTTTAAGATAGCTCTTGTAACATTAACGATCATGAGGGATAGTGCTATAGAACTAAAAAGTTGGAGATTAAAAATGGCAAAAGATAAGAAATTGATTGAAATAAGATGGCACGGTCGAGGTGGCCAAGGAACTATTACCGCGGCAAACCTGCTAGCGAAAGCTGCCTACAAACAAGGGTTTAAAGGCGTGCAATCGATACCTTGGATTGGTGCAGAGCGGAGAGGAGCTCCGATTAAAGCATTCACACGCCTATCGAAGGATGAAGTTCGACTTCATTCACAGATTTATGAACCAGATATTGTTATTTTAATGGACCACACCTTACTCTGGGTTTATAAAGGAATGGTTACCGCTGGATTAAAAGAAGGGAGCATCCTTCTCGTGAATTCCCCTGAGGATATGAAAGGTGAAAATGGGTATAAGATTAAATCAATCGACGCAACGGGGATATCAATTAAAATAGGGTTAGAAGTCGCTGGAACTCCAGTTATTAATGCTCCAATGTTAGGAGCGTTCGCGAAAATAACAGGGATTCTTGACTTTGAAACTGTTGCAGAGAGTATTAGGGAAGAATGGCCAGGAAAGTGGGCGGATAAAAATGTTGAAGCAGCTAAAAAGGCTTATGATATGATCAAATAGAATTTGAAGGAGAAGAAAACAATGGCAAAGAAAAAATATTGGAAATGGAAAGAAATTGAAACCCACACTAGTATTGATGATCTTCCCCCAGTACCGCTTTCTTTACCGAATTATGGAAGTATAGGCGCAACTGGTGATTGGAGAACATTTGTACCAAAAATCGATAAGGAAAAATGTAATCGATGTTATATCTGTTGGATGTATTGTCCCGAGGCGGTTATTGATATCGATGAGGAGGGATACCCTGTAATCGATCTAGATTACTGTAAAGGGTGTTTGATTTGTGTTCATGAGTGTCCAAAAAAGGCCATTGAGCAAGTGCGCGAGGAAAAAAAAGCACCTGAAGGAGAGAAATAAGAATGACACAACAAAAATTAATGATTGATGAAGCAGATCGAATAATTTCAGGCAATAGTGCATGTGCATGGGGTGCGCGGTACGCAAGAGTAAATGTTATTTCAGCTTATCCCATAACCCCTCAAACCACGATTGTTGAGAAACTTTCCGATTTTGTGGAAGAAGGGAAATTAGCTTCAGAGTATGTAAGAGTAGAAAGTGAACACAGCGTAATGGCATCGCTAATTGGAGCTGCTTATACGGGTGCCCGGACGTACTCGGCTACAAGCGGTCAAGGAATATTTTATATGCATGAGATGTTGCACTGGGCAGCTGGTGCGCGCCTCCCAATCGTAATGGGAATCGCAAACCGCGGAGTCGCACCTCCATGGAATATTTGGGCGGATCATCAAGATGTGATGGCTCAACGCGATACAGGTTGGATGATTTTCTTCACCTCGAACCATCAAGAAATCTTTGATACACATATTCAAATGTATAAAATCTGTGAGAATGAAAATGTATTTCTCCCTGCATTCGTATGTTTAGGCGGATTCATAATGTCCCATACACAGCAACCAGTACACATGCCAGACCAAAGCTTGATCGATGAATTTTTACCTGAAGTTCCAGAAAATGGATGGCCCCATTTCTACCTTGATCCAGATCGACCAATTACACACGGTAATCTACAGAGTCCGGGAGGTCCTAACGTTACACCGGACACCTGGTACTACGAATACCGTTATTTAATCCAAAAGGCGCAGGAAAACGCCAAGCAAGTAATTATAGACGTAGCTAAGGAATATAAAAAGAAATTTGGAATTTGGCATGGAGACCTCATTGAAAAGTATAAATGTGATGATACAGAGGTAGCATTAGTTTCGATTGGGTGCATAGCTGATCAAGCCAAAGTCGCTGTGGATAATTTACGAGAGCAAGGTTATAAGGTTGGAGCAATTAAACTTAGATGCTTTAAACCCTTTCCAACGGAACAATTTCAGGAATTAGGAAAACGAATTCGTATCTTTCCAGTAATGGAACGGAGTATGGCGTTTGGTCTTACAGGTGGTATCGCCTCCGTCGATTTGAAGGCGGTCTTCTATCAACATCCAAAACAACCCTATGTCCTACCAGTAATTGCTGGAATAGGGGGAAGGGATGTCAGGGTGGAAGATCAAATGGAGGTACTTAAGACGGCAGTCGAAATGGCAGAAACGAATGAAATAAAAACAAACCTTATTCTATCAGGATTACATAAATAGGAGTGAAAGATATGGCGAAATTAAAAGAATTGGTAATAGATCCTGTTGCAGGAGAAGAATACTTCCTTAAAGGTAATTCGAGTTGTGCAGGTTGTGGCGGAGAACTATCGCTTCGCTGGATTCTAAAAGCTTTGGGAAAGCGAACAGTCGTTGTTACACCAGCAAGCTGTTTTAACGTTACAATTGGACTTTATCCAAAAGCCGCCGCGGCAGTCCCCTACCTCAATATGGCTTTCGCTGCAGGTGCGGCGGCAGCCACTGGTATCGCAGCTGGATTTGCAGCCCGGAAAAAAAGAGACCCCTCATTTGAAGACGTGACGGTTCTTGTCTATGGTGGAGATGGTGGAACAATTGATATCGGCATCCAAGGATTATCAGGGGCAGCAGAACGAGGAACAAATATTATCTATGTTTGTTATGATAACGAAGCCTACATGAATACAGGCACCCAAAGAAGTGGTGGTACTCCCCTTGGGGCATGGACCACAACAACCCCCACTGGAAAGAAGGAACATAAAAAGAATGTACCTATGATAATGGCAGCACATGGGATTCCATATGTAGCGACAGCCTGTGCAGCGTACCCTCTTGACCTCTATAATAAGGCTAAAAAAGCCAAATCTATTCAAGGAACTAAATATATCCATACGCTTGCGCCATGTGCTCCGGGGTGGAGATTCCCAGCGGAACTCACAATTGAAATAGGCCGGACAGCAGTTCAAACAGGGATGTGGGTCCTCTATGAAATTGAAAATGGAGTACTGACTCTCTCAGGTCCCAGTAAAAAGCTTTTGGACAAAGAAAAAAGGAAACCCATCGAGGAGTACATTAAACTACAAGGTCGATTTAGGAAGATTAGTGATGACGAAATAAAACAGCTGCAGGCATGGGTTGACAATCAGTGGGTCAGTTTACAACATCGACTGGAATATTGTAGCAGTTTTTAAATATTTTTTTTATTATAACTCTTTTTTTTAGTTGTTTTCGGTTTCTGGGTTGATTTGCGGAATCCGGGGATGATTTTCATTAACAGCTGTTGTGCGTTTTAGCATCATTTCTTCAACAAACTTTTTTGCAGGACCTGGCGGCATTAAAGCGGCGACTTCCTCCATAGCAGCAATAATTTTCGCTTCTTTTTCATCTGTGCTTAGTAATTCGTCGGCTTTATTCAACATAACTGGTTCTTGAGGAATTTCAAATTCTTCCCCGACATCGTGATCTTCTTCTATCAAATTAGTTGCTGGAATTGATGATTCAACCTCTGTTTCCTGAGAAACGTCTGTTTGGTCGGCTAGAGGTTCATCTATCTTGTTCTCCGTAGCCAAAGTCTCCGATTCGATGGAGTTTATTTTCGGTTTTAGAATGGGGGTTAGCAGAGATTCTAGCTCTTGCGGTGATGGTTCTGAAATTTTAGGAATGGTTGGAGGAGCGGATACATTATCCAAATCAATTGGGACATCATCAGCAGATTGGTCAGGGATTATAGGTTCAAAAGTAATAGGTTCGGGTTTTGAAGTTAACGAAACATTTGATTCAGTAGCTGAACTATCTTCTGTGGAGAGTTTTTCGCTCGTCACTTCTGCTGCCGATTGTAATATGGATTCATCCAAAGAAACTGGTTCTTGTATTACAGGTTTTGAGGGGATCTCTGTAATAACATCTTCCGAAGGAACTACTGGAACTCCCGGAGTAAATACCTCGGGTACCTTTTCCAATTCAGCAGCAAGTTCATCAAACGTTTCATCAAAAACTGGTTCGGCTTCTATTGTATCTAACTTTACTGTAGCTACAGCGGTCGCAGGCTCAGGGGTTTGTCCTGCCTCTGTTTCAATACTGGATTCCATTGCGAGTTCTTCAGCTGCCTTCGTGAGTTGGTCTGTAACCATTTCGCCTTCAGGTTCAATGATCGTGTCAGCAACCGATTCCGCAACTGGCTCCGCAACTGGCTCCGCAACTGGTTCCGCAACTGGTTCCGCAACTGGTTCCGCAACTGGTTCCGCAACTGGCTCATCGAGAGGTTCTACGGTTGGCTCTTTAGTTTGTTCTGTGACTGACTCTGCTATTGGCTCTGTTATTGGTTCTGCTACAGGTTCCGCTATTGGTGTTGCCACTGGCGCTGCACTAGGTTCTACGCCCGCTTCTGCGACTTGTTCGGCAATGATTATTACTTGTTTTTCATTTATTACCTCGAAAATTTTAGTACTAGTAATGGTAAGGAACTCTAAAATCGATTTCCAGTCATCTGAGCTAAGTGATTCTATTTCCGTTATTAAATTATTACTCTTTAATGCAAAGCTGATAGTAGTTCGTCCATCGTCTTCTTCAACAGACTTTAAAATAATCTCTTGATTGTTATTGGTTTTCTTAAAAACCAGTTCTTTTCGTCGTGAATCCTCCCATGGCATGAGATTCAACCTCTATTCATCTAAATCTTTTCTATTGTATAAAATCTACGCTTTCGATAAAAATATACATTATACTTTAGGGAATGATTTTTTAAAAACTTTCAGCTTGCCAAAAAAGAATAGCGGAAAAAATAGGGAGGAAAGATCCAAATGGAAAATTTGAGGTTCCTTGAAAACAATTTATCTAAGTTTCTCTCGAAGGCTAGCTAACTCAGATAAACTTCTTAAGCGATTTGCTTGGCTGATAAACTCTTTGGCTTTATCTATTTCGCCAACTTCATTAGAAACACTTGCTGCGTATTCAAATTGCACAGCTGCCTCTTCATATCGCCCACTCAATTCGAGCATTTCCGCATTGTTTAACGCTTCATTCCGTGCACTACGGAGTGCCGGGATCCGCTGTGACATTTGAGTTAATTGAGTCCGGAAGACCTCTGCACGGTTCGTTAATTCTTGAGCCACCGTGTCTTCCCCTATTTGCAGGGAGAGTTGGACGATTTGATCAAATAAATAGACGACTGAATTATAATCATTCGCTTTGAGGTACTGATCAACTTGTTTGAATAGTACATCCCGTTCCTTGCGAACTTGGCGTCGTTTCACCACTTCTTCACGGAGTAAATTTCCACGTTGCTTCTTCTTAAAATCAGAGAGCTTGGCAAGTAAGCTTATTCTGCTCTCTTCATTAGATTCTAATAAGTCTTCTAAAAGTATATCGCATTCTTCACCCGAAAGCCCATCGACACAAATAACCTGTTCCCATAATTCCCTCTTTTCGACTTCTATTGACACATCTTGGATGTGAATTGGAATAAATGCCCCCTTTCGATGGAGGGTGAAAAAAGTCTTGAGTACCACTTCACGGGCTATTTTATGACGTTGTAAAACCTCATTCAGTAAAGTAGCTAAGAAGAAATAGCCACTCTTTTTCGCCACTTCTTGAGCAATTCGGACTACCTTCGATTCAGTGGGAGTAAGATTGATTTCTTTCAATGCGGCCAGAGAAAGTGGGAGGCATTGGGGTCGCATTAGAAACATATTAAATGAGTCATCGGCGATTTCGTTTGCAGGTCTGAACCACTGAACATTTCCACGAAAGTTTTCAATCTCAGTTGCAAATTTATTCTCAAACTCTGAAGTGAACTTTAAAAGAGCTTCCCGAATAGGTTCAGACGGGGCAGAGTCCAACATCAACGCAACAAGAACATCTTCACTATCCGCTAACATTATCTGAAAGCGTTCCATTTGCCAAGTATAGGTTTTAATCTGCTCAACAGTGACTTTTTGAGGAAATTTTCCTTTTTTTGGAGGTTCTCGATCGGGTTCTCTTACTGGTTCTTCCCTTTTTGGTTTTTCCTTCTTTTCCTTTTTTTCCTTCTTTTTCTTCTTTTTATCTTCAGGAGCTACTGGTGCAGCAAAAGGGATATATTCTGGTTCATATTCATCCGCCATTTATTGACCCTCCTGATCTAGTTGTTTCCCAAACTCCTTTACCGCTTGAATAAATCCAGCCAGCAAGGTGGGATCCAACCGTTCTTGAATCTTATAATCAAAAATATCTGCGCCCGTCCCTTTATGAATGACCACAAGGTGCAAAATCTTTGTCACATCCTGGAAAGACGTGAGGATCTCCTGCTTCGCTGCCTCTTTCGCTACTCTTGCTTTCCTCCGAGACCGTACCACCATAGCAACAACGGCTACAAGAGCCACAAGAAGGATGAACACCCACCAATATTGTTCCAAGATTCCGCCTGGAATAATAGTAATTGAGTAGCTTCTTAATGAGGAGAAATAGGTAGTATTGCCGTTATAAATAATTTCTATATTTAACGTTGTTACGTCTGACTTGATAATGTATTCTTCATTGAATTTCGCAGATCCATTGGCTGCCGTGTTTACAGAGTAATTATACACTTCATTATCGGTGGTTATTCTGAATGTTATATTCTGTCCGGCAACTGGAATGCCAAAACGGGTGAAATTTACTTCGATTGGATTCACCGTTCCGCCAAGTGTGTCACCAGGTCGAGCTGAAGTTGGGGGCGCCCGAATCCATGCAAGAGTTGTGTTATATCGCGTATATATTTCAATAGTTTGGGTGTGATTCTGGTAGTTTGACTTCTCAACTGATAAGGAGAAATTCCAGAGGCCAGCAGATCTGGTTGAAGTGTTGATAATCCAATTATACCAGCCATTGGCTTGATTTGTAATGGCTTGGATACCGACCCCAAGAAGTGTTAAATTGAGAGGTGCTCCTGTTATTGGTACACCATGTACTGTATCATTGTAAAAGATTGAAATATTCATTACATCATTATAATGGAAGTCCCAAAAGTCCCCAACTAGAACATAAGTGCCATTCACAAAGAGGATATAATTAGTTGTAGCTGCTTGGATGGTCCAATTGATGTTTATTTGCTGAGTGAAGTATCCTAATAAGGATGCAGTTATGGTGATGTTATAAAATCCAACGCCATAATCAGTACTATTTAATTGGATTACGTATAAATCGCTAACAACGCTTAAAGCCAAGGGGGCACTACCATTGATAGTCAATAATACACTAGCTGTCAGTATTTCTTCGCCAGTTGCCTTAGTATAATTCACTTGGATTGTCAGGTTATCAGGATAATCGTATGTTATTTGATTTGATGGAGGTGCTACGAGTTCTATACCCGTATTAAATACGAGAAAAACTGTATAGTTGATTTCTTGAGATTGATATCCAGTTTTGTTCAAATTAATTTGAACTGTGTAGGTACCATTTGTCCATGAGGAATAATCAAAGGTGTAGTTGTAATATCCAAATTCTACAGCCTCTTGATCTAAATTAGTCCAATCCCACCACATGGTCGAATAGTTCCAAACTCGAAATGAGGCATTGACATTTGAAATACCGCCTCGCTGTGCCCAATACGTGCAATTGTATAGGATTGTGACATTGATTTCATTAACCCCTGCTCCAATGAAAAAGTATTGTTCAGTAGGCATTATTTTAATAGCATCAGTTGGTATCACCACCTGGATTGTAGTTTCATTCAATCCGACTTCCAGACCGTTGAACCAGATAAGACGAATTGTGTATACCCCAAGTTCGTCCGTATCCATTGAAATTAGCCAATCGGTGAAACTTAAAATGCCGCTTGTTACATCCACATTATTCTCAGTGTGAGCAGTCCGTGAAGCCGTATAAACCGTCAAGTTCCCAGAATTAAGCTCTGTTATGGGGTTACCTAAATTATCCTCGACAGTTCCATTGATTCGAAGAGTATCGGTAATATTTACTGTTTCTCCTAGAGAAATTCCTACATAGCTCAACCCTACTCTTTTTTCTAGAGAAACACCAGTCAAATAATTATATCCAGCACAATCCAACCTCCAGTAATTTAGAGGTTCGCTCATATTTTTTATTTGCACGATCCCTTGGGAGGGATACCAGATATAATTGGCAGGAAGATAAGTTCCAAGAGCTGGTAGACTGCTCCCATTTAATACCGTAGGGGAACTTGCGTTCCAGTCAAGTGGAATGGACATATTAATCTCTAAGGAATGAAATGTTGTTGGGAAGGTAATGGAGGTAGTTACGTTCCAATCGACCAACGCTGCCAGTCCCGCCTGATAATCAACAGTTCCAACACCAGTCAGTTCATAACTAGTACCCCAATCAACATCATAAGTAATCGTCCAATTCGATTGAACATCAAAGAGAACATTACTGCCTGTGAAAATTTGGCTCGAATTCCATTTGCCCTGACCGATACCATTATCAGTCACAATAGATCCATTAATTTTTATTCCAACTTGAGATGGTAAAGGTGTATTGGAGAGGGGAGCTATCGCCACTTTCATATCCATATCGAAAGCTGATGTAACAGCAGCCCAGTTTGTCCCCGATGACTCCCATAAATAAGCTTCATCCTTACTATCATTACTGATTCCAACTGAGGGATCATTCCACTTTTTCCAGTAAATAACAGCATTTTGAAAGCTACCAGGATCTTCAAACAGCATAATGAAAAAGGTCTTATCATAAGTGGCTGATATGTTTAAGAATAAGTCCGAGGTATTAAAGGTTAAATAAGTCCACCCGGGAGTTTCTGTCAGCTCAATGGCTTGGCTGAATAGCCAACCGGTCAAAAGTGAACCAGCTGGTTTTGGAGTTCCGCTGCTATCAATCGCAGGATAGACCCGTACAAGGATATCTTCTGGATCATCACTATCTGTGCTAGGCCAGAGTTGTACTGTGAAATTCTGTAATAAACAGCTCGCATTAACACGGAATGATTGAGCATGTGCTGGACTGAGCTCTTCAAAAACAGAGGAGGCAGAAGCATCTTCAATTTGGTCAGTATCGTTTGGTGCATAGATATTAGTTAAATCGATATCCACCCAATTTTGATTCCAATTCCCACTAGGGATAGATACGTTGAAGTCTGAGCTCTCGGTGCGCCCCGAAGTAGTGCCATTATTTTCACAATGGAATTGAACTGTTAAATTATCACCTAGTCCCGTTATAGTAGCAGTAGGTGATTGTTCAGCTAATTTCAAGGTGCCCCAAGAAGTTAGGTCTGAGTAAGTTGCAGTGAGGGGGTATGTATTAAATTGCCCTGCAGAGTCATAAGGCCATCCAAGGGTGAGTAAGTTTATAAAAGGACTTGTAAGCCCAACTTTTTCACCCGCATTTGCGTAAATAGTGTTAAGACTAATTAAAAATTCATAAATTTCGTGATTATTTGTATTAAGAGCACTCGCCGTAAAGGTTACACCCCCAGCCACATTATCCAAAGCTACTTGACTATAATCGCTGGCAGTGCTATTGTACTCCCATTGAAGGACGGTTCCATTCGCGAGTAATGAGAAGGAATCTTCTTGTGCATCTGTTTGAGTATCATCATTTCCTGTGTCAAATCCCATATCCAAGTGATCTAGTTGATCCAAAGCAGGACCTACTGTGTCTTGAGTCTCATCACCATACGCATCACAAAGAATTGCTAAGTGAGTTGCATTGTTCTTAAAATAAAGTGTAGCATTTAAGGAGTATTTGGGAGACCACAAATTTAGAACAGTCGCATCACTCCATTCTTGCAGGGAAGTGATATTCCCATCAACTATAACAGGCTGATTTATCCAATTAGCACTAATATAATAGGCGCTAGCCTCTTGTTGTTCCAAAATAATGTTTTCATTATTAAGGTTAGAAGTATTCCAGAGAGGAATTACAGGTAAAATAGTAGTAAAAATGAACATAATTATTAGCAAATACGAAAG
Source organism: Candidatus Helarchaeota archaeon (assembly GCA_016840125.1). The sequence continues at coordinate 7,120 of JAEOSY010000304.1, read as the reverse complement.
AAATCCAGAAAATAGATTATTTTTTCTCATCTCATTAAACCATCCATAAACTTAATCAATTTTCGAATAGATCATTCTTAAAAATTACTATACTACATAATTTCACGAAAATGGTTTGAAACAATCTCAAGCGTTTTTAATAGTAATCCTTTAAGATTTTTAATTTCTTTTTGTCTTATTATTTTTTTGATACGAGACTTCATAGGTCCTATTTTATAAATGTATGAGATTCCATGCCAAAAGATAATTATGTCTAATTACGACAAAATAAGATCTCAATACATTTCTTCATAACTTGTATAATCATATATCAAACGTGTTATTTAATTAATAATCCCCCCATTCATTAAAGTGAGTGAAATTACCATGTCGGGAAGTCATATTGTAAGAAAAAAGTCCAGATTTCATCCATTATCTTCTCGTAATTCGATAGTTCTCTTTGTTTTATTAGTCATGTTCATTCTGGTACTTATTCCTTTGCAGCCCTTGGATGCCCCCCCCCAGAAAGACCCCGTTGACAATAATTTTATCCTAAATCCCGAAGATGAGGCAGTAGGTAACCCATATCAATCCATTTTAAGTGCTGCTGGTAATAACAGAGATCTAACGTTATTTGCTCAAAAATTAGGTAGTGAAACAGGTCTCTCTAATGCCCAAAACTTCAATTTCGCCGTTCCACAAGATGTTTCATGGGGTACATCCTCTATGTTTCTTAACTTTACTAATATATATGCTCCAAATATCACAAAAGTAATTGAGGATGCAGCTGCTTCGACAGTATTCACTCAACTTAGCCCTGCCTTTTCTCAATCATTCCGAGTCAATGCCAGCTGTTATTTAACAAATGTCACCACTCAATTATGGCCTTCTGTTGATAGCGATGACCCTTTTGATATCACAGTTCGTATTTATTCAGCAATTAATGATAGTGGAACCCCGAAGCCAGCTGGCTCTCCGGTTACAGGTTGGTTAACAACTGCGAATTATGAACTCACAGAAACAGCAGGTTATGTATATCTCACGTTTAATTTTACGAATTTATACCTCAACACCTCCGCTACGTATGATAACACCTTTTTCTTGTTTTATTTCCGAGCTCAAGGGAGTTTTCAAGCCGCTACTATCTATTGGAAGCGATGGAATGATCCATCCGTGGGAATAAATAATGATAGTGCTGATGAGGCTTATGCGTGGGGAACCTCAGGAGCCAGCTGGGCGGCGAGTGTTTCCGCGTTTGATCATGATATGAAAATAGGATTGCAAGCACCAGGCACGGCAAATGCCCCTCAACCTTCCCAAGTTGGAATGACGGTCAATGGTTCCGCTGTGACCGATAGTGGCTATGGAAATGGGAATTGGACCAATGTTGATCGGTATACTAGCGCCTCAGGCAACTTGACGATAGATGTCGACTCAGATTGGGCTATCACTTATGATGTTAATTGGCAAGGGGAATATAATAAAACTATAACTGCCACGCCATACTTTTTTGCTCAGAAAAATATAAACGCGACTTGGCATGTGAATTGGTCAAACAGCTTCCCCAGTGGTTATACAAACCAAGCTATTAATATCTCACTCCCAAGTCAATGGGAACCCTTACAGATTTATAACAGGACCGGGACTCCTGAAACTACTTTTAATGATTGGTTTTGGACTCCTTCGTCTAGGATCTTATCCATGGAGAATCTCTCTGAATCAAGTAATGCATGGTTCCTTAATATAACTTCTAATAATTTCGTCAAAACTCTCACCCTCGAAGAAAATAATGCAGGTACTTATACTCTGAATACGGATGGGATTTTCAATATAACTGATATTATTCGAGTAAATGCTTCGATTAAGGATAATGGGGGAAATTCTGTCGTGGGAGGAAATGGAAATCTTACCGTTTATAATCCAACCCAAATTTCCAATTATACCGACCATAATCCACCCAATTCAACGACAGCCGTTGGAGGGGTCATGAGTTTTACTGATTGGACAATCGCAGGCTCCACCCAAAGCAATGGTACCTATACGATCCGGGTTGTCTGGTATAACGGTACCCATGTGGGATTGAATGAAACCACAATTGAAGTCAGGTACCCAACGGAATTAACCTCCTACGTAGATTCGTCTGAATATACCACCAACACGGTTCTAGATCGGTATATTGGAGATGAAATCAACGTGACCTCCTTCTTCAATAATACCTTCACTCCCTTGAAAGGGGGAATTTCCACGACGGAAGCCTATTATCGGTTGGAGAATGCCACCGGGGGGCTTTGGGTCGACTGGGCTGCCCTCGATCTCGAGAATCTTGGAGTAGGGTACTACAATCGAACGTTCGATACCACTTCATGGACTGATGGAGTGTATTACATCCTCTTAAACTGTAATAAAACATGGTACCAATCCCATTCAGAAAATGTCACCATTAACCTACAAAAACGCCCCAGTAATCTTACCATATTCTTGAATCAGAGCCAATTAACGTTTACATCTATTTATTCAAATCAAACGATGGATATTACAGCCTATTTCGAGGATATTTACCATACGGAAGGGCTACCTAATGCGAATGTCAACCTCACGGTACTATATAATAATACCATGTATCAAATGATTGATGTTGGAAGTGGGAATTATTCTTGGACTTTTGATGGAGCGGAGTGGGGACCAAAGGTTACCCTGCCTTATAATTTTAGTATTATTGTAAATGGGACTAGATGGGATGCGGACTACAACGAAACAACCCTATCAATCCAAATTTTGAACGATCCTCCCGTAATTTCTACGTTAACATCGAATCATACTGCCACTATGAATCGTGATCAAACTATATGGATTAACGCGACAGTAACAGATTTAGAGGACACCCCTCCCGATTTATCAGTTTATTTATGTGTTTATCGCGTTGAGGAAATAGTATGGACGAATTTTTCCATGACAGTGGAAGCAGGTAATATTTTTGATTATAACTATACTATTCCAACAGATGATACCTACCTCGGGCAAATTCAATTAACAATTCGGGCGAATGATTCAGATGATGGTTGGGTTGAAACGTCGGTTGGAACTATCACCGTTCAAAATAATCAACCTATAATAACAACTCCCCTCTCCAATCAAACTGCTACCATGTACCGGAATCAGACCATCTGGGCGAACGCTACGATAACAGATGTGGAGGATACCCACCCCAGCTTGACAGGATATCTTTGCGTGTATCTCGTGGAAGAAACCTCATGGAATAACATCTCGATGGGGGCACCGACCGGGAACCTTTTCAATTACTTTTTCACTATTCCGAATGATGATACATACTTAGGACAGATCCAAGTATATATTCGGGCAAATGATACTGATAATGGTTGGGTAGAAAATTCTCTAGGAACTATCACCGTGCTGAATAACCAGCCCGCAATATCTGGAGAACTAACAAATCAAACGGCAACCATGTATCGGGATCAGACGATCTGGGCCAACGCAACCGTAGTAGATATAGAAGATCTGAACCCTAACCTGACCGCTTTCCTCTGTATTGACATCCCCTTAGGGGGGTGGAACAACATCTCTATGACTTATTTAGGGAGTAACTTTTTCGAGTATAATTTTACGATTCCCACTACGGATTCGTATATAGGGTCTATGAATGTCATAATCAGAGCAAATGACAGTGATGGGGGGTGGTTGGAAACCGTTTTAGGGGGGGTGAATGTGTTGAACAACCAGCCCGAAATTTCCAATATTATTTCAAACGATACGACTCCCATGAACCGCAATGAGACCATTCGAATTAATGTCACTATCACAGATGTGGAGGACACCGATCCTGCACTTGCAAGTTACCTTGCAGTTAATCGCAGTGATAGCAGCTGGTATAACCTCTCCCTAACCTACTTGGGTAGCGATGTCTTTGAAATTAACTTCACGATCCCGAATGATGACATTTTCTTAGATGCAATAAATCTTTATATACACGCGACAGATTCCGACTCGGGTTACACCCTTTCATCCCTAGTCGCAACAATCATTGTTCAGAATAATATACCCGTCATTTCTGACACAGCAACGAACCAGACCCCTTCCATGTACCGCAATGAAGTGATCTGGGCTAATGCCACCGTAATAGATATAGAAGATCTGAATCCAAACCTAACCGTGTTCCTCTGTATTGATATTCCCTCAGGCGGGTGGAATAATATCTCCATGACGTATTTAGGAAGCGACTTCTTCGAATATAACTTTACAATCCCAACAACAGATCCTTACTTGGGATCGATGAACGTTATTATAAGGGGAAATGATAGTGATGGGGGGTGGATGGAAACCGTGCTGGGCGCGGTGAATGTATTGAACAACCAGCCCGAAATTTCAAACATTATTTCAAACGATACGACTCCGATGAATAGAAATGAAACCATTCGCGTTAATGTAACCATCACAGATGTGGAGGATACCGATCCAGCACTTCAGGGTTACCTCGCGGTGAATCGCAGCGATAGCAGCTGGTACAACCTCTCCCTGACGTACCTAGGGAGTGACGTCTTTGAAATTAACTTTACGATCCCGAACGATGACGTGTTCTTAGGGGCGATCAATCTCTATATACACGCAACGGATTCCGACTCGGGTTACACCCTTTCAGCTCTAGTCGCAACGGTCATTGTCCAGAATAACGCGCCCGTCATTTCGGACACCGCAACGAACCAGACCCCCTCAATGTACCGGAATGAAATGATCTGGACCAACGCCACCGTAATAGATGTGGAGGACCTGAATCCAAACCTGACCGTGTTCCTCTGCATTGATATTCCTTCAGGCGGGTGGAATAATATCTCCATGACGTATTTAGGAAGTGATTTCTTTGAGTACAATTTCACGATCCCGACAACAGATCCTTATTTGGGGTCAATGAACGTTATTATAAGAGCAAATGACACGGAAGGAGGCTGGGTGGAAACAGTGCTTGGCGCGGTGAATGTATTAAACAACCAACCTGAAATTTCAAACATTATTTCAAATGATACGACTCCTATGAATAGAAATGAGACCATTCGGGTTAATGTGACCATCACAGATGTGGAGGATACCGACCCTGCACTTCAAGGCTATCTCGCGGTGAATCGCAGCGATAGCAGCTGGTACAACCTCTCCCTGACGTACCTAGGGAGTGACGTCTTTGAAATCAACTTCACCATCCCGAACGATGACGTGTTCTTAGGGGCGATCAATCTCTATATACACGCCACAGATTCCGATTCGGGTTACACCCTCTCATCTCTTATCGCTACAATCGTTGTTCAGAATAATGCACCCGTCATTTCAGCCACGGCAACGAACCAGACCCCCTCTATGTTCCGAGATGAAATGATCTGGGCCAACGCCACCGTAATAGATGTGGAGGACCTGAATCCAAACCTGACCGTGTTCCTCTGCATTGATATTCCTTCAGGCGGGTGGAATAATATCTCCATGATGTATTTAGGAAGTGATTTCTTTGAGTACAATTTCACGATCCCGACAACAGATCCTTATTTGGGGTCAATGAACGTTATTATAAGAGCAAATGACACGGAAGGAGGCTGGGTGGAAACCGTGTTGGGCGCGGTGAATGTATTCAACAACCAGCCCGAAATTTCCAACATTGCTTCAAATGATACCACTCCCATGAACCGCAATGAAACTATTCGTGTTAATGCGACCATCACAGATGTAGAGGACATTGACCCTGCACTTCAGGGTTACCTCGCGGTCAATCGCAGCGATAGCAGCTGGTATAACGTCTCCCTCACATACCTTGGGAGTGACGTATTTGAAATTAACTTTACGATCCCGAACGATGATATCTTCTTAGGGGCAATAAACCTGTATATTTACGCTACGGATTCCGATTCGGGTTACATCCTCTCATCTCTTATCGCTACAATCGTTGTTCAGAATAATGCACCCGTCATTTCAGCCACGGCAACGAACCAGACCCCCTCTATGTTCCGAGATGAAATGATCTGGGCAAACGCAACTGTAGTCGATGTAGAAGATCTGAATCCAAACCTGACCGTGTTCCTCTGCATTGATATTCCTTCAGGAGGATGGAATAATATCTCCATGATGTACTTAGGAAGTGATTTCTTTGAGTACAACTTCACGATCCCGACTACGGATCCTTATTTGGGGTCGATGAACGTTATTGTCAGGGCAAATGACACGGAAGGAGGTTGGGTGGAAACCGTGTTGGGCGCGGTGAATGTATTAAACAACCAGCCCGAAATTTCCAACATTATTTCAAATGATACCACTCCCATGAACCGCAATGAAACTATTCGTGTTAATGCGACCATCACCGATGTAGAGGACATTGACCCTGCACTCCAGGGTTACCTCGCGGTCAATCGGAGTGATAGCAGCTGGTATAATGTCTCCCTCACCTACCTTGGGAGTGACATTTTTGAAATTAATTTTACGATCCCGAATGATGATGTGTTCTTAGGGGCAATCAATCTGTATATTTATGCTACAGATTCCGATTCTGGTTATACTCTCTCGTCTCTAGTCGCCACGGTCATCGTGCAGAATAATGCACCCGTCATTTCGGACACCGCAACGAACCAGACCCCCTCTATGTTCCGAGATGAAATGATCTGGGCCAACGCCACCGTAGTCGATGTAGAAGATCTGAATCCAAACCTAACCGTGTTCCTCTGTATTGACATTCCTTCGGGCGGGTGGAATAATATCTCGATGACGTACTTAGGAAGTGATTTCTTTGAGTACAACTTCACAATCCCGACAACGGATCCGTATTTGGGGTCAATGAACGTTATTGTCAGGGCAAATGACACGGAAGGAGGTTGGGTGGAAACCGTGCTGGGCGCGGTGAATGTATTAAACAACCAACCTGAAATTTCCAACATTATTTCAAATGATACAACTCCCATGAATAGGAATGAGACCATCCGCGTCAATGTTACCATTACCGATGTGGAGGATAGTGACCCTGCGCTTGCTGGCTACCTCGCGGTCAATCGCAGCGATAGCAGCTGGTATAATCTTTCACTGTCCTACCTCGGGAGCGATATATTTGAAATCAATTTTACGATCCCGAACGATGATGTGTTCTTAGGGGCAATCAATC
>JAEOSY010000303.1 GCA_016840125.1 Candidatus Helarchaeota archaeon | reverse complement strand
CCGTGGTTAGGCGCATTGTAGTGGTAATATTTTTTAAGCAGATGTAAGGCAGAAAGAAAGCCATCTGGATCGACATGAGTGATAATAATAATATTCTCAACCGGCTTATTGAACTTCAGTTTGGACCGTAAAATTTTTCTTTTATAAAAAAATGGAAATAGAAAGAAGGAAAGCAAGAAACCAACGAATCTCCTTTTCTCATTTTCTAGGAGAGGTTTTTTCTTGGTGGGATCGAGAACCCATTCGATGTTTTTATAAAAATCCGCAAGAGCTTGATGTTCGAGGAAGGTGAAAACCTGGTGTTTTGGTTTCATCATGAACTGGAAAAAAAATGAAATAAAGGTGGGAATGATAGGATTGCTTAACTGATGATCTGGCTTTCTCTTTTCCCTCAGTAGAAATTTTGCGAAAGCGTCAGCCTCACGATGCATGATCTCGCGTAAGGGTAGGTTTTGTCCTTGGTAGGGGAAATCCATTTTCCAGACAAGGTTGAAGAGATATTCTAATCTAGCTTCTCCAATAGGTCTTAACTTATAGATGGGATACCACTTGTCTGTGGGCGTTTTAAAATCTAACATCGAAAAGGTATTCTTTGGATCCAAGCACCATCTTGATAGCTCACTTGATCGCGGTGCTAGTTGAGTCTTTGAAGCCTCCTTTGTCCTCCTCCAAGGGAACGCCATCATGAGGTAATGGCGAAAGGGAGCACGATAGGGGTCAATAAAGTCATGAATGAGACCTTTATTATTCGGATGCTCAATGCGGGGTGGAGGTCTGTGGCGACGATGGAGGAATCCAATCCCTGGGAAGTATTTATGGAAACCTGCTGCCTCCAACGCCTCCCTAACTTTCCATCTGAGCAGAAAATATAAGTAATTTAACGCACAATTGAAAGGGTCCAGCCCTTTCGACCCAGAATGTAGCTCACTCCGTACAAGGCGCCCTTCTTTCCGAGATTGAAAAGAATATCTTTCAGCAATTAAATTTTTTATCAATTCCCAGGCAGCTTCATCTGCAATTCCCTCACGTCCGCGTATGGAATTATTATAATCTAAGGGATTTTCGATGTTCTCCTTAAGGAGCCCTTCAGGACCCCCTAACTCTCTGAGTAACAAATAAATGTGGGCGATCTGATCAAATTGTCTCAAGATTAGAGGTAGTAGCTTCTCAATATGACATTGCCCTAATTCGAAGGTATAACTAATATTTGATTTGATTCTGGCAATCACCGCATCAACAGCTTTCCTTACAGCAAGACCCCCTTTCAACTCCCGTAAGGCATGCCTTAATTCAACTTCCCCCACTTCTTTTTGTATATATTTAATAATCTCCTCATCGGGAGATGGGGTGATATCAAATCCGTAATCCTTGAGGAGTTCGTGCCCGGAAAGAATCGTTCCGCCTAAGATTTTAATTTCTGATATTTCTTCTATAAATCTAACATCTCTCCCGCGTCGGAACGGTCCAGTTGCGGTCCTTCCACAAATTTGAACCAGAGGAATGCCAGTCTTATGGGGGTCCTCAACCCTTAATTCTTCACCAGCTTTTAAATGAATAGGGCGCTGGTATTTGTGTATTGGAATATAGGATTTTCCACCCCAGTCCTCAATTCGATCCCCCAAGAGTTCTCTCAGAACCGTTAGGGAGACATCGGTTCGCCCATAATAGCGTCCTTGTTGCACTTGTTTCAGTAAAATCTTGCAAGCCCTGCAGATTGTTATAGTTTCGAAGGTCGGTCTTCGCACCGTGTCGTACCCACCGCAATGAGGACACCGTACCTTATTCACCCCCACAACTTCAAAATGCTGGGGATAATATACCGGAAATTTATCCTTCTTGGTACGACGTTTATATTCATCACAACTCGGATCTTGGGATGCCCACGGAGTTTCACACTTGTACCCTAGCTTACAATGCGTTTTTCTCTTCATCTCAAACTTATGAGGTTTCTTTTTCGCCCGAAAATGCTTACAGACTCTACACCAGTTCGTTTTCTTGGGTTTCCGTTTAAATCTCTTCAACCAGTATCGAACTGGGGGGCGGTATGGTTGCCCGGCGCGTTCTACTTCACTGTATATTTTCGAGTTTAAGGGACCGTTGAGAGTAGAATAGATGGTGGAATCACTTGGGACTGCAATCCCTAGTTTTCCTCCTGTATTTTGTTCCATTGCTCCTATCAATTCCGAAATTTCCCTGATTGTCGCACCTTGTTTTCCGCAACTATATAGAATCTCTTCAATGATCGTCGTGAACCGAGCTTGGGGGTAAAATTTTCCGCGAGGTTTGTGATCAGGCTTTCGTCTCAATCTGGGACTCCCTGCTGGCTGGAAGCGGCGAATTTTTGAGATAAATGCTTTACGAATCTTAGGGTTCTCATTTCTTGCTTCTTCAGCGCTGATTCGATCGTAGTAGGACCGTGCATTGGGGCGTTTTGGCGCGCGATGCCTTAGAAAGCTTTGGTAGAGCTGAAATATACTCGATGCGAGCCAAATGGCAGTCCGCCTGAGCGTTTCCTCATCACCTGGATGAATCGTAGGGCGTTTTAAAATCCGGTCAACTCGACGATACATTCTGTTCTCCGCAGGTGCCTTCGCATCATAATGTATCATGAAGTTCTGGACTGCTTCTTTTCTCTTTCGCCGCCTCTCAAGGGCGTTAATCTCGGCGGCGCGTTCAGCAACAAGCTTCGCTATTAAAAGGTCATATTGAAACGAAAATGCCGTTCGGTGGAATTTTTTAGACCCAAATTGGGCCTCTAAAGCTTTTATGAACTCTAATCCTTCCAACGCTGCATCTATATCGATCCCTGTTTCCACCACCGCATCACCGATGAAGGTCAGGGCGTAACTCCCCCCTACCTTTCGCATGAGCTCTTTCTCAATTAAAGACCTGAGTTGTGCTTTCACATCAAAACTCTTAATTAATTCCTCAAGCAACGGAAATTCTTCTAAATCAGCAACTTGCGCCAATAATTCTTTAGGGGGGCGCTTCCGCCAGAAAATATAATGGATAATTACTTGTTTTATTTCATTGACTTGCTCCTTTAAAGCGCCCTGATTACATAATTTGGAGATTTGGGTTCTAAATTCCGTTAAATCGGTTAGCTCAACATACTTTGGGGTTTCACATAAATTTTTGATTTTCTTTCGAATCTTCCTCTCAGAAGGTTGATGCCAGAATGCTTGTTCAAGCATATACCTTGGGAGATCTGTATTTGGAAATTCAGAAAACAAAAATTTCAAGTTAAATTGGATGATCTCAGTTTGGTCTTCATTTAATTCCATCTTTTGGTTAACTTGATCCTCAAATTTTTTATTTAAAATGAAGACAATCTTCCCCTTCACTTTCCGTGTCCGGGTAAGACGTCCGCACATCTGATTCAGACGAAATGCAGGATAATTTTCTGCATCTACCACAATAATCCGGTCAATTCCCGGTACATTAATTCCCGCTTCTAGTATAGGTGATGAGACCAAGATTCTCGGACCTTTCCTGTTCCGAAATTTATCAAAGGTGTCATCTTGATCTTCCTGAGATATTCCTGCATGGATTAGCTCGCACCAAACATCGGGACTGTATTCGTACCAACTGTCGGGACTATATTCGCCACACCAGTCTTCCTTCCATAACGCTTGAACTACCTTTCTTGCAAGCCACCGAGTGCTGCAGAAGATGAGTATTCTTTTAGAGGCATAAGTATATTTCGTGAATTGCGCTTCATCTTTTTCGGCTTGGACCGTAAACTCTTCATTTTCACTCTCAGACGATTCGAATACTTTCTCAACGGAGGTAACTACACAATCCCGGGCTTCTTGGCAAACTCTGCTTATCCGGTCCTCTTCATCTATTATAACTCCCTTGTAGGGGTAATGGCGTTGGGGCTCTATAT
>JAEOSY010000302.1 GCA_016840125.1 Candidatus Helarchaeota archaeon | reverse complement strand
TTTAGTAGATTCCGCGGACATACAAAAATAGTTTCTTTTTTGAGGGATTTAAATCTTTCGGCGCGTTATTTTTGTCGAAAAAGATTACTTTTGCAGATCATGTTTTTTTTACAAATAATTAATAATATAAATTCATATCATTCAATGTTGGTGTTTTTAATGGCTGATGAAGTTTACGATAAAATTCGAAGGCAAATGAATAGTATTTGGCCTCTGAAGTTGCCTAAACACAAAAAAATTATCGAAATGTTAAAAATTTTATGGCCCACTGAAGAAGAAGCCCGAATTATCTCCCTTTTCAGAGAACCGCTCGCGGATCAAAAGGGTCCACGGAAAATTGCCAAAATTACAGGAATGGCGATTGAAAAAGTGATTGAGATCTGCGAAAATATGGCTAAACGCGGCGTCATTTTTAAAGATGGTAAAAAGTACGCTCTCCTCCCGATCATGCCCGGGCTCTATGAGTTCTATTTTATAGCACGATCCGACAAAAAAGAAAATCTCGAAAGAGCTGCCAAGTTATTTCATGAGATCCTTGAATTAGGGTTATTGAATGAATGGTACAGCTCGGACTACCCCTTTTTCAGAACGCTCCCTTCTTCCAGCCTCCCCCAAAAAGTAAAAAAAGAACTAACAAAAGAAGTCCCGATAAATGAGGAGGTTGCAGCCCAGCATGAAATTCTTGTGTTCGAGGATGTGGAACGATATGTCAAGCGAGCTAAGAGTATTTCCGTGGTGAATTGCGCGTGTCGCACAACCCACGCTTATGCGGGGTTATCTGAATGTGAAAAACCCATGGATATCTGCATGGCAATCAACTTTGCAAGTGATGCCCTCGATGCTTATGGTCTTGGTAGAAAAGTCACCCAAGAGGAAGCGTTAGAACTCATTAAAGTTGCAGAAGATAACGGTCTCGTGCACACTATTATCAATGGGGCAGGACCAGATACACCCATGCTTATTTGTAACTGTTGTTCGTGTCACTGCGGTGTTCTTAATGGCATAATTAAATATAACAACCCCCGCGCTTTTGCGAAATCCAATTTTAGACCACAAATTGACAGCTCACTTTGTATAAAATGCGAAAAATGTGTGAAAACATGCCCCATGACGGCTATGTGGCACCATTGGCCTCACGAAGAAGACCTCTCGGATGATTTCATCACCATTAAAGAAGAACGCTGCATAGGCTGTGGTCTTTGTGCACACCATTGCCCTAAAGATGCCATAAGTATGAACAAAATCTACAACGATATCCCTGAAGCGAATCTTTTCGGTGTTTTGAATAAGGTGAACGCCAAAATACTTCATTGACTTTTTCATTTGTGAGGGTTTGTCGTGACAGAAGATTTATATGATGTAATTAGGCGCAATATGAACTCAATCTGGCCGATTAAATTTCCCAAGAGTAAAAAAATTCGCGAGTTATTCAAAATACTCTGGCCCACGGAAGAGGAGGCCAAAATAATGTCGCTGTTCAAGGAACCCTTACTGGATCAAAAGGGACCGCGGAAAATCGCAAAATTAACGGGGATACCGGTTGAGCGTGTAGTTGAAGTCTGTGAAAAAATGGCGGAGCGGGGAGTCATAGCAAAAGATGGGAAGAAATATGCGTTATTTCCTACAGCTCCCGGCATTATGGACTTTTACTTTATCTCCAAATCAGATACTGAGGAAAATTTAAAGAAAGTGGCGAAATTATGGTTGGAAATAGAAGATGAGAGTCTTGCAGGTGAAATGGGCAATTCTGCTTATCCAACACTCCGTACGATGCCTGCTTCAAGTATTCATCAAAAAGTGACAAAAAACGTCGAAATAAATGAAGGTATAGAAGTTAAACAAGAAATCTTGATATTCGAGGATGTTAAGGCATATATCAAACAAGCTAAAGAAATACGTGTGGTTAATTGCGTCTGTAGGACTTATAACGCATATGCAGGCAAACCTGAGTGTGAGAAACCTGTGGATATCTGCATCTATCTCAATATGGGCAGCCATCTCGCGAAGAACTTGAACAGAGGTCGCGAAATCACTCAAGAAGAAGCTTTAGAGCTTATTAAAAAGGCGGAAGATCATGGCCTAGTTCATACCATTACAAATGGATCGAGTTCAGAGACCTCGAATATGATCTGTAACTGTTGCTCTTGTCATTGCTCCGTTTTAGCTGCCTTGATTAAGCATAACAACCCAAATGCTTTCGCACGCAGCAATTTCAGACCGGAGATTGATGTAGCCACTTGTAAGAAATGCGAGAAATGTGTAAAAATTTGCCCCATGTCTGCCATTTGGCATCACTGGCCGCATGAAGAGGATTTATCTGATGATTTCATCGTAATCAAAGAGCATCGGTGTATTGGATGTGGGATATGTGCCCATCACTGTCCAGAAAACGCAATCACTATGAAAAAAATCGCTAATGACGTTCCCGCAGACAATCTAATAGGAATCTTACAGAAAGCAAATAGCAAGCGGATTCATTGAACTTCAGTTTTATAATATTTTTTATTCTTGTTATCCCATTATTTTAAATAGGAACACCTATTTTCTACTAGAAATTGAATTTATGAAGGGTTAGTATGGAAGAATTACAAGATATTGCGAGAAAAATCAAGCGAATCGAAATCCAAGGGGCCTCGAACGTGGCCAAAGCGGGAGTGAAAGCGTTCGCTGATTATTTAAATTCGATCTCATTTTCAAACCAAAAGCAATTAACACCAGCTATGAAAAAAGCGAAAGACCTCTTATTCAATGCGAGAGATACGGAACCTGCACTTTGGAATTGTCTCAAATTAATTATCAAAAAAGTACAAAAATCAGAAACTAATGATGAATCTTTTTTAAAAGATCTCATCAGAAAGTCCGCAGAATATTACATCGATCAAATTTCAAATGCCAAAATCGAGATCGGGAAAATAGGCGCAAGACGAATAGCGGATGGTATGATAATCATGACCCATTGCCATTCTTCTGCAGCTGAGCAAATCTTAATAGAAGCGAAGACTCAGAATCGGGACTTTCAAGTGATCTGCACTGAAACGAGACCAAAAATGCAGGGGCACATCACGGCGCAAGTTTTGACAGATGCAGGTATCCCCACCACAATGGTGGTCGATTCGGCAATGCGCTGGGTTTTGAAGAACAAAGAGGTAGATATGATCGTTACAGGCGCTGATGCCATCACTAGCGAAGGAACCGTATTAAATAAGATCGGGTCACGTCTATTAGCTCTTGCGGCAGCGGAGTCTCATGTTTCCTATTATGTGGCAACTCCCCTCCTAAAATATGATACAGAAACCGTTGTGGGACATCTTACTAAAATCGAATTGCGTGATCCCGAAGAGATCTGGGCAAAAAAAGCAGACCGTCCTCGGAATCTTAAATTCGAGAATCCCGCGTTTGAAACAATTTCCCGAGAGTATATTGCAGGACTTATTACGGAAGCCGGGATTTTTGCCCCGGAACAAATCGGATTAATGTTTGAGAAATATTATGAAATCTAGACGATAGGTGTAAAAATATTGACACAAAAGAACAGAGAAAATTTGTTTTTTGCTAAAGAAGAAGATATTGATGTTGATGAAAATTTAATTGGAATCTATTCGGTAAAATCTTCTAAATTTTCCACGAAATTTGCAGCCGAACAAATTGCGTTAGAAGAATCTATCGGTACTTGGACTGATATTACAACCGAATTAGATTATGTCCGGCGATTGGCAGCCAAAGCATTCAAATATTCTGACAAAAACGAAGGCATCGTGAAAGTTGCCTTTCCTTTGGAGCTTTTTGACCCCGAAATAGGCGGGATTCCGAACTTATTAAGTATTGTTGCAGGAAACCTGTTTGGTCTCACAGGTCTTGATAGAGTTAAGTTAGAAGATGTTCTATTCCCTAAGAAATATGTAAAAGTCTTCCCAGGTCCTCAATTTGGGATTGAAGAAATTCGAAAACTTGTTGGAACAACCTCCATTCGTCGCCCGCATGTCGGTACCATTATCAAACCAAAAGTAGGTCTCACCCCTACTGATACTGCTAAGGTGGCATATGAAGCAGGAATAGGTGGATTGGATTTAATCAAAGACGACGAAACCCTCACAAGTCAAAAATTCTGCCCTTTTGAAGAACGCCTCGTGAAAGTGATGGAGAAGCTGGATCTAGTTAAAGAAGAAACTGGGAAGACCGTACTGTATGCTACTAACATATCCGCAACCAATGATAAACTTCTTGAATTAGCAGATTTCGCGAAAGATAATGGCGCGAACTGTATCATGATTGATATCTTGACTGTCGGATTTGGTGGAGTTCAGATACTGGCCCAAGATTCTATTAGATTGCCGATTCATATTCATAGAACAATGCATGGAGCGATGACTGAGGGCTTGCACGGCATCTCGATGATGGTTTTGGCTAAAATGACCCGCCTTGTTGGGGGTGACCAGCTTCATACGGGCACTGCTGCTGGGAAGATGGGATTAGCAAAAGATATACCCGAGATCCAACAATTAAACAATTTTCTTAGGTCTGACTGGCATGGTCTTAAACCGGTTTTTCCTGTTGCTTCGGGTGGAGTTCACCCTGGCATTGTCGCCGCGAATGTCAAACATCTTGGGACTGATTTAGTTGTGCAAGCTGGTGGAGGCGTCCATGGCCATCCAAAGGGAACTCGAGTTGGGGCCGCGGCCATGGTCCAGGCTGCGGAAGCTGCATTCCAAGGCATTCCTGCACAGGAATATGCGAAAACTCATCCCGAACTCGCGATGGCGCTTGAAAAATGGAAGGATAAATACGCTAAAAAAGACTGAATCCATTTTTCTCTAGTTAAAGGTGAATGTTATGAGTGAAGAAGATGGTCCTCCAATTCAGTTCTTTGAAATCTTAGATTATAAAACAGTAACGCGAAGGGGTCCTTGGTGGACTTTATTGGCTCTCCTTAGAGATCCGGAGAAGGAAACGACTTTTTTAGCCTTTTACAAGTATCAAAAACGAAAAAATAAAGAAACTGGCGAAGGATATTGGCAAAAATCAAAAAGTTTTCGTATTAATAACATCGATCATGTCCCGAAACTCTTAGATGCAATCCAAAATTTGACCGAAGCATGGAAAGAAGTGAAATTAGAAGAGGATATCTAAAAAAAGTGAGTTAGGCGAGTTTTTTCAAGAGCCACGCCATATTTTTTCCAAGATTTGCAAATGTTTGCTTTCCTTCATCATCGTTTTGAATATCTCCTGGTGCTAATCCAATACCGAGATTCCAATATGATGAACCCGGGACAATCATTTGATTTATGAGGAAGAAGTAGTTCAAACCTGAAAATACTGAACAGGCACCTTGGCGTCGGACCGCAACAACCGCAGCCCCTACTTTTCGTGTAAACGAATCTCCATTAACTTTGGCGACTAAACCTGCACGATCTATCAACGCTTTCATTTTCGAGGAAATATTTGCAAAATAGGTAGGCGACCCTAAAATAACACCATCGGCTTCCAAAATTTTCGAGATTATTTCGTTTAAATCGTCCTCTCGCCCATGACACTTGTTGTCATGTTCTTTAACGCATCTGTAACAGGAGATGCAATGCTGAATTTTCATCCCTGCAAGCTGCACGAGTTCGGTTTCAATGCCTTCTTTCTCTAGTTCTGCAAAGACCATATCAATAGCTTGTTTTGTATTACCGTTTTTCCTAGCGCTGCCGTTAAATGCAACAACCTTCATCTTAACACCTTGTTAAATTTTTCAAAATGAATATTAACTAAAAATTTAAATTTATTTGTTCTATGTTACCTCATAACTGTTAAAATATAAAATCATTTAGCTATCTTTTAACATTTTTATGTATAGTCTTATGGATATGATTTGAAATGCTAGCTGCGAAAGGAATTGATGATACCACGCTCCGAGATGGCGTACAAATGCCTGGTATTCGTGCCCCAAGTCCAGGTGAACGTTTAAAGATCGCACACTACTTGAGTGACATCGGTGTCGGTCGCATGGAGATCTTTGGGACATGGTACGATATAGATCGCAAAACTGCCCAATTGGTACTTGATGCAGGTTTAAAATGTAGAGTAGCGATTTGGGTGCGGGCGAATACAGATGATATTGATGACGCTCTACGTTTGAATGGCGTAAAAGAAGTGGGAGTTAGCCACCCCATTAGCGACATCCACTTGGATCATAAGGTTCATCTTACACGAGATGAAGCTAAGAAACGAATAACAACAGCCGTTCAATATGCCATTGATCACGGACTCAGAGTATTTCAACATGGGGAAGATTGCACGCGTGCTGATTGGGAATTCGAAAAGAGTCTGGTCAAAGAATTAGCGGAACTGAAAGCTGAAACTTATCGCGTTTGTGATACCGTAGGAGTGGGAATACCCAGTCATGTTTCACCAGATATTGAAATTGTAAAAAGTATCCCAGATAAAGTTCGATATCTGAGTCAGTACGGTATCGACATTGAGTTTCATGGTCATGACGATTTAGGTAATGCAGTCACTAATACGTTAATCGCTTTACAAAATGGCGCTAAATGGGCCAGTACCACAATGTTGGGAATTGGAGAACGATCAGGCAACGCAGAAACCGAGAAAGTAATGATGAATCTCGTCTATCATTTTGGAGTAGGTGGATTCGATCCGCAATTACTAACTGAGGCATGCCGATACATCAGTGAAGCCATGGATATTCGGATCCCTACCAATAAAGCGCTGGTTGGAATTAACTCATTCACTCATCAATCCGGGATTCACACAGATGGCGTCATCAAACACCCTGAAACTTATGAATTTATCGATCCCACGACTGTTGGAAACCAACGTCGTTTATTGATTGGGCCCTATAGTGGAAAAAAGGTTATATTTCATAAAATTACAGAGCATATTCCAAACATCGAAGAATCTGATTCCCGAGTAAAGGCAGTCGTGGATTATTTACAGAATAATCTCTTTGGAACTGGTATACGACGTTCTGCTCTAACTGAAGACGAATTTAATGAGCTTTTACGCCGATTTGCCCTTAAATAATACCTATTATTACTTTCTAAAGCATATTTCAGGGAATTATTTCACAGCAGTTATATTTAAAATAATCAAAATCCTTAGCACTCAGATTTCCTGATTCAAGCATCATTTGGATCTCATTCTGGATGTTTCGAATCTCTTTAACCAGATGGTATATCGTTTGACAGACGAGTGCATAGCCATCCTCACCCCATGGCTTGAACATATTCGCATATAGACAGCGGCCTCCACATATCTCAAAAATTTCACAGGATGGGCATGGATCACTGCAATGTAATGCGTTTAAAGTATCAAGGGGATGTGTTTTCGATATATGACCAATGTGGAACGGCATAAAATCCGCCCCCACTGGACAGGCTGCAATTGTCCCATCGGTACAGATATTTTGCCAGATCCATCCTGCACCACAATGCAAATTCTGGGATTTTTTGAACACCAATCGGTCAATTATTCCGAGAAATGGATAAATTTTTAGCACTTTCTTGTTGGATTGCATGTAACGAACCCAGTCTTCAATTAAAGCAGATATTTGAGGAGTATATTGGTGTGAAATCCACCCCTCTAGATCATTCCATAATGCACGATCATTGAACATCAGGTCAAGTTGCCAATGAACGGAATCAAATCTCGGATCTTTTAATTGAAGGAGCCAAGTGACTTCTGAATAAAGATCCATTTCTTGACTAACAGTCATTCTGGCAATTAATTCACCCGTAAATCCGTTTTTACGGATCAATCTCGCATTTTGCAGAACTTTTTTGTGTGTTTCCTTCCCTCGGTGCAAATCGGTAATAGATTCACGTCCATCAATGGAAAGTAGTATTGTATGAAACCTATTAACGTAATCTGGGGGTATTTTATGAAGAAAAAGTCCATTCGTCTGAAGAATAAAGTTTTTCACCCTGATAGAATCCATAATTTCGAACATCAGAGGCATTTCAAGGAGCGGTTCTCCCCCATAGAACGCGATCGTTGCATTAGGATCTTTCTCTATAAAATTTTTCAATATCTCAATTGGATAATTAACTTTAGGGGGGAATGGACTATTTTCCGCAGTTGCCTGACAATAACTGCAATTCAAGTTACACCGTAATGTAAGCTGAACATTAAAAATCATGATAATTCCATTGAAATTCCGTTATTAATTATTAGATACCGATTTACTGAAATTTTAATCTGATTCTAAATCCCAGTATGATTATAAAAATCTATTATTCCTCAATTCTGTAATTATTAGGATTGTTCTAATTACTCAGAAAAGCTAGCATGGTAGATAGATCCCCAATGAATGTTATTTGGAGATGGTGTTTTTCGGAAAAAGGCGCTCTCTACAATTTTTTCTTCAAAAAAAGGAAACCCTTATAATATAATTTTCAATTTTTTCACGTAGAATCTCAGTTTGATTATGAAGGCGTTTTGGATGGATTAGCATGCCATGTCCGCAATGTGGAAAAGAGACACCAGGGGACTCTTTCTGTTCAGTGGAATGTATGAATGCATTCGAAGAAGAGCGTGTAGCTGACAACGATGAAAAAGAGTTGGACAAACGTTATAACATGTTACGCAATCAAACCCGTGATTATTCCGAATGTCCCTTTTGTAGATTGAAGCTGGTACTCTCAAAACCAAAATCAATCGATGAGGGCGACGATGACGAATTGAACACGATGGAACGAAATAAATTCTGTCCCAAATGTTATCGGGTATATGGGTTCCTCACTAAGGATGATTTAGACGAAGATTGGGTTTTTGAACCCCTCTATTTTGAAGCAGCGTATGATATCCTCGTAGATATGGGAAAAATTTTAAAAAGAGAAAAAGATATCTTCGATTTTTAGAAAAAATATGGATAGAATTATTCCTCGAATTTGTACTCCTTTATAAATAATTCCATTAAAATTTCATCATAATTTTTTCCATCAAGACGAAATTGCTGATCTCTAACACCTAATTTTCGGAATCCCATACTCTTGTACAAGCTTAGGGCACGAATATTTGTGTGAAAACAGCTCAATACAACTTTTTCAAATCCCTTTTCAAGTGCCCCTTTCAGAGCAGCTTCTATTAACAATCTTCCAATCCCCATGTTGCGAAAAGAAGGGGTTAAAATAATCCCAAGCTCCCCAACATGAGCTGCTGCATCCCATCCGATATGTTCGATCATACATTGCCCTACAACTACCTGATCCACTTCCGAAACAACGACTACATTGTCTTCCTCTTTCTGGCGATAATACCAGTTTTCCTTTTCGAACCTGGAGGTCACGGGATTGATTACAGGAATGTATTTCTTTTCTTGAACCACTTGATTAAAAATAGTCCAAATATCATCTAAATCTTCCTTCTGAAGCTTCCGAAGGATGACTGAAATTCCATTTCTAAGATTGAGCTTCGTTTCAAGCACGCCTACTCACTACTTACTAAAATTTAGTTTGATATTAAAAAGGTTATCTAATCCGTAAGATCTCATAGAATCAAAAAAAAACTAACGATCTATTTGCTTTAGAATTGTCCTCGGATAGTTATTCGTTGAAATCATGGCTTTTCTAATCATTTTCAAGTAATTCTTGAATACTTAAATCTACTATTTCACCATCAGGTAAGATTCGGCGAATAGTTAAGGGGAGTATTCCAAAATCTAATTCTTTTTCAGCAACCTTAACGGGGTTCCCAATTTTTTCAAGTTCTTCAATAAGAATCGGTGCTCCCATCGAAATTTGAAGGGCGCGAGCACCAATGATTCTAGATCGTTCATATTTAGTAAGGTGATCCGGCCAAACTTTTGGAATTGGAATAAATCCATGCTTTATTTCTGCCCTTATAGCTCTTTCGGATTTCCCATCGGTTTCAAATTCGACTGTCTCTTCTTCTATTTGATTTTCGATCTCTATTTTCTCT
This sequence comes from Candidatus Helarchaeota archaeon, assembly GCA_016840125.1. The sequence continues at coordinate 5,664 of JAEOSY010000302.1, read as the reverse complement.
GTTGCTTTCTTCTTTGCTGCTTTTTTCTTTACTGCTTTCTTCTTCACTGCTTTCTTCTTTGTTGTTTTCTTCTTCACTGCTTTTTTCGTTGTTGTTTTCTTCTTCACTGCTTTCTTTTTAGTGGTCTTTTTCTTTGCAGCCATCTTCTTGGTTGTTTTCTTTTTTTTCTTTGGCACTTATTTTACACCATTCAGGTTAAAGCATGTTGTTTTTGGTTACAAACGTCTCATAGGTAAAAATAGACTTTTTTTACTTCTCGATTTTCTTTTTTTAAATATTTTGCTCGAAAAAATGACTTTTCAATTAGACTTATTGACAGATACATGTAAAAGCGCAAGGTAAGCATGTAAAAGCCTAACCCTATTTAAAATTTTTGACAATTATTAGTGAGAAAAAAAATAGATTTATGTATTTAGCTGAAAATATGTTATCTAATCAGAATTTGTCGGCGCAATTAAGGGATTTAGCATGAAAATCTTTTATGTAACGTCAGAGCTTGTTCCCTACATTAAAACTGGGGGACTCGCTGATGTCTCAGCCTCTTTGCCAAGAGCCTTAGAAGTTAGAGGACATGATATTCGAATCATACTACCAAAATATTCAGAAATTGAAACGCACAAATATGGTTTGAAGTCCACTAATATTCGATTTGAGGTGCCTAACTTTCCCCTCAAAGCTGAAATAGAAAGTGTCACATATCCTAAATCAAGAATTATTGTTTATTTTGTTAAATGCGATTATTTTTATGATCGGGATGAAATTTACGGGGATTATGAAGATAACGCTGAAAGATCTATATTTTTTTCGAAATCTGTCTTAAAATTACTAAAGTTCATTGATTGGACACCTGATATAATACACTGTAACGACTGGCAAACAGCTCTGATTCCTGCACTTTTAAAAAATCTTTATAATAGGGATTCCTCGTATGGAAATATTCGATGCCTATTCACGATTCATAATTTGGCCTATCAAGGAATTTTTCCAAAGGAGAAATTCGTAAAGACTGGCCTTGATGAAAGTATATTTACGGAAAAGGGATTGGAATTCGGGGGAAAATTGAATATCATGAAGGCAGGTATTTTATATTCTGACATGATAAATGCCGTGAGTGCCAAGTATGCATCAGAAATCCAAACGAAAGAATTTGGCTACGGATTGGATACCTTTCTATTAGAACGGAAAGATGATTTATTCGGCATTTTGAATGGAATTGATTACGAATTGTGGGATCCTCGAATTGATTCATATATTTGGCATAATTATGACATCAATTCGTTGGATAATAAAGGAATTAATAAGGAAAAACTACAAGAGGAAAGTAATTTACCTAAATTAGATCGACCCCTGATAGGGATGATCTCTAGACTTGTAGATCAGAAAGGCTTCGATCTTATCGGGGAAATAATTGAAGATATTATGCAGTTGGATCTTCAATTTATCCTGCTCGGTACTGGACTCTCAAAGTACCATGAGTTATTCGAGGATATCGGTAAAAAATACCCGAAAAAAACAGCCATCGTTCTTAAATTTGATAATATATTAGCTCATAAAATCGAAGCAGGGGCTGACTTTTTTCTGATGCCAAGTAAATATGAACCCTGCGGACTAAACCAGTTGATAAGCCTTCGTTATGGGACTATTCCAATTGTGCGCTATACCGGAGGTCTTGCAGATAGCATCTCAGATATCATCAGAAGCCCGGATAACACCGGTGTAGGATTCGTATTTCAAAAATATGATAGTAAAGAATTACTCCACACAATAAAGGCTGCAGTCCAATTTTACAATGATAAAAAAGGAATGATAAGCATAATAGAACGTGCTATGGGAAAAGATTTCTCTTGGAAATCATCAGCTGAAAAGTATGAACAACTTTATCAGCGAGTTTATCAGAAAATTTTATAATTTAGAATCTTTTACTTCAAAATAAGAAGAGTGAATTAGTGAGTGAGTGGAACATACTATGAGTTTTGATCAACTAAAATCGGGCTCACGAATTGTCGCAGAACCAAATGTAGAATTAACTCCAGAAATTTCTACGTCACTAGGGGCTGCTTGGGGGACAACTCTAAACAATCAAGGAACAGTTACTTTAGCTCGCGACTATCGACCTGAATCCCGCATGCTCAAACGTGCATTCGTAGCTGGTCTTATGAGTGCTGGGATTAATATCATGGATCTCACTGCGGCGCCCATCCCTGTATTACAATTCGCAATACGGCGATTTGGCACCGTAGGTGGGGCTATGTTTACCTCTCACCATGCACACCACAGCAACAAAATTGAAGTAAAGCTTTATGACCGGTCTGGCATCGAATATAACGTCAAAAAGGTTCAAAGTATATTGAATATTTGTAAACAAGAGAAGGTAAAGCGAGCAACCGGTCCAATTGGAAATATTATCCAGACTTTAGAAGTTAAAGACCTATATCAACGCGCTATTACGCAGTTTATAGATACATCCTTACTCGCCAATCTTTCAATTGTAGCGGACTGCTCAAATGGACCTATAGGGGATATAGTTCCTTCAATCTTGAGTCGAGTTGGAACTGAAGTCATTGCTTTAAATTCTTACGCACCTACAGTCCAAAAGCCTTTACCTACCCTGGATTCACTCAAAAAATTATCAAATGTAATCGCTGCAACCGACGCTAGTTTTGGTGTATGTTATGATATGGATGGATCTCGTGCAATTTTCTTCGATGAAAGGGGAAATTATATCCCATCTGATTTGTTATTAACCTTATTTGTAGTTGAGGAGTTGAAAAAGGGCTCAAAAATCTTTATTACAACTCAAACTACAACGACAATTCTTGAACAGGCAATTCAAGAGCATCCCGATACTCAATTAATCCGCGTTCCAAATATTCCGGGATCTGTGGCAAATGCTATTCGATTACATCGTGCAGACTTTGGGGGAAGTGATACAGGTAAAGTACGATTTCCAGATTATGCTTTCTTTTCTGATACTGCACTAGCCACCTTGAAATTATTGGAAATGATAACTAAAAATGATCAATCAATCACAAATTTGCTTACAAATGTCCCAAAGACCATAAAAGCCCACTATGTAATTCCCACTTCCCAAGACATATTTGAAAATTTCCATCAAATTTTAGAGACAAACCTCGGTGATCTCAAGATTATCGATACATTAATTGGTTTGAAAATATTTTTCGGATCAGATCTTGGTTGGATTCACATTATCCCATCATTTCATGAAAATACACTTCTTCTTAGTGGAGAAATGACTAATCCTGCTAAAGGACCCGAACTATTTAAGACAATTGAATATGCCTTGGAAGGAAAACTAACAAAACCTCATTTAAAGTAATTCTTCCAGTCTTCCTACCATCTATCACTGTGAAAGCCTATGAATGATGAAATTTTTGATACAATTATTATTGGAGGTGGTGCCGCTGGGACTGCCTGTGCTGCTTTATTATCCAAATGGGGATTAAAAATTCTTTTGATTGAGAAGAGGGCAAATTTAGGGGGAAGAGCTTCAACTTTAGCTCTCCCAAATGGATTCAATATCGATTCTGGGGTTCATGGAATTCCCTATTACGATTTGGGTGCACTTCCAGAAATTGAATCGGAATTAGGTATTGATCTTGAGCTCATTGATTACAACCCTTTATTAGCCTTCTATGATGTTGAAGAAGAGATTCTTGTAGAAGTTCCTGATTTTAGCAACAAAGGATTACGAGAAGTAGATCGCATTTGGGGTAAAGGGAAATTTCTCAAGGTGTTGGAATATCTACATCAGGCCACCAACGAAGACGCAAATAAGCTAGATCAGACTTCAGTAAGCGATTTTTTTGGTCGATTTTCGGGGTACTTGCAATTTCAACAATTAATTACCGCAGTTAATGGAATGATAACCATTACCCCCGAACTCGGATCAGCGGGAGAATTCGTGAGAAGCTTCTCAAAACTGTTTTCCTCAAAACGACCCATAACTTACCCAAAAACTGGTGGAATACAATCCTTATCTGAAGTAATGGCTGAAATTTGTAGAGAACATAGTGGTGCAATATTAAATTCTATGAAGGTAACCAAGATCCTCGTAGAAAATGGAAAAGTAATTGGCGTTCAGACAGAGAGTAAGGATGAAAATAATCAGAAATTTGAACAAAAATTTAAAACACGTTCTATTTTAGTAACAATCCCTCTTCAATTTCTCTTTGAAATCATATCCGACGAATATTTTACGAGTGAATTTAGGAATAAAATTGATTCATTAAGGGATAAACAATCCTGTGCACAAGGGATTGGATTTATGTTTCAAGAAAAATTGTTAAAAGATTTTCCTTGGAATCCCAAATGTTGGGGCGCGATCGTATTTCAACCGCTAAGAAAACCGCGATATTTATCAGTTCCTTCCGCCTTGATAGAAGGGCTTACGCCTCCCGGTAAGCACTATCTCTTTTATGGAGTCGTATCTACTCCTGATGAGGTGAAAGATAAGAAAGCTACCAAAGCCCTGATAAAAGATTTGATAATAGAAATTAATAACCTCCTTCCAAACTTAAAAGAATTCAAGGAATTCCATTTCAGTGGTTCAAGTGAAATGGTTTTAGGGACCGCAAAGCGTGTTGGGATGACTGGCGATTTTAAACCTCGAAATATCTCTAAAGATGTCGAAGGTCTATTCTTTGCTGGAGATACTGCAGAAGGCGATGGTCCGGGGTTAGAATGTACCTACGATAGTGCACTTAAATGCTCAAAAAAGTTATACAAATGGCTAGAAAAAAAAGAGAATTGAATTTTATTCAATTTATTGTCTATTGGGCATATATGGGGCCATACTTTTTGCTAAATCCATTAATGACATACTTTGTAGGGTTACTTTGCCTGGACCTGTTAATTTCACTAGGAACAGTCCTTCTCCACCAAAAAAGATGTTTTTTACACCCTTAACTCTTTCTATAGAGTAGTCTACTGTAGGTTCCCACATTACAGCACTGCCTGTGTCTACCTTTAATACCTCACCATCTTTTAGATCCATTTCAATTAATTCGCCTGCTACTGCAATAAAAAAGATACCTGGACCTGTAATCTTCTGGAGAATAAACCCTTCCCCACCAAAAAATCCAGAACCAAACTTTTTTTGGAAGGCCATTTCAAGGACTATGCTCTCCTCACTGCAAAGGTAGGCATCCTTCTCAGCCATCATATATTCTCCTTCACCTAAAGTTCTAGCCATAATTGTTCCAGGAACTGAAGGTGCAAATCCCACCGTGCCAGGTCCATCTTCCGCTATAAATTTAGCCATAAAAAACGATTCACCGCTCAATTTTCGCTTAATGGACTTCCAGAAGCCACCTTTCATTTTCGTATCCATTCTTATATTTCCTGTTGAAAATAAGAATTTCCCTGTTTCTGCCCAAACTAATTCTTCAGGATCTAACTCTATTATTAAATGTTGCATGACATTTCCGATTATTTTATGTTTCATTTATGATCCAGCTCCAAAATCATGTATTTTCTGAAAGTAAATTCTAGTATAAATAGTCTCCCCGTATACTCTTCCACGATTTATTCTGATTTTTTTGGATTAGATTTTTTCGAGCTTTTTAATTAATTCCCAAACCTCGTTATACACCTCAATATCTACCGAATCTTCATGTAATTTATTGGAGTTATCTACTGGGTTTG
>JAEOSY010000301.1 GCA_016840125.1 Candidatus Helarchaeota archaeon | reverse complement strand
GTTTAGGAGAGGAATATATGTTCCCAATCATGTTATAATTCTTGAAATAGACGGGCGTTCCGTCCAATTCTTTTAAAATGGCTGCAGCCTCGAATTTTAAATCCACTTCTTCATCGATATGGATTGGATTTAAGGTTTTAATGAACTTTCTAAAATTCAATAGTCGTTCCCCTCACTTCTTTTCCTAGAAGGATGTCTTGAATCAGCCCACTGGTATTCCCATTAATGATAAACGCTTTTATGGGGGAGAGCTGTTTTAATTCACTTATTTTGCCGGCCATAGCGCCGGTCACATCATCGTATTCAGCAGTATAAAATGATTTTTTAATTTCTTCAAAATTCTCAGAATTGATGTGTTGAACTAGATTCCCGTCCGTTCCGATAATGCCATCCACATTTGAAGCGAAAATGATTCTTTGGGGATTAAGTTTACGCGCAAGATAAACAATAATTTGATCACCCGATAAAATGGAGGATTTTTGGGTTTTATCAAATGCGGGGACACCAAATAAAACGGGAATTAACGACAAATCTACAAGATGTTTTACTAACTCATGATTTAGGCTATCGATTCTTTTATTATTCATAATTGCTGAGGCAGAAGGCTGGAGTGGGATTGCTGGAAGCTTCAATTCCTGCAAAACATTACAAACTTCGTAATTCAGCTTATTTTGTAATAACTGAGTTTGTGCAAAGCTATACACTTGATTGGGACGTGTTATCCCCTCATGAATCCCAGTTTTTTTTACGATAGGATGTCCGAATGATCCCGCACCATGCACTATCACCAATCTAAAATCCCCAGTCTTATAGCCATCCGCGATTTCTTCACAAATGCGTTCTAAATTGGGTTCATTAATTAATGGTTCACTAATATCTTTCTGTGTGATGATCGAACCACCAATTTTTAAGAGGATTAAATCAGCCATTCAGAATCTACTCATATTTTATAAAGGTTTGAGGTAATCCAAGGAGTTGACTCACTTTCCCTACCATGAAATTAACAAGATCCGAGAGGTCACGAGGGGAATGATAGAAACCAGGGGCGGCTGGTAAAATAATGCTCCCTGCGCGTTTGACTTTAACCAAGTTTTCGAGATGAATTAAACTGAGAGGAGTTTCCCGGGGCATGAGAATTAGTTTTCTTCCTTCTTTTAGTGCCACATCACAAACCCGAACAATTAAATTCGATGCAATTCCGCTTGCAATCATTCCTAAAGTCTTCATGGAACAAGGGATTATTAAAGCAGCATCAAAATGAAAAGAGCTGCTCGCAATTGGGGCTTGGATATCTGTAAAATCATATTTTTTCTTTGCAAAAGCACTAAATTCATCGGAATCTTGCGATAACTCCTTCTCTATCACAATTTGTGCGGCATCAGAAATTATCAGGTGAATTTCTGCATGCTTTGCTAAAAATTCTAAGGTTTTTTTTGCATAAATGGCACCAGAGGCGCCCGTAATACCGAAGATTATCCTCATCTTTTACTCAATTTGATTAGGATTCGCTGAATTATAAATTAATTGGAGATTTCAGTCTGCACCAATTTCTTATCTATTCGTCTTAGAATACCAGATAAGGTTGATTTTGCTATATTTAACTTATCAGCTAGATGCGTCAAGGTGATTCGTCTGGGTATTTCATAGTAACCCGACTTTAACGCTAGATCTAACACCTCTGACTGCCTAGCTGTTAGTTGTGGTTCTTCTCGGTATTTTCCAATACTTTTCAACTCAAATTTTATCCCCTTTTCAGAAAATAATATATTTAATTTACTAATCTGTTCTTGTGGGGCGAGTATTTCCCAGTTGGCAATACCGTTTTTGATTATTACGGGCATCTTTAAGATAACTTCACTTTTGATGAGTGATACGAGAATCCATGGATCCTTAGTTTTCACATTAATAATTTTAGAATTAGATTGATCAGAGATAAGATGCAGTTCAGTAGATGAGGGATGTGACTTAATTTCGTTAAGGATCTGATCTACGCTCGGTCCAGAGATTTTAAATAATGCGTTTCCTATCATTTCGACAGTGGGCAAGATAGACATAATTTCAAAAGTAGTTTCTGGAAATTTTTTACTGAGAGTGGCGATCCAGAGCCCTTCGGGCATAATAATTTGAAATTTTGCTTTCATTACCTCTGACATTAACTATCACTGAATGAAATGAAATAAGTTCTTAAAACAAAGTAAGTATCATATCACATATTAAAAGTTGTTTTGGAGGATTTTCATGCGAATCATCATTATTGGAAGCGGGATCGGTGGAAGCGGCATCGGTGCCTTAATTGCAAAAGAAACAGCTCACGAAGTGTATTTATTTGAGCGAGACACCATTTTAGGCGGGCGCTGCGCCTCCTACGAAAGGAAAGATAAACAGGGTCGCAACTGGAAATTTGATATTGGGTGTCACATTTTTTCAACGTGCGATTTAGGACCGTTAGGCACAATTGCGGATCGTTGCGGAAAGCAGCTTGAGTGGAGCTATACTAGGAACCCCGGACCACGAGTGAATGTCATGGGAATGGAACTTTCAGGTTTAGTGAAGAAAAAGAAGAGAAAATCCGATGTAAAGAAGAAAAAGAAAAAAAAGAAGAATATGACGGACTATTTACGAAGTATACAGATCGAGGACACTTGGCAGTATGATGAAGTTCCCTTAATACATTTCTTGGATGAGTTTTATGGTCCTAAAAAAGATGCAGTTCTCAAATTAATGTTTTCAATGAACGCGGGTGTAATGTTTGGTACCGACCCCCATTCAACCTCCACAGGAGAGTTTTTGAGGTGTATGGCGGATAACTATCAGAAGATGAGCATGGGTTATCCCAAAGGCGCAACTGGCATTATCCCTGAAACTTACTGTGATGTTATAAAACAAAATAGGGGGAAGATATTTCTAGGTAAGGAGGGACGCGTAAAGAGAGTGGTTATTGAAGATAACGAAGTTAAAGGTGTTGAAGCCGGACCTAATGATGAGTTTTATGAGGGAGATATGATCATTGCTAATTCAGACATAAAGACTACTGTTACTAAATTGGTTGGAGAAGAAAATTTTCCAAAAGACTACATAGAATATGTTCAAAATCTGAAATGGGGTGGTCAGGTTTGTTCCGTGAAGATTGGGCTAGATACTGTAATAACTGACCAAAAAATGCTCACCTATGTTCCGAAGATGGACCGGGATAATGTGCTTAATGCCATGATTTCCGACCCCGAGAATATTGGTAAAGTCGATTTTGGGTCCTTAGGCGTACCAGAGAAGACAGCGTTGCTAATCGTGCCGATAAGTAACCACGATCCCACACTTGCCCCAGAGGGGTGCCAAAATATAATGAGTGTCACTCCGACTGCATTTGGAGGCATGATCAAGTGGGGAAAGGATGATGAGAAAAAATGGGAGCAAGCCTGCCTTAATACCTTTAAATCGCTGTGGCCAGAAATTGAAGATCATATTGTTATAGAAGAATACATTTCGACCAGCCATCTTGAGTCCCGGTTCGGCAAGGAGGGGGCGGGTACAGGAATTGCGCAATCTATTGACCAGGTTGGGAAAAAGCGTCCCTCTATGATTTCACCCATTAAAGGACTCTATTACTGTTCGGGAGATGCAGGTGGATGGGGAATCGGAACTGAGCTACCCGCCCGAAGTGCACTTCAATTGTTTGAAATTTTAAAACGCCACAAATTCTCCAATGAGAAAATTTTTTAAAAAAAACTTTAAGCAGAGCTCCATATCTTATCTTTCATAAATTATAAAAAATCAGGATAGATGAATGTTAGAAAGTACATGAGAATTTGATTTGATTCGGAGAGAGATGAACCATCGCGCCTCATTTTTTAATAAGAACTTTTAAAAAGGATTTGTTTAAATGGTAATTTGAAATCAAACGGTCCCCCCTTAAAATTATTTTGGGGGGGCGGGTTGTAGCGAATTTTAAGCTGCTAATGAGAGGTTCGAATAATGCAGAAGAGTCTTAAAGTTATTATAGTTGTAGGTATTTGTATTTTGATCGGAGGAATGGGTTTCGTGCTAATATACATGGGGGGAGACAATGGAATTGAAAGTCCGCCAGTCAATCCGGCCGTGGATGTTACGTTTACAGATACCGATCCGGATAGGCTGGAGATTGGGGGAAATATCACTATAACGCGCGCTGTCAATGAATCGGATATTACTCACTACGTTCTCTACTGGGGTTCGGGGCCATCGACCAAGAGTGGTCCTGCAATTAGTGAAATCGCAAAAACGGGTTCCGATCTAACCTACCCAATTAGTCAGGATACGCCACTTTCTGCGACGCATTTTCTAGTCTATGCAAAGAATAATGATGGGGAAATGGCAACCGGCGTAAATGTCTCAATCTCAGATGATGCAACGCCAACCGAGCGCCTACAAAACAGGGGTTTCGAGAGCGGGATGGGTGTCGGTTGGGTTCAAATAGACGGAAGTTGGGATATTATTTATAATACAAGTGATCCTGGTTGTGAAGTACATACAGGAATATGGAGCGCATGGCATGGTGGAGATACATCCTACACTGATTGTCATTACCAAGAAGTTACGATCAGCCCCAATGCCACCGTGGTGACGTTGAGTTATTATTATTTTATTAAAACCGATGAGAGTGGTAGTACAGCGTGGGATAACTTCGCTGTAGGGGTTAACACGACCGCCCTTGCTACTTACTCAAATCTGGATGACACCGCATCATCTTGGGTCTTCGCATCTCATGATTTAACACCCTACATAGGTACGACAATAAGGGTCGTTTTTGAAAGTAGTAATGATAATTCCGACATTACTAGCTTTTTTATAGATGATGTGTCCTTACTGGCTGATGACTAAACAATGAGAGCGAGTTATGATTTACCCGATTTACCCTCTCTTTTTTTTATGAACTGAAAGAGTTTAGCAAAAGTTTTAGCTGCTTCGCTCACATTATTAACGACACAAATTCCGGCATTAAACAATGTAGATATGTCTTCATATTGGAAAGGTAAATCCGTAGCATAAAGGGAAGTGGGAAGGATAATAGGTTTTGTCGATTTGGGGACTAATTTAAGAAAATGATCCATGACAGATCGATGATAAGCTTTGAGCATTTGCTTATTAAATTCTTCGATCTTAGGTGGCATATCGGGCACATTTTTTAGATTTTCCATCTGGATATTGATCCCAAAAGGTACGATCGGCAGGATCATATCGATTTCATCTGCTTCGAGTAAAATTTTTAACACTTTTTCGGTGGTACTAAAATCTCGTGTTGCAATCAAATCGATCGGGTTATTATGTGACCAGATAGATGGTAATACTTCACCTAATCGCTGCATGGTTTCAGCTGCTAGAGGAAAGACGTCTAAACCTTCTTCTGCACATTTATCAGTAGCCAGCACACCGATACCCCCGCCAACGGTATAAATACCCACTCGATTACCCACTGGCATCATATTTTTTGCCCGGAATAGCGCGAAGGCGCGAAGATAATTCATTAATTCTGGTAAAGAATAAGCTTCAATGATTCCATATCGGTCGAATACAGCTGAATACAAATTAGAGCTGGAAGAAATGGAGCCCGTATGAGAAAGAGCCGCTTTAGCACCCACATCAGTTGTTCCAGCTCGTAGAATGATGATCGGTTTAGTGATCTCTGATGCAATTTTTGCAAATTTTCGACTATTTCTCAGTTGTTCAATGAACGCTCCAATGACTTGGGTGTGATCATCGTAGAGACCGAAGTACTCAAGAAAATCCTCACAGGTTAAATCAAGTTCGTTCCCGGATGAGACGATTTTGGCAATCCCGAGGTCGTGTTTGATTGCACAACGCATGGCAACAGCAGCCCAAGAGCCGGATTGGCTCACAAAACTCATGTTTAAGTTTGGTTTATTTTCGGGGATAAGATTGATTCCCATGAGTGCATTGAGATTTGAACTCGTGGAGGCAATTCCCATACAATTAGGCCCAATCACACGGGTAGTTGAATTTTTCAGTTTGGTTCGAAATGTCTCTTGAAGTCCAGGTCCAGTTTCGTCAAAAAGCACGGTCTCTTGAAATCCTGCAGTGAGTATTAGTACAAATTTCACATTTTCATCGATACATTCCTCTAATGCTGAAAAAATAAATTGTTTAGGAATAGCCATGATGGCTAAATCGATTGGTTCTGGGACATTTTTGATAGAGGGAAGCGTTTCTAAATTCAAAACAGTTTCTTTTTTTGGATTGATGGGCACCAATTTCCCTTTATATTTCCCCATAACCAGATGGAGCATCACTTGGCCAGCTACTTTATTGAGATTTTTCCCTGCTCCAAAGACAGCAACTGTTCTTGGATTAAATAAATATTCTAGGGTTCTAATATCGTAATCTGCCAACGTGAAAGTCGCCTATTGTTCGCTTTTTTGTACTTTCTAATAAAGGTAACTAGCTGAAATTTCGATCTACTGAGCTGAAACCAATTTTGATCGACTTAATAAAGCTTGGTTAGTAATATTTTCCAATACAAGTGAGAATATAAAAAATCCTATTTGTGAAGTAAAAGTAAACTCCAAAAAGGACATCTCTCCTGTGACACTGAAAACTAAGATTTCATTTAGCTATAATTTAATGGAGTATAATCAATATGAACTCTCTTTATTCTGGAACATCAACCAGAGTGCTATTAGTCAAACCATCAGGATCCTCGGGGCTAGCATTTGCATTAAACCCAATTCCTCTAGGACTCGAATCGATCGCCGCCAATATTCGCGATTTAGTTGATGACGTTCTAATTTATGATCACTTCATGGAGAAAGAATCCCTTCAAAGTGTACTCTCATGGTTCAAACCTGATCTTGTAGGATTTTCCATGAGTGCCACGGAACATAATACTGGTGGTGAGATGATGCAAGTCGTAAAGAAATTCGATCCGAAAATTCCCATCATCGCAGGAGGCTTCCATCCAACCGGAGCACCTGAACTCGTGCTCAATGATCTTGCATGTGATGTGGTCTGTCGAGGGGAGGGCGAGATGATCTTCCGGGAGTTCGTCCGAGGCGATGCTTGGGAAGGGATTGAGGGGTTAAGTTACAAAATTCCAGATAACGGCGGAGAAATTGTTCATAATCCAGATCGCCCATTCTTGCATGGATCAGACCTTGATGCTTTGCCATTCCCTGCTCGAGACCTCCGGAAACGCCGAGGATATGAGTATAAAAATAGCCTCCTCTTGAATCGAGAGTACGATCTGATGGAATTTGGGCGAGGCTGTTACGGGAAATGCACTTTTTGTTGCGAACCTTATTTTTCACACGGTCAACAGCGCTATCGTTCACCGGAACGAACGATGGCTGAGATTAGAGATATTTGGAACTTACATGGCGGGAAACCGTTACGGATTCTGATCTCAGATCCCAACATCTTAGTTAATGCCAAAAAAGTAGAGGGTCTGTGTGACCTTCTTTTAGAGGCGGATTTAGATATAACATTTCAAGTTATGAGTCGGACTGAGTTGGTCGTAAAACATCCTAAAATTGTCGAGAAGATGATCCGAGCTGGGATGATCTCGTGGGAACTTGGTATTGAATCACCAACTCAAGATGATTTAGACATAACTTTGAAATTTATTCCCCTCAATGTTCAAGCTAAAGCCGTTTCCATCCTGCGTAAATTGGGAGGGGAAACACTGGGAACCTATGTGATCGGACTACCGAATCATACCAAAAAATTCATTAGAACTTTTCCAGATCATGCACGAGAGATAGGAGTATCAGCCGCTGCATTCGGTATAGCAACCCCTTTCCCTGGAACTGGGTTTTGGGATGAACTTTCATCGGACAACCTAGTTATTGAACAGAACTGGGCGAAGTTTGATGAAAATCACAGTGTTTATAGACATCCAACTCTCTCTCATAAAGAGATTGAAAGTTTACGGGACTGGTGCATGGCAAAATTTTGGAATTTAGACACCATTTTAGAACAAATTCGCCTCGACGAGATTCGTGTTGGTAAGTTCAGATCCCCCTACAAGGCTAAAATTCGAGATTTCCTCACCATGGTTTTAAGAAAGCTGACATTTGCAGTGGATGCTGGATCAGAGTTAGCAGAAAAGGGAGATGGGCATGCTTCAAGCAACTTCTACGAGTCTGTAAAGTTCTTTTTCGATGCATGGGCAAATCCCCGTCTTGAGCAATACTTTCAAGAACATCCAATGCATGAGATTATTGATATGCGTCAATTTGGAAAATTATTTGGGGGAAAACGCCTTCAAATCGTCATCGAAGACATCCAACAAAAAAAGTGTCTTTTCGCTATGTTGATTACTATAAGTCGGAATGGAATTGACTCCATTAAAACCTCCAAGAAACCTTCTCTCGATTATGATTTCTTGCTCCGGGCAGATTTGAAAAATATCTATGCTGATGAACGATCACCAATGAGCATGTTAAAAAACCTCTTGCGATTTATCTCGCGTGGGGACCTCAGAGTTACAGGAATGCGAACTTTATTTAAGCTAGTATTATTTGGATTAAAAGAAGCTCTATCGATCCGATTAAATGGTGGGAAAATCTAAATCGATCTAATTAACCGAATGTTAATGTAACTATAATTTGTAATAGTCGCCTAAAAAAAAAAAGAGAGAATTAGGTGCGTAGATATGAGGGAAATTCAAAGGCATCCATGGGTGGACATCCGTGGAACACTACCCAGCGCTTCTCAGACCATTGCCCATCCTCATGGGTCTGAATTGCACGGAGTTGCTTAATTTTGCGAGCGCTTCCAAGGCAACAATCGCCAACAAAAACAACGCGTTCTGCAAATTGATTGGGCATATGAGGGCCATCACCGATGAAAATCTGAGTTTCGGGTGTTAGAACTTTAATTTTTACAGCCATCTCAAGAAGTAATTTTCGGGTTTTCTTCACTTTCTTGTCTTCAGATTCAGCGGGTGTATGTTTTTCTATTAATTCGAGGGTTTTTACGGGGTCCAGATTCATCAGAACTTCCTCAGTGCCGAATGCAGTTAATTCCTTAATTAATTCATCGGGTAGAGTTTTAGCTTTCTTCACGGTGCGCAAAGCTCTTCGTTGGATCGATCTAAAAAAGGAATCAATTTCCATCGCCAGCCAGCCTTTACAATGATCGCATACCCCTCCAACAATGACATCCATGTACGGCCATCGACCGAGTATATTGATATTAGGACGTAAGAAATGGATCTTTGCATCCTCAACTTTTGTACCTTTTATTTCTATTTTTTTAAGATCAACGGTACCTAGACCTCTCCAAGCGGCAAGTGTGTCACCGGGCTGCTCTAAAGCATTAAGACCCATGACTTCCATCGCAACCGTATCCGCAGCGACAAAGTCTGAACTAGCAACAATGACACCCATGTCAACCATTTTGCCCATAGGACCTGGACCATTTCCTTCAAGTGCAGCAAGTCCATCAATCACAGTAAGACGCCATTTTTTGTTGTCAATGAGCCATTTGGATATGTCAACCTTCGCCATCCAAAAATCTTCTCTGTGGGCTAAGTGCATAAAATTTCCAACGATCCCATGCAAATTCTTTATAGCCAATGTTGCATTTCCCGTGATAAAATGTGTTTTCATAATAGGTACATTGACGAATAAGTCGCAATCTAGGAAGGATTTCCACATGTCAAATTCCTTCAGGACAATCCCTCCGTCAATTTTTGTCGTAATTCGTGGTTCAATCTCTATAAAGCGTAGATCCACAAAGTCTGGATATTTTTCTTTTAGCAATTTACCGCCACAGGCAGTATAAACCATGTCGTAGGTTGGCGCATTCTTTTTCATCATGCCTTTACTTCGAACCATTCCAGTCCGTGGTAACCCTTCAGCAATTCCAACCTTGCTTGCACCAGCTCGTTGGGCTTCAAGAATTATTCCCTCTAAAACCCCAGGGGAGGTTGATAAGGGGACAGCATAATGTTTCTGAGGGATAGGTACCCCATAGTTAGGTTTTAAAAGGATATAATCATCTTTCTTAACGAAAGATTCCATTCCACCTAAGAGATCGAGTGCCTCTTTAACAACTTTAATAGAATCATACATTGGAACTTTATCTGCGATCTTTTCACCTTTAACAAGTGCTACTTCAACCATTTCAATTCCTCAAATTCATCATTATCTTTAGTGTCTTTATCTAAAACTTAATTAATTAATGATTTCTCCTTTGATTCTGGAGATAAGTTTGATAAGATTATTCTAGTTTTTGCCACAATTCTTGGTCATCTGTAATTATCCGCTTCACCTTTCTTTGGGTTTCAAGATGGATCAGAAAATTCAGGGTGTTGGTTTTCCCAAAATGAAAGGAGAGTTCGGTGGGATATTGTTTAAATTTCACAATATTATCTATCATTTTTTGCGTAAAGTCTTGAAGAGTGATAGGCTGGTCCGGAAGAGCATTGTAGATTTTTTGCTCGCGTTGAAAGAACCGTTGGCGGAATAGTTCTAGTCTTTCATTAATATTATCAAAAACCGGTTGATTGTGAGCAGGTAATATCATTTTAATCTTCATCATTTTCAGGTGTTCAATCGAATTAAGGTAATCTGCCACATTGGAGGTGGTATTACCTACCCAAACGGATACAAAATCAATGTCACCAGAAATAAGAATCTGGTCTTTATAGAAGGAACAGTGACCAAAGACATGCCCGGGAGTATGAATTATCCGAAAGCCCCCCGGTAGAATTTCACCATCTTTAAAGGTTCCATCAGGGGTGGATTCCTTAAAGCCGATGGTTTTTAGTGTAGTACGCCAATTTTGTTGGAGTTCAGGATCGGTCATACCATATCTATTAACATATTCATCAAGGCTTTCGATTGCAGCGCAGTCTGCTTCGTGAATCAAGAGTTTGGCGTTGGATCGCTTTTTCACAAAGGCGTTTGACCTAGTGTGATCCGTATGAAAATGTGAGTTTATAATGAAATCAACATCTGATAAACTTTTTCCGAGTTCTTTTAAGCCTCTTACCAATCGTGATCTGCCACACTGGGGATCAAAGAGTATTAATGCATCCCCATTGTAAATATAAGTATGGCAATAGGGAAAGATCGCGTTTGCACTCCCTTGTACCATAAATATCTGAGATGTTATCGGTTTAAAATAGGATATTTTTGCCATTCCTATCAATTAAAAAAAGGAGAGAATTAGATTTTAATTTTAAGTTTTTTGAATAGTTTTTCTGCATTATTATAGTAAATATTTTCCAAGGCATCTGGCTTAAAGGCGTATTTTTTACTCGCGGTCTCCCAATCTCCATATAATCGGTCAAACGTGAGAAAGGGCCAATCGGAACCAAATAAGATTTTTCGTCGCACTCTACCGCCACAATCCTTTAGGAAGGTTTCGGGGTAATACAGAGGAGACCACCCATGAGTCTCGTTGTAAACATTCCCTTTATGAATGAGGACAGACACCATTTCATGATGCCATGGCCAAGGCATGTGGGCTGCGACAATGGTAAGCTTGGGAAAATCCGCAGCGACATCGTCAATATAGGGAATTGGTCTTTCATATTTCAGCTTCAAACCTGAGCCCCCCGGGGTTCCTGCGCCTGCAGCTGTATGCCCACAACTAATCTTGACTGGGACTTTTTTCCTTGCACATAATTTCCAAACAGGTTTTAGCACGGGATCATTTGCGGGAATTCCACTCGATGCGCCATAATGCCATGGACCGAAGAAATGACAATCTTTAATGCATCGTTCCAACTCTTCAAGCCATTTATCGAGGTGGTGAGATGCGTTAAACATAAACCAGGCACCAAGTATGTCATCTGGATATGTATCAATTAATTCAGCTATGTAATTATTCACTTTTGCGACTTCATCGAAATCTTTTAACGTGGAGGTTGGGCCTACTAGAATTGCTTTTATGTTTGCTTTTCTATAGACCTCGATCATTTCATCCTCGGTCTGGTGATAAGGAATCTTGCATTTGAATGTTTTTTCAAAGAAACTTTTAAACCCAATCGGAAAGAGTGCGCCTTTTTCCGTTGTCATTTGGGTTTGGAAATCAATAACTTTTCGCTCACTCATTTTTATCCACTCTATAGACAATATTTTGAATGACAATCATTTTAGAATACTTTAAACTTTTTCACTAATTAAAAGTTCAAACACGAATAGGGATGAGATCAAGCAGATCTTGCTCCAATTTTATCAAGATAATCTTTATAGGTGTCTCGAATTTCAGCTCGTTTAATCTTTCCTGCGGGGGTGGAGGGGTAGGATTCGACAAACTCAATAAACCGTGGTTTTTTATAACTAGCCATTCGATCTTTACAATAAGAAACAATTTTCTCTTTCAATTCATCGCTAGCATCTGCTTTGTTTTTTAATTTGATCAGGGCTAGGACGGAAAAGCCCCATTTTGGATCTGGAACCCCGATTACGACGGATTCATAGACTTCGGGATGGGTATTCAAAACTTCCTCGACCTCGGGAGGATGAATCTTTTCGCCCCCTGTAACAATGGTTTCTTTAATACGTCCTATTAAATAGACGTATTTTCCGTCTTCGCTGATCTGGTAGAGATCACCCGTATGAAGCCAGCCGTCTTTTATCGTCTTGGCGGTTTTTCCCTTATCGCCGAAATATTCTTTCATAGTAGGTAAGGCATCAAGCTTAAAACAGCCTTCACCTTCACCCCCTGGCTTAACCTCTTCGCCAGTGATGAGATCAACTACTTTTAATTTCTCTTGAAGGTAATCAAACCGATTCGACTCCAACTTATCACCAGGGACATATACCGTAGGGAGAATAACCGCTTCAGTTTGCCCAACAGTGTCACAGATCATCGTATCAGGGAAAAAATCCCACCACAATTGCTTCGACTGTGCACTGAAGGGTGCAGCTCCTGAGAGGATTATTAGTAAATTTTTAGAGATTTTATCAGGATCAAATTCCTCTCCGCTTGTTTTCAATACATCTATTATATCCCGCACGGTTTTATCACCGATTGTACATAAAATATTGCACCCTTCTTTTTCGAGGGTTTGAAGAATTTCCAGGGGATTGAAAGTCTTTGATGCCGCAATAACTACGGTCGAGCCGGAAAAAAGGGGTAAATTAGCAATAAGCCATCCTTTGAAATGGAACATAGGAGCGTGCATCATGGTTTTGATTCGGCTTTGTACGGCAGTGGAGAGCCAGCCTTGCTTAGTTTCGGTTTTCGAGGGATCTTTCTTGGAAATTTTGTTGATGATCCAATTACCGAAGGAACGTGGCATGGGTAGCCAACGAAACCAAGAGATGGGAATGGGGAGTAACTGTTTATAGTTTTTCTTTTTCAGCTTTCCTTTCAAATCGTGTAGCCGTTCGAAGATGTTTTTGAATAACTCCAAGAATCCAGATAAGCCCCCGCCCCGATAGAGATTTTCCAACGCCCCGTGAACCCAGATAGCGCCTTTGGGAGTACCTGTCGTCCCACCCGTGTATATAAGGAAAGCTTTATCATTATCTTTAATTTCTTCAGACAGTTCTGGATTAGTATTTGGATATTTGGATAAGAATATTTCGTAATCGAGTGAATTTTCCATCATTTCAGGATAGGTTGTCTTATTTTCCGCGAAATTATTAGATATCACAATAAATTTTTCAACAAATTCACACTGGGTTCTGCAATTATTCACTAAATGTAGAAATTCTTCCTCAAGTACAAATAATCGGGCTTTACTTTGATTTAATATATAGGAGACCTCATTTTCTCTATAACGGTAGTT
>JAEOSY010000300.1 GCA_016840125.1 Candidatus Helarchaeota archaeon | reverse complement strand
TATTCATCTGGTCAAATAAATATGATTGAGAAATATACGGATAAAAGTTTACCAATATTCCGGTTGGAATTAACACTCGTCTTGCTTCATCTAATCCACCTATCATTTCATCTGCTGAGGGAAGACAACAAAGTGAATAGTTAAAGAATACAACATGAGTGGTTCCAGATTGTAAAGGTAGTCTCTCACCCATTGCACATCCTCCAATCAAGCCATATTTCAGCTTTATCACACCTCTGAGGTTTATTACTTAGGGAACTATATGAGCAAGAGTTAATAAGTCGAACTAAAGAAATTCTCCTTATTGACGGCTTTTCTACCTTTTAGCGTTCATTAAATTTCCCTTTCGCAGTCAAAAAGGGGATTTTGACAAAGCACTTTTGATAGCACATCGGTCTTTATATACGGAGAATATTACCAATTGAAGGTTCTTACTAGTTTTTAATCAGCATAAATAATCGACGAAGCTATTGAAGGGAATAAAATTTTGTTTCCGTAACAATCATGAAGATTTGTAAATTTACAGGGAAGGCCTCTTCCTTTTTGAGTACTTGGACTGGTCATTAGTTGAAAATGTAAATGAGGCCCATCTGAATTACCTGAATTTCCAACAAATCCTATTATTTCCCCTTGTTTTACCTTTTCACCTTCGTTAACGCGAATACTAGAAGGAATCATGTGAGCATAAAAAGAATACTCATTATTTGGATGTCTAATAGCCACAGAATTTCCTGGACCGAGGGGTTCATATCCAAACCTTTCCCAAAGAGATTCTAGCGTATTTAGTTCTAAATCAGATCCTGCAACAGAATTTTCAGGAATTTCAGAAAATATTTTCACTATTTCACCATCAGCAACTGCATAAATCTTCTCTCCGTAGCAGGGGTAATCACTATTTTCTTCATTTTGAGGTAGCATTGTACTTTCACATGTTTTATCAAGATCAAAAGCAAATTCCTGTGAGAACATGATTCTATGGCCGAAAATATAGTCATCAAAAGCCCCTATCACATGCCATATACCTTTGACTGGAAAGATATAATCATTTTTCACATGATATTCTAAAATAGGGATTGTACATTCACTAATTCTAGTTTCATTATGTATACTATACTTAATTTTGATTGTTAACTGATCAAGTGTATTCTCCCCAAAAATCATTAATTGTTCTGCAATTATCCCAATCTCCTCTTTTGGTTCCAATCTTGACGAGAAGCTTAAATGATCGGTATCCCAGATTGATTCAGTTCCTAAGAACTTCTGCAAATTCCCTATTCGGAGACCTTCTTTGAATCCTTCCCTTTTCTGTAAAAATCGGTTTGCAAAGCTTTTAAAGCGTTCAATTCTTTTTTGAAGTGCTGATTCCTCATAGATTATAGTTTGAACTATTCTTCTTCCTTCTTTCAGTTCGTATTTTAATGATTTCAGTTCAATTAAATGATTTGATGTATTTACAACTTTGATTGCCTTTATTGTAAAATCTGTGAGTCTTTCTTCATTAAAGTATACTTTTCGAGATATTTTAATTAAAAAATTCCTTGGATAAACCTCTATATACAAAATTGTCACCTTTAGATTGTTGAAGATAAACTTAAGATTAGTATAGTATACTATACTAAACATATTTATATGTTTGTGTAGCAAGGTCTAGATAATAACTTGAGTAAAACACATAGGAAGTCTAGAAACAGAATTACTAGTTGAATGCGGAGTTTGGAAGACATGGTTGATTTTAAACTAAACCCTGGGTATGAAAGCTGGTTAAATATTATTGAAAGTCAATTAAAAGTTTTTAATTACGTCAGTTGTCAACGAATATTTATACATCTTCGATTATGTGGAAAAAAATCAGCTGATGAGCTAATGAACAATTTAAATTATAGTAGAGGAGCTATTCATACAGCACTGAACTTATTACTAGATGCAGAGTATATAAAGAAGGTTAAGGATCCCAATGTTAAAGACAAGAGAACAAATGTCTACTACTATGCCATTGACAAAGATTTTTCACTAATTGATGAAAAAGAATTTGTTAATTATGTTATTAAACGTAATAAACTAGACTTGTATCTTAAATGGCTTAAAAAGTCTGTAAAAATGTCAACTAGTATGATTAATGAAATTTATCAGATAGCAATAAGTGCCAAAACTAAAGAATTTAATAATTCAAATACCATGAAACAATATGAAATCCCCTTAGAATCAAATATTAAACGATCAATTATTAGTTTCTCTGTGATGGGGTCGATTACCAATCAAAACAAAGTTATCAGTAGAATCATGGATTTTCTCACCGAAATAGAAAATGAAATTAAATTAACCGATTCATCAGAAGATCCTATTCCGAACCCTACTCTTGTATCTTTGTTTTACATTCCTGTTTGACTTAAGAATTCATAAAAAATAATTCTTTTATGTTGATAATGAGATTGAATGTCTCTCAAACCTGTCTTTCATTTCATACTAAGAGTGTAAATCCGACCACGTACCCCAGTAAGGAGCCAATTAAAGGTATAAATGCGGTGAATCGAAATAAACTTGGTAGGGGAAAAGGATGCATCTTTTCTAACCGTGTGAGATTATTTTGATTTCGTAGAATACTCAAATCGCTCTCCCCTGTTAAGATTAATTGGTGGAGGATTCCTTGTTGTCGGTTAATCATTAGATTTCGAATCCATGAATAGGCCCTCCAACTTCTAATTATTGCAACGGAACTGGAATAAATTCCCGTACCAATTAATAGCATTAACAATGTCATTCCCAGAATGATAGCCAAATTTGCATCAAAAAAGGCTACTAAAAGTGAAAATAATGTTGCGATGGAAAACGGAAGTAGTATAGCAATCCACATTATCTCAATTAATAATGGAGGAAATGCATTGAAGATAAATGGGAAAATCCATTGTACCTGGAAGTCAACAGAGAGTTTTTGAAGCGTAAATCCTTGTGTCCCTTCCTTATCATTGCTATAGGAAATATAATCCTCCAATAAATTCAATTCAGCTAATCTTTCTGCTAATGAAAGCGTTTGGTCATGAAAAGGTGACCAATT
>JAEOSY010000299.1 GCA_016840125.1 Candidatus Helarchaeota archaeon | reverse complement strand
TACCATTCTAAATCCAAAGTTTCTATCATGTAATAATCACTCCAATTCGAGAATTATTGATGAAGTAATATTAATTTTCGTAAATATAAGTTGGTATTGTTTTAATAATGGGACGCGAGAAATTGTTAGACATTAAAAAAAAGAGGAGTTATTTTAAGTTCCACCATTTAATAACCAAGGGCACTGTGGCAAAACTTAGCGCAATGGTAGCGAGGACAAAGAGTGCGGTGAGGTTGCCAGCAATCAGGTTCTCATTTTCCATATCAGTAAGAAAAAGTACGGTCCATCCTATAAAATGCACTATTGCAGCGGCGGCGGCCATCGAGAGTGAGAGAAATCGCCAGAGTGGAGCCGAATCCAAAAATCCATTGAGGCTAGTGAAATAATCCCCAATCTTCGAAAAAACTTTCTCATCCTGCATTTCTTTAAACCGATAGATAGCTCTAATGACAAAGAAAATACCCATCAGAAGGGAAACTGGAACAGACATAATTAAAGCGACTACTAATAAATCTGCTCCATTCATTTCGGTTCCTCCTTCTTAATCCAAGTGTTATAAATAAACCGATAGATCCCCAGCCCAGCTGCAACACACATTAATATCATAAATACTAATGAACCGACATATAGCATCTCCCATTCTCCGAATCCTAATGCAGGAGCACCTGCAGTGAGGCCACCAATCAGTACTGCTACAGATGCCAAAGCAAAAATTATAGTTTTCCACAAAAAATTCTTTTCACCCTTTCTCCAAATTAAAAATGAAAAGAAAGCCATATTTGCGAGAAGCACTCCTATGATAAGAAAGAAGACAAGTAATCCACCTGCCACAACCCAGATTGCAAAAGATGTCCAATCAAGAATTACAATGTTCATTTTTCAGATCCCAAAAATAGTGTTTCATTTAATAGTAATTGAAGATTGAGTCTTCAACTATAAATATTTTTTTTAAAGAGAAGAGAGATTATTAATTAATTTTCAGATTCGATTGCCTTAAAGGATTACAATGATTGAAAACAAGAAAATTAAATATATTTTTATAATTATTCTCTTAATTTCACCGTTGTTCTGGTATATTCCAGCGATCATAATATTATCGCCTCATCCCGATTATAGTAACCTAATGATTCTTAATTACGCACCTATCCATAACCGGTCATTGAATATTTTTCGAGAAGTTGAATGGTTAGACAATGAAAGCTGGGATTTTCGGATTGAAGGAGAAACTGCGTGGCAATCAGGGATTCCAGTCCCTAGTTGTTGGAACTTTATTCCAGGCCTTGAAAATTATGAGGGGGTGGGATTCTATCGAAGAATCTTTAATTTATCTAAAAATTGGGAGAATAAATCAACGTATTTGCATTTTAGGGGAGTTAATTACTATGTAGAAGTATTTTTGAACGATATTTATTTAGGGAGTCATGAGGGAGGTTACACACCATTTAAATTTAATGTAACGGGCTTAGTGAATTTTTTCAGTCTTAATACGTTAATTGTTAAGGTTGATAACATTCTATCTAGTGAAACAGTACCAGGAACACTTATCGGTTGGAAGAATTACGGGGGGATCTACCGGGAAGTGTATCTTGAAGCCACAAACCAAACCTATATCGACTCAAATTATATTACTTATAATGTGGAATTCGGTTCTATCACCAATGTAACAGTTACTCATAATCTAACCATACAAAACTCAGGTATACAAAGAGCGGTTAATTGCTCAATTCAAGTTTTTAATCAAACGCTCGATGAAATAGATTCAACCACTGCAACATTTAACGTTTCACCCACCTCAACCAACAACATTTTAATTTCTCACAACTGTTCAGATATTCAACTGTGGTCTCCAAAAACGCCGATTTTATATTATATGAATGTGTCTTTATTTGAAAACGGAACTTCAAATTTGTTTGATAAAATGGTCTATCGAGTGGGTTTCAGGGAGATTGAAATAGTTAACAGTACGTTATATCTAAATCAAGAAGTTTTTCTCATAAAAGGGATTAATCGGCATGAAGATTTTCCGAATTGGGGAAAAACCCAACCATATCATTTACTTCAACAAGATCTCCAATTATTAAAGGATCTGAATGTGAATAGTATCCGAACATTTCACTATCCGAATCATCCAGCATTTTTAGAGATGTGTGATGAAAGTGGCATCTTTATCATCGAAGAGATTCCCGCATGGAACATCCCAGCTTCAGATTTGGGTAGGCAAGAGGTGATTGGAACCGCAAAACAACAGATTACAGAAATGATAGAACGCGATTTTAATCATCCATGTATCTTATTTTGGGGGGTGGGCAATGAGATCGCCTCTGATAAACCGGAGGGGAGGATTTTTGTAACGGAAATGGTACAAACTGTTAAGTCCTTAGATAATAAAACCCCTACTTACTTTGCAAGTAACAAACTTGAGGATGATATCAGCTTTGACTTGGTGGATATAATTGCCTCCAATCCGAAATATGGATGGTATTATGGAGAAATTCCGGATCTTGATGAATACCTAGAATTCTGGCATCAAAGATACCCTGAGAAACCGATTCTGATCACAGAATTTTCCGCGGGAAGTGAGAGTGGGGATTATTCGGGCCAAAAATATAGCGAAAATTACCAAGCCTATTTATTACAGGAATCCTGGAACATCATCAGTTCAAAGAATTATTCGATCGGGGCGTATGTATCGTGCTTCATGGACTATCCAGACCTCGATCGGATGTTGAATCCAACACCATTTTATAACCAAAAGGGTCTGCTCTCATACGATAGATCCCATGTGAAACTCGCTTTTAATACAACGAAGGGAATGTTTAATGAAACCCCTTATGTTTTTCCGATAGATTATGACACCACACCCACCCTATATCCCTATCCGAGCCTCGCAAACCTTATCCCACTTTTTATAATTCTAGGAGGATGCGTGGTGCTGTTCTTATACTATATACAATTGGATAGAAAATCCCTCTTGCACGAAAAAAAGCAGAAATTCTTGGATAAAAATAAGACGTTCAAAGAATTTGATCTCTATTTTTCAATTCTCGGATTCATTGGATTAATCTCCGTATTAAGTTCCCTAATCTACACGTTTCTAAAAACAACAACTATCTCCTTTCCAGTCTTTGATATTGAGGAGAATATTATTTTACGATATTTGATCACGGATGGATTATATTGGTTCCTACCGTATATTTTACTCTATTATTTTGTTATAACATCTTTATTGGTTCATGGGCTCGCTCGACTGATTAAAATAGAGAGTAATTTAACCAGCGTAATTTTAACGCATTTTAAAACTACACAGCTCTTTATATATGGATTCATTTTTGCAATGGGTACAATGTTTGGGATAGGGTTCGTGTTAATTGTGGTAATTAGTCTTATTTGCATAAAATTGGTCCTAGAAGGGTTTTATCTCAGAAAGAATCTAAAAATTTCAAGAAAGAAGGTGGTCTTCATTAAAGTCATGCCAATTATCATCCTATTTTCAACCTTTCTGTTATACCTTCAAATTAGATTCGATATTGCTAACTTGTTATCGTTACTTCTATAAGGAGTATTACACTTTGTAAGCCGTGTGACCATCGTAATAAAAATTAAATAGGGATTTCATCTCGTTCTCACAATGTTAATCCAAAAGGCGAATTTGGTTCTTCCAATTGAGGAAAGAGAACTGAGCCCCCTTCATCGAATTTTGCTTCATTCAAACGGGACTGTCACACAGACACTTCGCCAATGGACGGGGTCCTTAATAAATCTAATTAAACCTAAAATCAACACCTGTTTCTTATGGAATAAGCTCCATAAATATGATCTCTATTATAAAAGTGATCGCCTTCACTTTTGTAAGAATTTTAAATATCGAGAAGTGATTCTCCAGTGTGCGAAAACCGAAACAAACCTGATTTACGCTCTCAGTTTAATCTGTACTAAAAACATCACACCAGTTATCATGCATAAATTAGATTATAGTAACCTTGGAATAGGGATGATTATCGAAGAAGAGAAATTGGAAACCTATCGTGAAATCATGACTTTCAGCAAATTCAATGTGAATAATGTACAATTTTTCCGAAAATTATTCCCTTTCGCAAAAGAATACATTTTACATCGCGCATATGTTATATATCACGCAAAGAAACCAATTTTCATCATCAATGAGTATTTTCCAAGCGAACCGGAACATTTCGATTTTCAAATAGCGACTTCTGATAAGAAGCGGATTTTGAATTATCGAAAAGAATCCTTTAAATAGGCGTTATTTCGGGAATTTCCAAGCGTTTCCGATCCTCATAAGAGTCTCGATATTTTCAGGAGGAGTTCCAGGAGCAATATCGCACCCGGTGCTGAGGATAAACTTGCCACCAGATGCAGCTTCTTGGATGCAAGCTTTAGTTGCCGCTTCCACTTCAGCGGGTGTGCCACGACGCATCAAACCCGTGGAAACATTCCCCAGCATGCAGAGGAATTTCTTACCGATTGTCTCTTTCGCCACACTTATATCCACTTGGTCAACGCTATAAATCAAAATATTTGTAATTTTACTCACAAATTTAACGAGGTCTTGGGATTCACCGCACACATGGAGGAGAAAGGCGGGGCAATTGACTTTTCGGGTGATTTTCTTCAAATAAGGTACGGCGAATTCTTTAAAGAACTGAGGCGAGATGCATGTTGAGGAAGCCGTGGGCTCGGCAAGTCCAAGTCCAAGAACGCCCGCGTCCATTTGAGCGTTGCAAAAATCGATAATAGTATCAGTACATGCTGAGAGGACTTTATGGACTAGATCAGGGTTTTTAATCATGTTTCGCATTAAGTTTTCAACCCCCCAGACAGAGCCAGCGGCAGTTATAGGACCTTCACAACCTCCAAAGCTAAATTCCCCTTCAGCGTTAAACTTTTGTCCAAACATTTTAGAGGCCTTAATAACTTCTGGCATCCGCCCATCGCGGTGGGGATCCCTTGATTCGAGTTCGTCAATACCGTCCAGCCCATTAATAGCTGCTTGTTCATGGACAGGAATAACGTCGGGAAGATAAGTGAGTTTGGAGCCGAAAGCTTCACCTACGACGTTTAAATCAATAATACTAATTACAAATGGGATCTTAAACCGCCGGGCAACGTACATTTGGGCTTGGGCAATTTTTTCACCATCGCGCATAATTTCCGAAGCAGGAATTCCGGTTTTTTTATGATATTCATTAATAGAATAGCCTAGGATGATAGGAAAGGTAGGGAGTTTCGCCCCAGGCTTTGCCATGAGACCATCCAAAATGTCAGGCACTTGTTCGAGCAATTCCAAACTATTTCCCCCCAAAAAATTTGTTCAAATATTTTATAGCGGAAGTAGCATCATTGAGGTAGGTTGCACCAATCTCTTCTGCGAATTTTTCAGTCACTGCTGCGCCCCCGATGATTACTTTGACATTTTCATGGATATTTTCTAATTTCAGTAGTTCTACTACCTCGGTCATATTTTCGAGTGTAGGACTCATGAGCGTCGAAAGCGCTAAAACCTCGGCATGATGTGTTTTAATTGCCTCTATGAAGGTTTCAGCGGGGACATTCCGTCCTAAATCAATAACCCTATAGCCCCCCGCTTCCAAAAAGAGTTTTACGACGTTTTTCCCGATATCATGGATATCACCCCGGACGACACCGCAAATTACAGTGGCTTTATGCTCTTGATCTCCTGTCAGGTGGGATTTGAATACTGTCAATGCTTCATAGAGTGCATCCGCGGCTACTATTATTTCGGGTAGAAAATATTCCCGTTTATCATATAACATACTCACCCGTCGCATTCCCTCGTTTAAGCCATTACTAATTGCATCATTCAAATCAAGTTCTTCATCTACAATTTCTTTGGCAAGAGCAGTCGCTTTTTCTGCATCTCCTTTGAGGACGGCTTCCTGAATTTCCTCTAATAAATCCATAGGAATAACCTCTAATTAGTGATAGAATTTTAAGAATAAAAATAGAATTGCTTAAAAGAATTTGTTATTATTGTGATAAGCAATATTGTAATTTGAGCGATAGTTTTATGAATTTTTCATATGAATGATAGGTGAGGATAAAAACCGATGCGAGTGCTCCTAATTCAACCTGATTATCCCAAAAATTTTCGATATGGTCCAAAAACAGATATTAATATGGCACCGCTCGGATTGGAATACATTGCGGCACATGTCCAAGATATTGCAGAAACACGTCTGTTTGATAATAGACCACATAATAGTAAGAATCTTGAAGAAGCGATTAAAAATTTTAAACCGCATTACGTGGGTATAAATTGTAATTATAGTTTTCAAATTTATCATGTCAATTATATTGCCAAGATCGCGAAAGATCATGGTGCAACGACGGTAGTGGGGGGTTGGCATCCAACAGTAGCTACTGATGATACTTTCACCTCTCCGTGGATTGATATCATCGTACGTTCAGAAGGAGAGTTAACCTTTCGAAATTTAATTAAAAAAAATAGTCCAATTGGAATTAAAGGGCTTTCTTATAAGAACAATGGACGCGTTATTCATAACCCTAACCGAGAGTTAATAGATTTAAATAAACTACGGTTTCCTGCACGGTTTCTTTCTCCAAAGGCGAGGCGAGCTAAGTATACCTTTTTTGGAATTCCTACGGTGAGCATGGAAACAAGTAGAGGATGCCCCTTCAATTGTAAATTTTGTTGTATTCACAATTTCTATCATCATAAATATAGGGTACGCTCGGTCCCTCACATCATGGCTGAATTGCGCCAAATTCAGAAAATATCAAAATCAGTGCATGTTGTAGATGATAATTTCATGGTTTATCCAGACCATGTGATGGATCTCTGTAAAAATATCATGCAAGAACAACTCAATATGATCTTTCAAACCTCTGCACGTGTGGATAGTGTATTAAAATATCCTAAAGTCTTTGAAATGATGGCGAAGGCGGGCTTTTTTGCCCTATTATTAGGGTTAGAAAGTTTTTCAAATAAAACCTTGAAAAACCTCAATAAACGGTTCAAATTTCAAGAAATAAAAGCAGGAATAAGGAAACTTCACGATTTAGGATTTATAATTCAAGGTAATATCATTTTAGGGTCAGATGTTAATGACACAATAGAAGACTTAGAATCAACAATCGAATTGACTAAAGCATTAGAACTGGATTTACCTACTTTTTCAATTATGGTTCCATACCCGAAAACAGAATTGGGAGAGGCGTTGGAAGAGCAGGGGTTAATAATGGCTAAAGACTGGCGAGATTATACTTGGTTTTCGCCTATCATTAAATATACCCATTTAGCGCCAGAAACGCTGCGAGAATATCTAAATAAAGCCTATGCTGAAGTTTCATATAAGACGAACCCCGTCGCGCGGTTCATTCAGTTAGCTCGTGCTCGAGGGGTTGGATTTTTCGCGTCCCGATTCACTAGCTTGGGATTTTATAGAATGCTTTTCGCTTCAATTAGCAATACCGTTCATCATTTAGTGAATAAAGGGAAGAGAGGGAATAGAGGGAATAGAGAGAATAGATGGAATAGAGGATAAATTGTGGTGAGTCGAGGGTAAGTGTGGCATACGTATCATGTTCTACGGGCTTTAAAGCAGGGGGGTCTCACCAAGAGGCTTCTATTTTATTTTGTTAATGGGATGGAAAAGAAACGCAAGAAAAATATGCAATTCCAGTATGAGAATAATGAAAAATACAGGGAGAAGTTTGATCGGATTCAAAACACTATATTTTTAAAGCCCACAGACCGCCCACCAGTGGCCCTTGAATATGATATTCTCCCAGCGCGCTATACGGGAATAACTGCGCGAGAATATTTCTTCAATCAAAAGTTAGGGAATGAGAAATTCTTAGAAACAAACAAATATTTCGATTTTGATGGAGTTTTTTTCCCTTTTGCGGGATTCGGAGAGCTCTTTGAGAAAATTGATTTACGAATATTTAAAATGCCGGGGACGCATGGGCTTTCGGACGATCAGATGTATCAACTGATTGAAACTAATTATATGGATGCGAGCGAATACGAGGAATTTTTAGCAGATGGAACCAAATATTTCGGAAAGAAAATTCTCCCACAGATGGCAGGCTTATTCGAGAAGAATTGGTTCAGTTTTATATATGCCATCTTGAAGGCAATCATAAAGGTCCGTTCCTTTGGGAATAATATGGTGAAAGTGCTGAATCAGACTGAGGCGGATGGAACAGTTATTTTTTGTGGCTCGTTAGTGGGCTTCAGTGGGGCGCCCTATGATTATATCGCCGATTTTTTTCGGGGACTGCATGGGATTTCGCGCGATATTCACAAAGTACCTGAAAAAGTCAAACAATTAAGCCATAAAATTGAGCCCTATATGGTGTTAATGGCTAAAATAATGGTGAAATTAGCTGGTTGTAATAATATTTTTATGCCTCTGCATCGTGGTGATGCAAATTTTCTGAGTTTTCGGCAATTTCAAGACTTATATTGGCCCTCATTCAAAAAATTATTACTGGATTTAATTGATTTAGATCTAGTGCCAATGCCAAGCTTCGAGGGTTATTGGACAGAAGACCATTTCCAGCTCTTCCGGGATGAACTCCCAGAACGCAAAATTATCTTTAATCTTGATGGTCCCACTGATATTTTCATGGCGCACGATATTTTGGGAGGGCATTCCTGTATCATGGGAAACGTGAAACATCAAGATCTAGTGATAGAAACGCCAGAGAAAATAAAGGCTTATTGTAGGAATGTGATAGACCATTTCTCTGAGGGGGGATTAATTCTCTCACCAGGGATAGGATTACCAGAGGATGCGAAACTGGAAAATGTTCGCGCGTTAGTTGAGGTTGTAAAAGCGAGCAAATAATCAGCTGAATCCAGATTTACGTACTTATTTTCCGTTATCATTAAAGGTAATTATTGCAATAATCCTTTTGTATTTTTAAACGAAAATTAGTCTTAAAAAAGAGAGTAGACAGGATGGAAGGGTAGAAAGATGCAGTCGTATTTATTTTATTTACTTTTCTCGAGCTATTAAACCCACCCCCTCCGAGATCATATCTACGATGCGTCCACCAAACTTCCATCCAATTAATTGCCTAACTTTTGGCGATTTTGTTGAATGTTTACCCATTATAGATTATCTTTTTTACGACATTAAGGGTTTTTATAGCATCACCCGTGGCTTGAGCTTCCAGGAGCTCGTCTTTTTTTGCATAGATGAGTAATGCCTTCTTCATACAATTTCCGAATAATTCGCGAGAGAGGGTCATAGCTTGGACCGGATCGGTGCGGTATTCAAACTGGTCCTCTCCAAAATAGCCACCATATGCTGTAGAGATGCTAGCATAGCAGAAATCGATAAACCTGAAGAGGTCACCCGTTCCCGTAATGCGATCTTCGTCGTTCGAATGGAGCTTGGCATTGTTGACATGGAAGTTAAGGACTGGAACCCCCATGACTGCCATGGTATGGAGATTGTCGGCGGGTTCGCCGGCATACATTTGGATATGCCCGTAATCCAAGGCGACGCCCATGTTATTCCCCCCACACAGATTATTCACTTCTTTGCAAACCAAGGCGGCTTTTTCGGTGGTTCCAATGATGATATTTCCTTCGCGGGGTTCATGCAACTTGGGTTCGATCCCAAATTTCATCCCTTGTTTTTTAGCCTCTTTATTAACATCGGCACAGATTTCAATGAAATACTCAAGGATGGTTCCGTAGTTTACTTGGAAGTTATAATCCCAGCCATCACTCCCAGGCCAGTAAGCAACCGAGCTGCATCCAACCTTTTGAGCGATTTCGATGGTTTGAAGTAAAGTTTGTTTGGCGTCTTCTCTCAGTTCTTTATTCATATTGCTGGCAGCCCCCAGTTTCCACTTCGGAGTGCCCCACAGGTTCGTGTTCATATTAGTGGCTATTAAATTATGCGTCTCAAGTGCCCCTTTAACTTGGGAGATCTTATCTTCATCAATTTTGCCCCTTTCGTTGATGAAGATATCATTATGAAACTCTATACCCTCTATTTGCGCAGCAGCAACCCTGGAAATTTGGTCTAAGATATCCGAGGAAACATTTCCTTCTTCATTGTAGCCATCTGTCGCAAACCGGTCAACAAAATCACCTGCACACCAATGACCTGCGGCAAATTTAATTTCAAATGTTTTGAATAAGTCCGTGACGCGATCGTTATCGAGATATCCATTG
>JAEOSY010000298.1 GCA_016840125.1 Candidatus Helarchaeota archaeon | reverse complement strand
TAGTTCGTGGTTCATTGGTTAATTTAGTTAATATGGTTATTTGTCTTCTTATTGCCAGAGGGTAGAAAAACACTCCCTCTATAAATAGAGCTACCTGCACTTTTGATGCGAAAAAAGTCCTCGAATATTGATTCGTGATTCTCGTAACTTGATACCGACAAGGCAGTAAAAAAATTTTGAAAAAATAGATTTTTGTTCTGAGGTATCAGCGTTTTTGATTGAAAAAACGTGGATATTTTACCTATTTTAACGCCTACGGGTGGTTTATGTTAGCCTTTTGGCTAACATGCTGGTATTTTAACATTTTTCAAACAATAGTCAAAAGAAAACGGGCAAAAAAGCACTTGTTTTGGCCGCCCCGCCTGTCCTGAGTAACAATCAAAAGGATATTAGATTCTCTCGACGCTCGAATTAAGCGGACAGCTTTAATTTGCCCAGAGTGTAGAAGGCTGCATATGTTTGTCCTCATTTCGGATCGTAGTAGATATATCAACGATAGAGGGAGCTACAGATAATATATATACGTTTGGATCACTGGCCATTTTTTGGCAACCATTCCTTTTGTTCGAGAACCTTCCATGCAATCGTAATATGCTCTTCTTTAAACATCCGTTTCCGCACATTCCATGAATAAGTTTTCTCAATTACCTGTGCCGCAGTTTTGGCTTTTTCTTTCGTGGCCACCCAGTGAACGGTTGACAACAATTCCATACCGAATGGAGTCTCAAATCCTTTAATCAAATCCACAACCCGGTCAAAATGTTCACGAGTGCTATAATGCTTTTCCAGAAAAATGTCAGCCTTCTTAGCAGCTTCTGAAATTAATTGAATTTGTTTATCTGGCTGATCTGCAGCATCTGCAAAACCAATGATGAAGTGACCTTCTATGGCATTAAGAACATGGCGTAGATTTTGGGCATATGGTCCGTAAAGAGCCCTAGTGTAATTCAATCTGAGATTCTCACCAGATTCTTGCATAAAATACATCAGTTTGTGGATTTCAAGCAGGCTTATAGATGGGTCCATGACTGCTTTCAAATAGCGATTCATTAATCCCAGCAATGCCGCACGTCCCACAGTCATTCTTGGAGACTTCTCTCCTTTGACCATCACCTCTGCTACTGGTGCCCCGGCAGGCTCATATAATAATACGTGCACGCCTGGTAAAGCATTAAATACTTTTTCAATTATCTGCTTGACCTGAGGCCAATACAAACCACCAAGGCCACAGCCCAACGGAGGAATTGCGATGGATCGAATATTACGCTTACTTACTTCTTGCACCAGGGCTTCCAAACCGGACTCTATGTCTTCGATTTTACTTTTGCCTTTCCAATGTCTTTTGGTCGGAAAGTTAAATACATATCTTGGGTTTTGAAAGCGATTCAGATCATAGACAAACATTATACCTGGATGAAGTTGCTTTTTATCGCAAGCGGATTTATATGCCTTAAAGTTCTCCGGAAAAGCCTTGCGAAATTGTAGGGCAATTCCCCTGCCCATAATACCCACACAGTTAACGGTGTTTACCAAGGCTTCAGCATCGGCCTTCAGTATGTCTCCTTTAATCAACTGTAACATAGCTACCTCAAAGTGTAATCAATAGTTAAT
The DNA here is from genome assembly GCA_016840125.1 of Candidatus Helarchaeota archaeon. The sequence goes on along the minus strand of JAEOSY010000298.1, from coordinate 674 downwards.
AATACCATTCGTTTTCGATACTTATTTCGAGCGAAGTCGTATCTCCAAGTTTATCGATTACTTGGTCTCTAATACTATTATTACAGACACCGATCTTTTCCACAAGTCCCAATGGAAATGATTCATAGGTAAGGAACTCTGCTTGTTTGTATTCTTGGATAGCTGCATCACGCCAATCGGTAGCCTCTACAGCGGACCAATTTATTACATCATTTAATTGGCTCAGGTCGTCGTAGAATTGAGCGACATATGTTGCTGCATTTATGTCTGAAAAAGCCCATCGAATTCTATTGCCGGTTGCCCATTTAACAGCAGCTTTCAAATCAGCCTGCAAATGGATAATTGGACCTTGGCCTTCACGATAATCAATACCGGGATGGTTTCCCTTATGCAATATGTAAAGCATGACAGAGCGAGGACAAAAATAGAAAGGTACATACTCACCTACCATAGTACCGCTATGACATTTTACCTCAAGTTCTTCCAGCCTTCTTCTCTTGATTTTAGACATACCCACAATTTCACATTCCAGACCAAGCTCCACCCGTTTCGCATCCGACCACAACACTTCATTGCGTAGAATGTTGTCAAGATTATCAATAGGTGTAATATGATAAATCTTTGGGTTTTTGGGCATCTTAGCCATAATCCCGCTTCGTCAGTCATCCACATCT
>JAEOSY010000297.1 GCA_016840125.1 Candidatus Helarchaeota archaeon | reverse complement strand
CTGAAGCCGAGGTTAATTCGGAACGAAAGGCAGAGCTAACGCGTATTGGTGAAATATGTGGTTGGATTGCCACAGAAAAGCCTAGGGATTTTAGAGAAGCCTTACAGTTAGTATGGTTTAATCAAGTTATAGCTTCTATTGCACACGGAATGGCAGGGATTCTTGCAGTTGGGCGCCCGGACCAGTACCTTTATCCGTTTTATAAAGCAGATATTGAGGTAGGGCGAATTACAGATGGGGAAGTAGTAGAATTACTTGAAGAGTTATTCATTAAACTGAGCTACAACCTACTTATGTTACCAGATTATGGCAAAGCAACGGCATCAGAGCTAGGTGGGGATAATGCGGCACTCACGGTAGGTGGTGTAGATAAGCAAGGGAATGATGCAGTAAATGAGCTATCGTATCTCTTTATGGATGCAGTTGAGAATGTTAAGTCGATGACGAACTCGTTCTCTATTCGAATCCACCCAGAGAAAAACCCGAGAAAATGGGTGGAACGGACCATCGCGGTATATGCAAAAACAAGTGGACCTGCCATCTTTAATGATACTATCATCATTCCCGCACTTGAAAAAACTGGCGTTTCACAAGAAGACGCAAGGGATTATGCGATTATTGGATGTGTTGAACCTACATCACAAGGAAACACTTTCGGGACAACAAGCGGCAATGATATTTCGTTAGTGGGACTGCTTGAAATGGTTTTAACGAACGGTTCGATTCGCACAGTAAATAAACAATATGGAGTCGAAACGGGCGACCCTGACGAGTTTTCATCGTATCAAGAGGTTTTTGATGCTTATTTAAAGCAGCTAAAGCACATGATTAATCATATGGTAAATTGTGTAGATGTTAAAGATATAATATACGCGGACTATTATCCAAACCCCTTTATTTCAATGACTCTTGATGGATGTCTTGAGAATGCGCTAGATATGACCCAAGGTGGTGCAAAGTATAACTTCAGTTCCGTATCAGGTAGAGGGCTTGCCACTGTCGCGGATTCACTTGCCGCACTCAAAAAAGCGGTCTTTGAAGATAAGACTTTAACCATGCAGGAAATGGTAAAAATCCTGAATAAGCATTATAAAAAGAAAGAAAAATTCCAAACAATGTTGTTAAATAAAATGCCGAAATTTGGGAACGATGATGATTACGTCGATTCAATCGCAAGAGATATTGCGCATGCATTTTGTGATGAAGTTGCGAATTATCCGTGTCTAAGAACACCCGGCATTTATAGACCCAGTTTCTTTTCCTATGGTATGTTTATCGTTGATGGATTTTTACTTGGTGCTACCCCTGACGGCCGTAACGCTGGTGATCCAGTTTCCAATTCGCTTTCGCCAGTAAATAATACCGAGCGAAGTGGTCCAACGGCGGTCCTCAAATCGATTACAAAGATAGATCATACAAAAATAAGCAATGGAATGGCACTGAATATGAAACTCCTACCGGCGATGTTTGATTCCTCTGAAAAATGCGCGAAACTTGTGGATTTCATAATGGCTTACCTTGAGCTCGGTGGTCAAGAAATCCAATTTAATGTGGTCAATCAAGAAGATCTTATCAATGCACAGCTGTATCCAGAGAAATACTCAGATCTTGTGGTACGAGTTTCGGGATATTCTGCTTACTTTACAGACCTAGGGAAACCAGTCCAAGATGATATAATCGCTCGCTATCAATTCTGCCAACTGTAAAAGTTACATTATCGGTGTGGTTAGCACTTCTGAAATTCTTTCCCAATAATCTTTTATCTTCCAGGATTCGCCTTGTTTAATTTTTAGTGATAGCTCACTTAGGACTTTTTTAAGTCGTAAAGAATCCAAATAATTGAGGCTTGGCGTAATGACTGCGAGCATGAAAGGGAGCTCACCCCCCCGCGTTCCTGTTTCTTGAATCGCATCGAAATAAGAATATCCAACACGCTGAATATTCTCAATTTTCAGTAAAATCCCCTGCGCGTCACGAATTTTATCTTGACCATAGATAGAGCTAACCCCATTAAATAATTGGTAAGCTAACTTATCGAGAGAGATGGGGAGTTTAGATTCCACGGGATATTGCAATTCTAAAGTAGGACCTAATTTATCATCCCATTTCACATAAAGTAAAGTTACAGAATGTTTTTCAGTTTCTGCAAGTGACGGGAGGGTTTCAATTTTAAAATCTACTAAAAGTTCTTCAACCTTTCGGTTTATCGATTCAGTATTTTTGCTGCGTGTGATTTTACCTGCGATACTAGCTAGTAGATCTTCTTCTTTAAACGGTTTTAAGATATAATCATCAACACCCAACATCTTTCCAAACCGGATATTGGTAGGGGAAGTGAGGGCCGTTAAAAAGATGAAAGGGATTTTACTCCAGAGAGGATTTTCTGAGATATTCTTGAAAAAGTCGTATCCGTCCATCTTGGGCATTGTAATATCACTAAGAATGAGGTCGGGGGGCCTGTCGAGCTTTGAGAGGGCTTCTAAAGCTTCTAAACCATTCGTTACTGCAATTACTTCATAGTTATTACATTCTAGAGAAACCTGTAAATTCAGCAATACGTGGGGGTTATCCTCAACCACTAGCAGCAAGGATTTCAACACTAAACGCCTCTCTTAATTCAAACTTTGTCACTGTACGAGAAAGAGATTATTATCATTCCCCTATAATAGTTATTGCTTGTCTGGAGCAGGTGGAGGGCTTTTTAATTTAGGCAAGTAAACAGAAAAAGTGCTTCCTTTTCCATAAGTACTTTCAACATAGGTGTCGCCCTGATGGAGTTGTGCCAATCCCTTAGCAATTGATAATCCTAACCCAGTTCCAGGAATTGTAGATACATCAGATGATCTAAAAAATCGTTGAAACAAATGGGGAACGTCTTCTTCACGTATTCCACATCCTTCATCGATGAATTGAATGAGAATCGCGTCAATCCCATAAGGATTATGTTTACCCAAATAATGATCAATCGCTTTTATTTCTATTTTCGTATGTTTAGAAGAATATTTTATAGCATTATCAATGAAAATACGGAAAATTTGGGCAATTCGTTTTGCATCTCCGAGCAATTGAACGTGGTCATCAATACTAGTGTGAATGGTAATTGTTTTTGCTTTGATTCGTGGATTTAGCTGGGATATCACCTCGAATAAGACCTCTGATAAGTTATATATTTGCCAATTCAACTGAATCGTTTCTTGATCTAAAATAGAGAGTAATAAGAGGTCTTCAACCAATTCTGTAAGTAAGGCCGTGTTTTGTGAAAGGCTCCGTACAATTTCGGATTCCTGTTCCTGCGTTAATTGATGCTTATGTTTTTGAAGGTTAGAAATGGATTGAGAAATTACAGAGATTGGAGTTCGCAATTCGTGAGAAACAGTAAAAATAAATTGCCTCCGGAGTGTTTCAAACTCAAATTGCGCGGTTCTATCAAGAACTGAAATTAAAACACGCGCGAGGGTTTCCTCATAACCCGGTACTACCAATAACCGAAAATATATATAGTTTTTATTACCCTCCAAAGTTTTCGTAGTTGTTTCACTTTCAAAGAATAACTTGCCTTCAGCTAGTGCGACTAATTCGTCCTTAAATACCTCATATGACTCGTCAATAAAAATATTAGATAAGCCACTCGTAAATTGGTCTATACTTGTTGCCTTGTACAAATTTAAGTAATCTCTATTAACCATGAGTGTTTTTACTAGTGAAGCACATTTTCTAACATCTTCTGGATGATCATTAAAATAAGACCTGATGTCATCTACCCCCATTTGTTTTAAATTGTTAATATAACGCCTAATATCTGATAAATTCTCTTCCTTCAGGGCAATAGGGGAATTTTCGAAAATACCACGGTAATTTTTTTCACTCTTCGCTAGTGATCGAAACAAGGAATCATAGGGTTTTTCAAGACTATATTCAATCATTGCCACGTAAATAAAATAGAAGGAAACGATTTTCAATAGATGCCCGATCAAATTAGCAATTCCTGTAACATCTGTATATAAAGTAAATGCGTATTCAGAAAAAATTGTGAAGAGAATAGCTAAAACAATCATTCGAACCATAAAATTGTCTAATTTTTCTCTTTTTATAAAAATTAACATAATCGAAATGATGAGAATCGCAATTATTACATATTCACTGTAGATTTTGAAGGGAGTTAATTGCCCCAAAACATCATTGTAACACACTGGAAATCTCCCAGTAAAAATCGCAGTTAGTAAACTGCTTGAAATGAGAAAATAAACTAGAAAGGTTGTTTTAGTGAAAACTCTTCTCCCAATGAAAATAATCGAAACTATATAAGTTATAGCGTGAATATAACGTGCGACAATCCAGGTTTGGGTTGCCCAATTAGAGAAGTCTACAATTAAACCTTTATAAACTAAAGTATGGATGAAGTCAATTGCACCTATGAACAGAAAGCTAATCCCTATGAAGAGAAAGTAGTTATTATCTGAGAATCGACGTGAATTCCACGCTATGGCAAAAATAGTCCAAGCGATAAAAATGGAGAAAAATTCCATTGGGATATGAATTAGGTTATAATTTTCTGGAGTGATATAAATTATTCGAATAACTATGACTCCAATAAAAAGGAGGATTGTTACAACTAGAGTGATGATTCCCCTGAAACCAAAGAATTTAGGTTTTTTAAGGGGCTTATGATTAATTAAATCTTCGATATACATTAGGTTCCCCACTATATTTTAGAACTATAATATTGGGGCGGTTAAAATCTTATTAATTTTTTCCCAATAGGTTTGGAGATCCCATTTTTTATTTGTTTTGATTTTTAGGCTGAGTTCGCGTATGACATGGTTAATCTTAAGAGACTGAAAATAATTTATATTTGGACTGATCACGCCGAGCATATAAGGACGTTGTTTTCCTCGAGAGTTGGGATCCGGGATAGAATCAAAGTAAATATATCCTTGACTTTGGATGTTTTCAATATTGAGTAGAAATCCTTGTGCCTCATAGATTCTATCTTGTCCATAAATAGACGTTGCACCAGAGAAGAGTTGAAACCCAATAGTATCAATTGATATGGGAAAGTATGTTTCTTTGGGACAATGATTCTGAAGAAATGGTCCCGTCCGGTCATTCCAACCAACTAGCATTAAAAAAACATTCAATTCAGCTTTCTTCTCAACAACAGGTGAGATCCCAATATCGAGAGAGCTAAATAATTCTTTAACTTTTTTATTAATAGAGTGTATTTTAGTATTGCGAATAATTTTTCCCATGACAGAGGCTAATAAATCTTCTTCTTCAAAAGGCTTGACTAGATAATCATCCGCTCCCAGCATTTTCCCGAAACGTATATCTTCGGGAGTAGTCCGAGCTGTTAAAAATATGAATGGAATAGAAGCCCATATAGGATTCTTAGAAACGGTCCTAAAGAGTTCGTAGCCATCCATCTGGGGCATCATTATATCGCTTATTATTAGATCGGGAAGGGTTTCTGTTTTTCGTAACATATTTATAGCCTCTAGTCCGTTTCTTGCTGTAAGCACGTCATAGTCGTTGAACTCTAATGTCAGCTTTAAATTATAAAGTAAGTCCTCATTATCTTCAACAAGTAGTAATAATGATTTCAAACATCAATCCCCGAGCTACTGATACAACTTCATAATTCGCTAGAAAATTTATAAAGTTTAGTAGGGGGCTTCAGGAACTTTCCAAGCGAGGAAGGAATAGATAAAAAGTGCTCCCCTTTCCAGGAATACTTTCAATATGAATAGATCCCTTATGGAGTGACGCTATTTCGCGGGCAATATAGAGTCCCAATCCGGTGCCGGGAACTGTATTTACCTCTTGGGACCGGTAAAATCGTTCAAATACGTAGGGAATATCATCTTCGCGAATACCCATCCCGTGATCCGTAAATTTTATCAAAGCTCCATCTACGCCTTTCGGGTTAAATTCGCCCTGATAGTGATCTAACGCAGTAATTGATATTTCCGATTCTTCATCCGAGTATTTTATGGCATTATCTAAAAAGATCCGGAATAATTGGTCAATTTTGCTAGAATCACCTATTAATTGGATTTTAAAGTCAATCTGATAGACTGTGGTTATTTTCTTTTCTTCGAGCCGAGGTTGTAACTGACTTAAAACACTATGAAGAATTTCTAGAGGATGGTAAGCGGTAGGTTCAAACTTCCCGAATTCCTCATCATAGCGTGATATCAGCAGTAAATCTTCAACATATTCAGCTAATAATCCAGCGTTTCGCTCGAGACTTTCCATAAGCCGGTTATATTGCGCTTCAGATAATTTTTCTTTATAATTTTTAAGGTTTTTAATGGATTGGTTAATCACTGATATGGGCGTCCGAAACTCATGTGAAACAGTAGAAGCAAAGGCTTTTCGGAGGTTATCAAACTTGACACGTTCAGTTACATCCACAACCGAAACCAGAACGCGTGAAAGATCGTCTTCATGCCTTGGAACAACACTCATTAGCATGTAAATATAAACTTCATCACCCTGTAGCGTTTGAGTGATTACTTCAGCTTCATAGGAAGTCTTCCCTTCTACCAACATGAGGAGTTCATCTTGAAATGTTTTATATGATGCGTCAGTAAGGATTTTTTCCAATCCGAGCTCGTCTATAGTATCCGCATGATACAATCGCATATAGACTTTATTCGCATTGAGGGTTTTCACGAGCATCGCGCATTTTTGAAGTTCTTCATGATTTTGATCGAAATAAGTCCGTAAATTAGTAATGCCCCGATTTTTCAGAGACTCAATAAATATCTTAACCTCGGATAGATCTTCTTCTTTAAGGGCGATGGGGGATTCCTCAAAAATTTGTCTATATCTGGTCTCACTTTCAAGGAGTAAATCGGCTCCAAGTTTTTGATTGATAAAATTACCTAATCGTTTCACAACATCATGTAATAAATCATGTTCTTCCTTATGGAACGGCTTATCTTCAAGATAATAGACATATATTTCTAGAATTCCTCCAGCTATGCTTTTCTTTGTAGAAAATTTCCATTGTGTTTCTTTGAAATCAGGCGATTCAAAATGTTCATCACCATATACAATTCGAATTCTGGCGATCCTTGAAAATTGCATTGCCGGGGGAATCAGCTTAAGAACACCTTTAAAAAGGGCGTCCGTTGTAATAGTGCGCGATTCGATAAGCTGAGATAATCCATATAGACAGGTAAGTTCTTTCACCCGTTCCTTTAGAGCAAGTTCCGATGTTTTTATGCGGTGTTCCGCCTGCTTGCGCGCGGTGATGTCGCGTACAATTGTTACCGCACCTACCATTTTACCTGCAGTGTCCTTAATCAGAGAGGCAGATGCATGGATATACACTTTTGTCCCGTCTTTTCGTCTATGGATGGCTTCACCCTCCCACCACCCAACCTCGGATAATAATTGCCTCCGTACTTCCTCTTGAGTCGTATCAGGATACTCAGCTTGTAAAAGGTTAGCGATGGGTTTTCCGATAACCTCAGTCGCATTCCATCCATAAATTCTTTCGGCGGCATTATTCCAGCTCCGAATGGTTAGGTTCGCATCTGTTGAAATTATAGCATCCGAGACATTGTCCAGAAGCATCGCTTGATAGCGTAACTCCTCTTCAGCCCTCTTACGCTCTGTAATATTGTGTTGTGTTGAAATATAATTAATAATATGTCCGTTTTGATCGAATAGAACACTTATTTTTGCAGAAGAAGTGAATTTAGTCCCATCCTTCCTTATATTACGAATTTCGCCCTCCCAAACTCCAGTATCATTAAGTGAGTAAATTATTTTTTTTACCATCTTTTCTTGATCCTCAAGAGATCCCGCATTTATGATTGAGACATGTTTGCCAATTAACTCGCCTTTGTCATAGCCAAACAACGTGTTCATGGCATTATTTGTATATATAAGGCGTAAGTCTGAATCTTGAAGACTGATAGCTTCTTGACTGATCTCTATTGCTTTAAAAAGGCGGTCTTTTTCTTTATTCGCTTGAACCAGTTTAGTTATATCAATAAAATTTTCAATAATCCCCAGAAATTCGCCATCTGGACTTAAATACGGGCGGGCTATAATCACATAGTGTTCTTTTTGATTTTCGGAATTTAAAAACTCATGCTCATAGCTAACAATTTTTCTATCTTTAGCGATTCGTTTTAATGTGCAGGTTTCCATATGGCAATGAGGCCCCCTCCGAATTTCATAACATTTTTTCTGATAGACCTCCGTTTCAGGAATGTTGAAGAAACTACAAAACGAATCATTAACTTGAACAAGATTAAAATTTTGATCAATTAAACAAATAGGGATAGAAACATTGAAAATTTGATTTATTTCAACATTCAAACGCCATAACTCGTTTTCAGCGGCTTTCCGAGTCGCAACTTCATTTTGAAGAAGTTTATTTGCGTCTTCTAGCTCACTTGTGCGTTCGCGAACTAGTTCTTCTAGTTGATTGTGATATTTGTCCAGTTTTTTCTTCAATTTTTCAATTTCTTTTAATTTCAGGACAGTTTTCTTATGTTCTTCCATAGAAACCTTATCATCAGTCACTTGATTAGCTCCTGATTTCAAAGGAACCTTTGAAAAATAAACTATTACTGTAATTTTTGCAGATAAAAAAAAGAGTAATATACGATGGATTGGATTTTAAGGTAGAAAGGATATTCGAATAATTCAATAATTTTTTCAAGGATTTTGGTGGAGATATCAATGGCTAAATTGGTGGATTATTTTGAATTAGGGCAGAAAGCCATTCATGAAAGAAATTATGAAGAGGCAATTGGATTTTTAAATAAAGCGATACCTAAAGCAGAAAAAGCGAAGCAGATTGAAATTTATTCGGCTCTCGGAAAAGTTTATGGAACTAAATCAGAAGTGAAAGAGGCAATAATTCATTATACAAAAGCGCTTAAAATAGCAGCAGAATTAAAGGACATTAAAACTGAAGTTAAACTCCTTAAACACATGGGAATGATTTGCCATGAGGCAAAAAGTTATCAAGAGGCAATCAAATGCAATGAAAAGTGTTTAGAAAAGTTGGAAGATGTCCAAGATGCCATAACTGAAGCCGAAGTGACCAGAGCACTGGGGTCTCTTTATTCAATTACAAAAGACCATTTTAAAGCACTTGCCACCTTACAACGAGGCTTGCAATTACAACGAGATCTGGGCAATCGGAAGGGTGAAGCAATGGCCCAATACGAACTAGGGATTGAACAGATTGATACCGATAATATAGACAAAGGTCTTCCGAATCTCCAAGCAGCTTTAAAAATTTTTACAGATTTGGGGATGGATAAGGAGGTACAAAAGGTCAAACGCGAAATTAATGGGATCCTAACTGAATTGAAAGAAGAAGAATGGATTGAGGAGAAAGCGGCGAAATTTAAGAAATTTCGAAATCTATAAAACTTCAAAAAGTCTCATTCTTATTTATTACAATAATCATCTTTCCAAAGGGGACGCTTTATAGCACCTATAAAAATTTATGTTTAACTGAGATATGGGTTTAAAAGTGAAGTGGGAAACAAAACAAGAAATCCGTGGGCAGATATGGGAGAAAATGACTGAGGAGGAGATAGCCCAATTTCCGCTTCCATGTTATGGGCGAATTCCAAACTTTGTTGGAGTTGAAGAAGCGTCTAAAATGATTGTAAAGCTACCAGAATTCCGAAAAGCTCGGTTTATCTTTTCCGCACCCGATTACGTACTCCATCATATTCGAGAATTAGCTTTAGAGAATCGCAAGGAATTACTCGTAGCAACACCCCAGATTCAAGAGTTTATCTTAATGAAAGACATTCCCTCACGCATGGTTCGGAAGGCGGTAACCATCAAAGGGATGTATCAATTCGGATCCCAAATTCGCTTAAATCAGATCCACAGCCCCCTTGACATGTTTTGTCAGGGGAGTGTCGCTATTGATCGGAAAGGAAATCGGCTTGGGAAAGGCAAGGGCTATGGGGATCGTGAATTTTTCTTATTAAAGCAGGAAGGGATTATTGACAAGGAAACTCTGGTAGTAACCTTGGTTCATGAGGTTCAAATAATGGAGAATTTTTCGAATCTGGTGAGGGCTCAAGATGTCAAGGTGCAAATAGCCCTGACCCCATCAGAAATTATTCGTTTTTAATTTTAAAAAAAGAGAAAGAAAAAAAAATTGAAGGAAATTATTGTTTTATTTTATCGGTTTCTATTAGGTGCCTTCATCCTCAGCTTCCATTACGCATTTTAACCGTTTTAATTCAGTCAGCATATTAGAGCGGAGTGAAAGCATTGCTGTATTTACCAGGGGACCTTTTATTGGGGCAGGCGGAGCCCCAGGAGCAGCAGGTGCTACCATTGGAGGTGCAGGCCTCTTAGGGACTAGTGAGGTTAGACTACTCGTAATCATGACTTTTGGGTCCTGGGTAGTTGGATCTGATACAAGTTGAACCTTACCCCAGCGGAAAAATTGGTGACCAGCATGTTTTTTTAAGCATTCATATTTAGAGCAGAGATCATCCTTATCATTAACGCAAAAATAGAGATACTCACCAGCTGGAATTTGACGTCCACAAGAATTACAGATTAGGTCTGTCTTAAAGAGGTGCTTTTTTCCTTGAATGGGAATTTCAACACTATATTCCTTTGCTTTACCCATATCTATCATCTCGCTTTTCTTATATTCCTCCGACAGCTAGGATTGCAGTAACCAAGGTAAGAAAAATACCAAGGGTTGCGCTATAGAAGGCAATGTTCAGTTTTCCCGCTTTCTTATTGTTTAATACAGTATTATTAAGAAGTGAATCGGAATAGTTTTTGACGATCTCGTTCTTAATATCTGCCTCATCTTTTCCCAAGAGTTCATCAATGGCTTCGGGACTTAGAGTGGCAAATGGTTGCATATAGTTTTGCAACTTCACTGTTAATAATGCAAAAATCCCACTTAATGTGAAGCATAAGATACTCGCGATAAAAGTAATCGTGAAAGCATTGAGTCCAAACGTGCCGCCTGATACCAACCCGGTAACTAAACCGACGATGATACCAGAGAAGCCTAAGACCATACTTGCCTTGCTTTCCAGTGTATTCTTCCGGGCTTCTTCAGTGGAAAAGCTATCTTTAAAAAGGTCGAGCATCGCGTTGAGGGTTTCCGGATTTACATCTGAACTTATCTCTTTTTCATCTTTCTGAATTGCTCCAGACATATTCTATCTCCTTCATTGGGTTGTTATGAGTAGTGTTGAATTTGAACTGGTATTTATATTTTATGAATAAGAGATTTGTACTTTTATTTTAGAAAAATCAGGAACTGCTAGATTGAAGCCAAATCTTGTGAAGTGATTGATCCGTTATGTAAGGCAGTTGCTATCAAAACCCCTGAAACTCCGGTATTTTTTAATTCGATGAGATCTTGAAGGTTTCTTGCCCCACCCCCTGTAATAACAGATAGAGGAGTAACATCTAGAATTTCATGTAGTGTTTGAGTAATTACACCAGATTCTGAACCAACTTTCGTTAATTCGAGGATAATTATTTCTTGAATCCCTAAAGACTCGAGTTTGTGGACAGCGTTTATTGGAGATAGAGATTGAAGCAGCGGTGCTTTCGTTATAATTCTATTTTGCTTTAAATCTAAGCTTACAATAATTTTTTTCGACGATATGATGGATAAAAGGTTTTGGAGATTTTCAAGTGATGTCAGAGTTTCAGTACCAATGATAACCTTATTTACGCCGAGTTTAAGTAAGTTTTGGACCGAATCGATGTTGTCAATTCCAGCATCTAGCATAATTTGCACATTCGTCATACGAATTATTTCCGCAATATAAGAAAAAGAAGAATTATTGAATGAAATTGCATCTAAGTCCGCAATATAAAGTTCTACATTAGAGAACTGATCCTTGAACGCTTTAGCAACATCGAATGGGGTGACACTCGATGTTAGTACACTTTGGATGGGGACATATTTATTCCGTTCGCCCTTTACACCATGGACTACTTGGGAATGTAAAATATCGAGGACAGGAATAAATCTCATATTGACTACACAGGCGACTTAAGGATCACGGATTCCTTCTGTCCGAATTGTAAAAATGGTTTCACCTTCGGGGAGACTTGGACTGTCAATCAACTTCGCAATACGACGTATATCCTTGCTCTTTTTGAGATAAATTCGTGTTTGGGGCACATGGGCTAAAACATGTCCTCCAACCGCTTTCGTGGGATCTCCAAAGAACGCTGCAGGGTTGGCCATAGCTTGGTTCGTTAAAAAGACGGCGCAACTGTATATATCAGCCATGCGTTGTAAGGCATGTAGATGTTTATTTAATTTACCTTGACGAGTGGGGAGATTTTCACGCCCAATATACTCCGCACGGAAATGTGAAGTAACAGAATCAACCACTATTAATTTAACGTTATTATCCACGATGATTTCCTGTGCTTTTTCTGCTACAAATATCTGATGATCTGAATTATAAACACGAGCAACTTGGATGTTAGCTAGTATTTTCTCTGGATCTTCGCCAATGGCGGTTGCCATCTGTACAATTCGTTCAGGGCGGAATGTTCCCTCAGAATCGATATAGATTACACCCCCATTCAATCCCCCTTTATCTTTTGGTAATTGCACATTTACCGAAAGTTGGTGCGCAACTTGGGTTTTTCCTGTGCGAAACTCCCCATACATTTCGGTTATAGCTTGAGCTTCTATACCCCCGCCTAGCAGACCATCGAGGTTTTCGGACCCGGTGGTGATTTTTCCGATTTTCAGTCGTTGCTGATACAAGAGATTAGCAGGTTTAAAACCAAATTCAGCCTTTGTTCTGGCGGCAATGATCAATTTTTGGGCAGTTGCCTTTCCGACATCAGCTGCAGCAGCTAATTCCGCAGGGCTTGCAACTGCAATTGACATAATTGTAGCATAATTCGATGCTTTCAACTTTTCTGCAGTTTTTGGTCCCACTCCTGGTAGTTCCGCAAGGTCTGACTCCTCTTTTTGTTTTGCTAATTTCGCTTCTACCTCTTCGGCTTCGTCACCAAGAATTTCCTGCGCTAAATCATCTTTTTTTGCTTCTTCGTCTTCGTCCCAATTTTCCTCTTCAGATTTCTTCTTTTTTGAACTCTTTTTTTTAGTTGGCATTCTTAATTACATCACTTTAATTGTTATGTAGAATAGTAGAAAAGATTCTATAAAAAGTGCTTAAAATAATTTTGTGATTTTTGTCGAACATTAAAAACAAATATAACTTGAAGTAGGCTTTGGAGCGGGAATTATTTATGAGTTTTTGTAAGTTATAAAAAGAGAAAGGATTAATCTCAATAGTTTGCTGAGATTGATTACTTAGCTTACCTAATTATTGTTGAGACTTTGTTTTCTTTTTGCCATCTTGAGAATATTGATGTATTTCTCCTTCCGGGCTTTATAAATTTTAATTACATTTTTTCCTCGTTTCGTCAGCTTACCTTCTGAATCAATTAGAATGAGGTCTGCAAAAGTGCGTACAATAATATCGACCAGTTTTACATTAATACCTGAACCTGCAGCTATTTTTTTCGAGTCAGTAAGACCTAAATCCATGGTAAGGAGAGTTACAATTCCTGGAAGCCCGTACATATTGAATAGTCGTTCAAGGATCCATTCGGATGAGATCTGCTTGTCATCAAGGTATTCTTCAATTGGGAAGAATTCGTTAATAACTTTATTAGCTCCAAAGAAGGTATCAACATCACCTTTCCATGATGCTAATTCATCTCCATAGTAATATTCGAAACGGTTAGTCAATTTGTTGAGTTTATTGCGGATTACGGGTAAGTCTATTTCGGAGAGCACTGCTACAATGATATGAAAGCCGTGAGAGAAGAGAATTTTATTATCCATGTGGTCTATTGTTTTCAAAACACGTTTAGAATGAACAATTTCCTGGACGATGGATGAAATCCCGATCAAAGCACTCGTAACCAAGCTTGGATCAGCCCTTGATACGCCGCCGAGGCGTTTATCGTAAAGCGGAATGCCAGTTTTTGTCAAGATATAGATATGTTTCACTTTTTTCGCCCAATTTCGTTGCCGCCAATAACCGCGGATCCGATATCCTGCAGCAATAGCGACGACGGCGCCTAGAATTCCGAAGACCCAAGAATATTGGATCCACCAAGAAACCACCACCTCACTTGTAATCACGAGATTAACAGTTTGACTCATCACTTGATAACCTGTGTTAGAAGTAGCATTAATCGTTATTGTATATGTCCCTGCAGGTTTATTCGTGGTATCTAAAATTAAAGAATAATTACCATTTCCATTGAAGGTTAAATTCCCCGTTCCAAAAGCCCAGCTATAAATTACAGTAATATCATCGAAAAACGTTCCGCTGAAGTCATCTTCCAGTACTAGCGAAAAGTAAGCAGCAGATCCAACAGGTTCGGTTTCTACATATGAGGGGATGGTAATTATGGCAAAATCTGCCCAATCCTTAACTTGAACCACAAATTGAATGTTATTTTCAACATAACCAAACTGAGCAATGGTTACGAGGATGGAGTAGGCATCTACGACATCAGTAGCGTTTATGGTTATTCGATAAATTCCCCCACCTAAATCCGCGAAAGATAGGTTATTATACCCATAAAAGGTGAGGTTAGCCCCCGGGATACCTTGGTTGAAATCTGTATCATTATAGACAACGAGGATAGACGAGGATTCACCGATAGGAAGGGAAATTATAGTGTCATTCAGATTAGTGAACGTGGTGAAGATCGGACGGTAGGTTAAAAAGATCAATACAGATTGCGGTTTATATTTTGATTTAACGGCGGTGATATTCAGCAAGTCGGATTGGTTCAAACCAAGTGATTGAACTACAATTGAAAAGGGATATGGGAGTGAATCGTTATAAGAAACCCAGTGAGTGTAATTAACAGTTAAAAGATCAGAACCGTTCGATGCAGAAGCAATAGGATTGCCGGCTAAATCTGTGTATTTTAAATTGATTGTTGCATTTTGTCCGTATGGAATAGCGGCAACGGAATCATATACAAGTACCGTTTCAACCAAGTTAATTTGAATAATTATTTTTATTGTTTTATTGGAGTGATAGAGCCGGGATGTATTAACCTCTAAAAGATACTCTTGAATATTGCACCAGCTCGTATTTAGGTCGATCTGATAAAGACCACTCCCGATAGACGTGATGCTATAATAAGTTAATGTCCAATTCGCTGTCACTATTGCATTATCAATGCCGTAATGACCTATAGCGGTACGATAATTTATCACAACTGTGATATTTTTACCCCATTCACCTATTACCCGTGGATATTCCTGAGAAATTAATTCGGTCTCAACTGCATTGACCTGTACGGTTATTTGTAAGGATTTATTGGCATGGAACAAACTGGATGCATTAATTTCAACAATATATTCTTGAGGGATAATACTCGAATTGAGCTCAATCTGATACAATCCAGCTCCTAGATTTCGAATAGTATAATCACTTAGGCTCCAGTTAATAGATATAATTGCATTTGAGATGCCTTGAAGACCAACAACGGCGCGATAATTAATTGTGATAGTTGTATTAAAGTTCCATTCACTAACAACCCGAGGATATTCATTTGACAAAAGTTCAGTTCCAATAACATCAATTTGAATTGTAATTTGTAATGATTTATTTTCATGATACTGCTTCAACGTGTTGATTTCAAGAGTATATTCTCCGATTCCGGTGCTGGCATTTAATTCAATCTGATATTGCCCATTTCCAAGTTCGGATACGCTACTTATAGTCCAATTGGAACTCACGGTTGAACCATTAATCCCCGCCAATCCCGCGACCTCCCGAAAAACCGCTATTATGGTGACATTAGTTCCCCATTCAGTAATTACTCTGGGATAGCTTGCAGAAATCAACTCAGTCCCGATAGCATCAATCTGCACTATAATAGAAAGGGTTTGGTTTTGATGGTAGCCTTTTAAGATATTAAGTACAATCGTAAATTCGCCAATCCCTGCGCTCGCGTTAAATATAATTTGATACTGCCCATTCCCCAGCTCTGTAACAGTACTCCCGGTCCAATTAGAACTCATTACCGAGCTATTTATTCCATTTAGTCCGGAAATCTTTCGAAAAGTCGCCACAATAGTGATATTGGTACCCCATTCAGCAATCACTCTTGGATAGCTAGGAGAGAGGAATTCAGTTCCAATAGGAACAATCTGAACGATTATTTGGAGTGATTTATTACCATGGTATTGTTTTGAAGCAGTAACGACCAGGAAATATTCACCCAAGTCTTTGCTGGCGTTCAGTTCAATTTGGTATAAACCATTTCCAAGTTCGGTTATAGTACTAGCTGTCCAGTTAGTATTCACAGTTGAACTATTTATCCCGATTAACCCCTCGACCATCCGATAATTGGCTATAATCGTCACGTTCGTACCCCATTCAGCTATTACTCTAGGATAACTAGTAGAAGTTAGCTCAGTTTCAATCGAGTTAATCTGAACAGTTATTTTAAGAGTCTTATTTGTATGGTACTGCTTTGATAAGTTAATTTCTATAACATATTCTCCAGGAATTAAACTCGTGTTTAATTCGATTTGATACAATCCACTACCTAAATCTGAAAGTGTATTAGCACTCAAGCTCCAATTAGTGGATATTAACGCGTTTGGAATGCCCTGTAACCCGCTTACTTCACGATAATTAACGATAATTGTAATATTGATATTCCATTCACTTATGACTCTTGGATAATCATTAGATATTAATTCTGTATTAATAGCATCAATCTGGATGGTAATTAAAAGGGTTTGGTTTTGATGGTAAGCTTTGAGTGTGTTAATTTCAATGAGAAACTCACCAATCCCCAAGCTTGCGTTTAAGACGATTTGATACTGCCCATTTCCGAGCTCAGTCACACTACTTCCAGTCCAGTTGGAGCTGACAATTGAACCATTAACCCCATCTAGTCCTGGTACTTTGTGAAAGGAAGCTATAATGGTGATGTTGGTCCCCCATTCGCTTATAACTCTGGGATAACTCGTAGAGACCAATTCAGTCTCAATCGCGTTAATTTCAACGGTTATCTGAAGCGTTTTATTTACATAATATTGTTTATTAGCGCTTATTTCTATAATAGAATCTCCAAGGCTCAAGCTAGCATTCAAAACGATTTGATACTGCCCATTCCCGAGCTCAGTCACACTACTTCCAGTCCAGTTATTAGTTACGGTTGAGCCATTAATTCCCTTTAACCCAACTGCTGTCCTGAAGTTAGCTATTATCGTAATATTAGTACCCCATTCAGCTACTACTCTAGGATAACTAGCAGAAATCAGTTCGGTATCTATGGCTTTGACTTCGATTCTAATGTTAATGGTTTTTAATTCATAATTTGCTTTGGAAGCGTTAATTTCGAGGGTATATTCTACTATTTCCGCAAAAGAAAGATTAAGTTCGATATCATATTGGCCATTGCCTATTTCTGTAATCGAAGAAGACCCAAGACTCCAATTCATAGAAATAGTAGCATTTAGAATCCCTACTTCACTTAAAGCACGTTGATAATCTATTTGAAATGTGATATTTTCACCCCAATAAGAGATGATTTTTGGAAATTGAGGAGAAGTAAGAAGGGTCTCAACACTCTCAATCTTGATAATGATGGAGAGGGTTTTGTTTTGATGAAATAGTTTCGAGGCAATTATTTCTAAGCTGTATTCCTGTACAAGAAGTGTTGTATTCAATTCAATTCGATAAATTCCAGATCCAAACGGGGTAATGGAATAGGATTGAGTCCAATTGACCGATATTATAGAATTATTAATGCCCTGAGCAGATAATGTATGATAATCAACGTCAATAGTGATGTTTGAACCAGCCCACTCTGTAATAACTTTGGGATATTGAGGAGAGGTGAGCTCAGTCTCAATTGGTATGATTTCTAACTTCAATTTCAAAATTTTAAAAGCGCAGTTTGGTTTGCTAGCATTTATTTCCAACGTATATTCCATTAATCCAGCATATGTAAGGTTGATTTCGATATTGTATGCACCATTTCCCGCTTCTGTTATAGAGTATGGTCCCAAAGTCCAGTTGACCATGATAATTGAATTATTGAGTCCAATTTCATCAATTGCACGAACATAATTCACCTGGATTGTAGTGTTCTGCCCCCATTCCAGTATTGTTTTTGGGTATTGCGGCGATGATAAAAAGGTCTCAGTAGTTACAATCAAATACAGTATCAAGGATGAATTCAAAAAGTAAGGACTATAGGAATCGATGATTATCGTGTAATTATCTATTGAAGGGAGGTCACTTGTGTCTAGTACAATTTCATATTGCCCCGTTTCTAGGTCAATCATACTTTTCTGGACAGGACCGCCACCTTGAGTCCAATTAAGCGTCAAGCTCACGTTTTTTACTAACTCATTACTGTCTGTATCATTTAATCCAACGCGAATCAATAACAAATCCCCAAAAACTACCTCAGTAGTTAGATCTGCAACCGCATCCGTTGGTTTTGATAGAACCATCTCGGCATCATGTACAATATTGAAGCTGGATTCTCGGTAGCCACCTTCGACTCCATTATCCCACGCAACCGAGACTTGATATGCCCCAGCAGTTGTATTAATTCCAAAAATTGTTAAGTTTGGAAATATCGCCCATCCATTTGAAAAGGTTGGAGC
Organism: Candidatus Helarchaeota archaeon; assembly: GCA_016840125.1. The sequence goes on along the minus strand of JAEOSY010000297.1, from coordinate 39,004 downwards.
ATCATAAGTATACCAGAGCTGATTATTGGAGTCATAGATCGTTAAATTAATAGAACTCGAAGCCAAATTTGGCGGGGGACCCGTTCCATTATTGATTTGGCTTATAATTCGAGTAAGATTTGTGATCTGAAATTGAGTGGAATTTATCCATTGAGTACCATTGTAAATTTGAGGTTGGATATTCGTAAGATAATTTGGGGAATATGCTTCAAATCGCCAATAACCATCCGGTGAAATTGTGATATTCGTTGTTGGAATAGTAATGGAACCGAGGATGCACTCGTTCAATCTATTGATAAGGGGTAGTTGTGGCTCTGAAACGAATGTGAATGTCCAATCAGAAGGCTGAGAAATTACTAACGAATGGTCCCAGTAGCCCGTAGGGAGATTGACATAATATTGAAATGTCCAAGTCGTATTAGCACCTTGATCCGTTGTTATAGAGAGTCCAGTTTTAGACGGATCTGCAGTATAAAGTGTTTGACCAACTTTGGAAGCAAAAAGATTCGTATCACAGGTGAATGTAACAACAACATCATGGCTAAAATAGAGAGGATCAGTCGGCACCCAAGTAAAATTGACTTTAACAGGTGTAGTTTGCCATGGGGTGGAAGGTATAAAAGTGCAATTTCCGTATCCAGCACCGCCATCAACAATAATTCCATCCATCTGTAAATTCAATTGAGAAGGCGTGACCTTGGATTGAACAAATAAGTTAAAATTATCAACTAAAAAGACCGGTACGATGTCAGGATTGTAATTAATTGCAGCAGTAACTTCGAGTCCTATTTCTATGGAAATGGGCCCAGGTACGGGAAGGGCAGAAATACTAATTGGTATCATTCCAGAGTTATGCCATTGTGTCAACGGGACAACATCAGACATAGATTTTGCATAAACTTCAGAACCATTTATTGAAACTTATAACTTGAAAGAACCTGAATATGGTCCAAATGAATTCAATGCCCAGAAATCTAGGTTGATCCCTGCCCAAACAATCTCTGAACGATTAATATAGACTTCCTGTTCAATCCACACTTTATCTCCAACATCATACCCATTATCTCCTACATCTTGAAGTAGTAAATAGGCAGTTGAGTCGCCAAAACCGTGTGCCTGAGGCTCATGGCGATAGTACCAGTCTTCAGCATAATCATTACCAAATTCACTTCCACTCCAATTATTAAGCAAACTTTGCGCATTTGGAAAGATAGACATAATTGCATCGGGCCAATAATTTGTACCCGTTCCATTGATAAAGAACATTAATTGGTCACTGATAATATCACCATCATATCCTTGAACAATCGAACTTCCTGCAACATCTTCGAAATATTTCGACCGTAAAACGTCATTATAAAAGGTTACATCCTGCCCTTGGCTATCTAGATCATATCCAACATCCTGCCCCGTAACTATTAAACCTTGAGCACCCGTTTCCCCAAGAAAGTTCGTCAGCCAAGTGGTGTATGTACCCACATCATAATTTTCCCCACAACACCAAATTATTAATCGTCTACTTTGAATATCTTGAACATAATTATTAGGACCAGCATCAATGGTTACACTTGTATATCCCAATCTGTTTAGACTATTACTAAAATTAGTGTGTGAGTTATCCCCACCATCATCATCTATAATGAGGATATCATCTGTTAAATTTACACCCATCCAAGTTAATGTACGATTTAATATCATATCTTGAATTTCGGTTCTATTATAATCTGTTGTAGCATTGGTTATATGGCCAAAAGTAAAGGGGAGATAAAGGACTTTATCCTGTCCATTGTCAGTTCTAATACCGGCGTAATAACCATTACCGTATTCAAAGACTCTTGAAAAAGTATCAGTACCTGTAAAATAACCCGTCATTTCGGGATTTATGCTCCAAGAACGATTCTCATATATATTATAAAGATTGACATCAATCTGATTACCTTCCCAAGTTGGAGGCAGGACTGCATACGCGGAGCCATTTAACAATGTACCAGAAGTCACATTGTATCGAAGAAGGACAGGTTGCCCCGCGTCAGTTCGATTAGCGTATTCTGTGACATTTAGGGGGGACGTAACAGTAGAGTAGGCTTTTGACGTAATAGGATTATGAGTAAATATAGGATCCGCGAAGGGATCGCTAAGATGAGTTTGATTATTATGAGAAATGAGTAAAGGGATTAGTAGACAAATAAAAATAAACAGTAAAATTAGGTGACTTCTTTTCATTTTAAACAACTCATTTAACCAAAAAGAAATGTAGATCTTCTGTAATAGGATATAGCATTTGAATAAATAATTTGCGTTATGTAGATGACATTAATTATGGGGCAATTGTTGTGTAAATCGCAATCCTAAAAGATTTTATTTAATAATAATTTGGGTAGGAGGAATTGATTGGGCATAATGATTACTAAAGGCATCTTCAAACACCAGTTTTCCGGTTTTGAATGACATTTTTTGTGGGATTTCAGAGATTATTTGGTATTCAAAGGTTATTTCTTTCTTAGGGGGTAGCTGATTTAAGAATACTGAATTTGCGCCAATAAATTCAATTTTAGATTTTTTAGGGAGGTTATCAGAGAGGTTAAGGTTTTTTAGAGAGAGATCGCTGTGATTTTTTATTTTTAATCGGATGGTAATTGGTTCAGAAATGGACCCTTTGGAATCGTGAGATCTTGTGATTTCAGCTATCTGATTTTTTATGTGTTCTAGTGCAACTTGGAATAAAGCATGAGTATCTACAGAAATTGATTTTAAGTTAGTCTCATTTGAAAAAATTTTAGCCAATTGAAAACTGGCAAGGTATTCACTTTGAATTCTGATGGTTTGAACATCATTAGTCTGGCTAAATTTCGATAATTCTTTGAGTACTTTCCTAGCCTGCTTGAATTGATTCGCTAGAATAAAAAAAAGAGCTGCTTTGATGTTATAAAAACCCTCATGATTGGCCATATTCAGATAACAATGGGCTGCAATCTCGGGATTTGAGCGCCCTTTCTTAACATGTTCAGGAAAATCAGAAAAAATTTTCTTAATTTGGGAATCTGAGAATTTACCTGACTCGAATCTTCCAAGATAACAGAGAAATGTTAAAAATTCATGAAAGAGTGTGTATTTTATCGGAGTTACTATTGTTTTAAGGGATAGTGTTGGTTCCCAATAGCGGATCCAATCAGGGCTCATGGATTTTGGGAGCTGAAAATAGGCCCCTGCCACCCCGAATAGTTTTGTATATGAAGTTTTCCTAATAAAGGATGGAAGTACAAGTCGGTATGCTTCCCTCGCTAGAAATCCATCTAATAATTTATGCCCTACCAGATCGACAGGATATCTTATAAAGTCGCGCTCTCGTTTTATAGTTGCTTTGCTTCCAACGGATGGTTGATATAGAGTGATAATCGGGATGTTCTTGATTTTACAAGAGGTTTCCTTTTCAATCAACGCAATATATTTTTGAAATTTTTCGTTGAACAGTTTCTTCAGTTTTTCAACCTGTTTTTCAGGCATTTGGGGTTTGGGAATTTGGAATAATTTAGAGGTGGCCTTTTGAAATTTCAAACTTTCGCGCTCAAAATCTTCTTTTGGAATATTGATAGCATTGATTATAACTCCATTTTCAAGGAGATAGTACAAACGAAATTGCTCACCATAATTAGCTAATAACAGGAAAGGTACAACCTTTCCCTTCAATCCCGAAAGAATAATGGAAGGACCATATCCACGATGCAAGATAACTGCCTTTTTTACGCGATATCCAATAATTTCAGTGGGGCGTTTATCTTTGAACTCTTTGAGAGCAATCTCATATAATCGTTTTTTAATTAACCGATTTTCCAACTCTATATCTCCAAATTAAATAATCCTTTCAATGGCTGTAACTACTTCAGGAATAGGAACTAATTTGATTTTCTCATCTTTAATACGGTCAACAACTCGCCTTGCAACTTTTCCAAATAAGGCTTTTGTTGGCTCAAAATCCAGAAGATTGTAAATTTTTGAGATTTGAATAAAATCAAGCACGATTAATGTCCATAACTTCCCAAACTTGCTTTCTAGCAGTGACTTTGCATGTGTTACAGCTTGAGAAAATTCAGTCGTTTTTACTTTAAATAATTTGGATAATATAATTCCATTATTTGTGAGATTTATGGAAATGCTCTCAATTGATTCAATATCTCCTCCTGAATGCAACTTTATCAGAAAGGCGGCAACTATTCCTTGGCGGCGTTTATCTAGCAATATAACTGCAAGCTGGGCGCCTTTGTTCCGGAAGGGGACCTTCACGGTTCGATAGAGTAAGTCAACCAGTCGTTTAGTATCTCCTTCAAAGAAGGAATTCAGGATCATCTGATAAATTGCATCAAATTGAGATTGATGGATTTTCAAATTGATTATCTTATCGTCTAATTCAGCCATAATAAATCCCTGTTATAGTCATTTAATAAACAGAAGTAATGAAAATGATATATTATTTGTATTAAGTTCTAAAAATTTAAAAATAAAACCGCGTAATGTTTCATACTTGAATACGGGGATTTTTGTAATGGTTACAGAAGTAATGGAAGCTGAATTTCGCGAGTTAATTAAGGAACATTCACTTGTTTTGGTTGATTATTCAGCAGTTTGGTGTGGACCGTGTCAAATGCAACACCAAGAATTAGATGAATTGGAAAAAAAATTAGATAACGTGAAAATCATTTCAATTGACATAGATAAAAATTTATCAATGGCACAGGAACTAAGTATCCATGCAGTGCCCACCATTCAGTTTTTCAAAAATGGGAAATTAGTGGTATTTAAAACAGATGAAGGCGATATTGATCGTCTCGTGGGGCTCAGATCCGCGAAGGTTTTAGAAGAACTTATAGGGAACTTGGATAAAGCAGAAGCAACCGACTAACCTTAAATCTTTCAGTTCTATTTAAGTGAAATTATTTTTGTATCAGGGTTATATTGCGTATTGGGGAGATACTGTAACGATATCAACTGAGGTATCATTTCAGAAAGTAATTCTTCAGATCTTGCTAATTGCTCCGCTAATTGTGAGAGGTTTATGTGTTTATTTTTTATGATTAGATTGTTAAGAGTTGTAAGGAATTGTGCAAAAAAGGAAATTATTTCAAGAAATGGTTGTTTAGAATCCTTAATTCGCCAGCGGACTGAATGAAAATTAGAAGCTTGTCCTAACGAGGGATCATCCAACCGCAGAAATGAAAATCCAGATTTTCCAGAGGACATTTGAGTGAAATCGAAGATGATAGCAATTGCCTTTGGATTTAATGATTGGTATCCCAGCTGGTTTACAATATCAGTTGGGGATAAGAATAATCCCAATCCAGGATGTGTATGGAACCAGCCAACAATAAATTCGTCCCGCTCAGCTGCTATTGAATCAATTATGGCGGCTTTAGTATAAGTTTCTTCTTTAAAACCCACCTCAACTTCCGATCCTGTTATCATTGGTACAACTTCAGTAATGATTACATCTTCTTTCTGAATTTTTCCAACAACTAACGCCATAACTTCCTTCCATTCGGCAGGTGGCATTTTTTTATTTGCAAAAGAAAGTGCATACAGGAACATATCCTGAAAAATTGCGTTGGTGAGGATCACTTCACCCTTTTCCTCGATGATCTGTCCTTGAACTCGGATTTTCGCTTTGGGTATATGTTTACGCGCGAGGTCCATTATATGTCCCATAACAGCTGCTTGTAAGGTGGATGGGAGTAAGGTTGAATCTGCAGCATCCTCGATTTTATCCTGTAAAATCAAGTGAGCTTCCGCAAAATTTTCATTTAGAAGTTCGATGAAGAAGAGGTTTAGGTTCGATGCAAATCCAGAAAGTTTGAAATCGTTGCTTAGCGTTGTAGTTTTTTGGGCCATAGGAAGAATTTCGTTGAATTTTTTGTTTAAATTAATGAGGCAGAGAATGACAAGTGCAAGACTGAAGATGACGCGTTCTACAACGTATTTACGTAAGATTGGCTCCTCTAATTCTGCAGATTTCTTGAAGTTTGTCGCTGCTTTCTGAAAATTCTCTAGCGCCAATTTATATTGGGTTATGGTCAAGTAAATCGCTCCAATATGAGAGTAACACTCACCAACCAAACGATAAACCTTGGTTAAAGGTTCATCGCTTGCAATATAGATTGCACTTGCCTTTTGAAAATATTTAATGGCTGCATCGTAGTTTCCTACTTCTGTATATAAGTTTGCAATCCGATTATGAATGTTTCCAGAATCGAACTGTAGCCCCTCAACCAGTTTCATTTCCTTTAATGCGTCTAATGCTTGGAAATAATACTTAATTGCTGAAGGGTAGTCCCCTTGCTGCTCAGCGATCCGCGCTTTGTTTTCAAATTCCATATCGTATTAGATTTTTTTAAACCTCATATAGATTGTTCTCCATTTCCACGAAACCTTTGCCATTATTTATCAGTAGACTCTGGCGTCTCATAAAAAGGCGAATGATGGAGTATCCAGCGGTAAGGTTTTACGATGATCCCAGCAGGTCCAAGCGTTTTTTCATAAACGTCCAGATCGCCATCAGTATAGCCGGCAAAAATCAGCATGAAAATCGTAAATAACATGAAGAGGACAACAGCCCGTACAAGAAACCCTGAAATAGGATCGAAGAGAGGAAAGAAGACTAGATCGAGCAGGCCATAACAGATCAAGGTTAAGGCAATGCTTATTGTTCCCTTAATTATTATGTTTGAATAGGTTTTGGGAGGATTGGAGGTGAATTTTTTTAGATAATGATAGGCGATAGGAAAAGCTGCTATTGCAGAAATGAGGAGCACAGTGGGACCTGCGTAGAGAGTTAGAGGATCAACAGATCCTGTTAGCACCATAGGGTCTATTAGGATTATTCCTAGAGGAACACAAATGATTTGAGTGAGGACGAGTGCTGAAATTAAAATGGCTGCTTTTTTACCCTCCCCCAGACCAATCATTAAAGTGCAAATTAAAAATTCAACCCCAAGAACTGCCACTGCACAAGAGAGGATAATAAACGGAATATGCGCAATTAAATAATCTGGACCATGGAAAAAGAGTAGAATCTGATGAGACAATCCAACGTAGATGATAAGGAATAGAGCGGTGATATTAAACCCATTGTGCAGGGTATTTTTCATGTAATCATCAATCAATTTGAAATTTTTCATTGCTTTGGCCTCAGCTACAGCAGGAATTTGTGGCCAGCCAAAATTGCAGATGGCAAAAACAATGCCAGCATAGCCTAAAATTAATCCATTTGCGGTTACTGCTAACACCTCAAAGCCAAAAAATCCAGAGTACCAGAGATTTTGAATCCACAGAATTGCGGCGGAAAAAACTATATTAGGAATCACACAAAATAGACCGTATTTAAAAACTTGAACAATTTCTGGGCGTCTGGCTCCCCGAAATATTGAGGAAATAGGATATGGTAAACTTCTTTTAGCATAATATGTCGTAAAAACAAGTTGAGCACCCACCAGAATTGCGATAGTTATGGGTAATAACCATGCATTAATTGGTTCTGGTACTAAAAAAAGGACTGCAAAAGAGATCCCAGTGCTTATTAAGCCCCCCAGAAATGTTGCTTTTCCTATATGGTCAAATCGATGAACTGAAGCAAGATTCCCAATAAAATAGGCATTCAAAAAACCCAAATAATAGGCTATCGCTATCGCTGCAAATACGATTCCATATTGGAGATTGTTTGGAAAAACATAGAGTGCAATGACAATAAAGCTACTGAACATGATAATGCCGATTATATTAAAGACAAAAAACCCGGCTTTTGCATAGCGCTTTGCCTTTTCTTTTGATTCCACCAACGATTCACTAACGTATTTAGAGAGACTTTGATGGAATCCCCCTGATATACTAATACCAATAATATTTAACGAGGTGGTGGCTATCAAAAACCCCAAGAGATCCCCCCCCACCCCGATGGAGTCTTGACTGGCAACGGCCATAAATGCCCAACCGATTGCACCTGCAAGCAAGCTAAAAATTAGAACATATGTGCCGCCGGTCACCAGCCGTTCAACTGTTGGCTTCTCGAACACATCGGGTTCATTAGACATGTGAACACCCATTAGACCAAAGGTTGAGTATGATCCACTTGGTCTAGGTTTTACATTTTCATTCCAATTTTTATGGATTTCGTTTCCTTTTAATTATTCATTTTAATCGTTTATAAAAACGGTTTTATCCATAGCAGGGGAATTGCTATACCTATCATAAACAATCCGAACGTTAGCTGCAGCGTCCGCCCTTTTAAACGGGTCTGGATATAGCTCCCAATTTGAGAGCCAATTAGTGCGCCCGCTGCAACTAACAATCCCGCGAAAAGGAAGTTTGAATCTAACACACTCATCAAATTCAAATAATTCCAAAGTGTTGAGAATGATGCAGTAAAAATCATGATAAATAGCGAAGTTCCAATGGCAACATGCATGGTTTCCATAAAAACTAAATGAAGTACAGGAACAGCAACAAGCCCACCACCAATCCCAACTAGACTTGCGGATAATCCCGTCACAAAGCCCCAAACAATTACCCAATAATAAGACGACCTCTTCTTTTCAGTTGGATTAGCTTCAGTTCCATGATTGGAATTTTTCTGTTTTAAAATGAGACGGACTCCGATTATGACAATTAATCCACTAAAAATTATTTTAAAGACAAAATCATCTATTAAGAGTAAAATCTCTGCCCCTACAAAGGCGCCAATGATTGAAAACGGAGCGTAGATTAACCCCAATCTATAGTTAATAAATTTTTCGCGGCTATTCTTCACAGACGCTGAAGAGGCGACAAAAATAATCACAAATAAGCTCAAGACTGGTGCTATGAGATATCCACCGTAATTATCATTGAATCCCATAAAAATAAAAAGAGGCACCATGATAAAACCCCCACCGACGCCCATCAAGGCGCCTGCAGTCGATGCAGCGAGCCCAATTGCTAGAAAGATAATAATCCCAAGGGGGTCCATGAAATCATCTTTTAAAAAATAAAAAAATAGGAATTTGGTTTATTCACCAAATGCGACCCAAAAGGGTTTTTCACTGAGGATACCTGCCATTACGAAAACCAAGATTAGAAGTCCAGCTGCCCAAAAGTAACCTATACACGCTACAACCGTAGAAATCATTAACCAGATGTGTGTGTTCTTCGATAAGTCCCGATCTGCCATTGGTTTTTGCACCATCAGAAGGTAGAGAATTGCGCCTACAACTGGAAATATAAGAATCCAGATTCTTGCTAACAAGAAAAGTGGACTGAACCATGAATAGACGAGCCACGCTAAAACACCGAGTCCGATTGTAACCCATACAACAAATTTGTTTACCGGTTCAACTATGTTCCACCATCCATCATATATAGCTTCGTTTTCACTCATTTAATTCACCATCTATAATTTTTTGTTGTGTGTTAGACGTTTTCCCACAGAAATATTTAAAGATTTATATTTTTGAGATATCAATTTGAAAGGATTTTTTTAATATAAAACATGTTTTATTGAGTTTTATAAGAAATTTTATAAAGCGCTGATAGAGTAGGAATGTAACCGTCATAAGAATAATTTGGTGTCGGGTAACGATGTGGGAAGAACTATTACCTCCAGCTATTATTGGGATTTTAGTTGCTATTTTTTACACTATTAGTGCTTTAAAAAGTGGGGAAAAAACCAAGAAAGCTTTTTTTAAATCCCTCCGATTATTTGGTGTGACTCTCCCGATTTTTTTCTTTGCCCTAATTTTGATGGGCTTGTTAATGAATGACTATATTCTCCCCTCAGATTGGGTGATCAATGTTTTAGGACCGTACCAAAATTCAGGGTTCCAAGGAATTTTTATTGGGACTATGATGGGCTTTCCATTACCCGGACCACGGTATGCAATTTATCCAATTGCCAATGCACTATTTCAAAGCGGTGCGGGTTTGGGAACAATAGGGGCTTTAATTTGTAGCCAGCAGATAATTGATGTACCTGAGGGTATGTTTATCGAAATTAAAATGATGGGGACACGATTTTTCGCTTATAGGACATTTACTGCAGTTGTTGTGGTTTTCATGGCAGGGGTGATCATTGAATTTCTATTCCAGCCAACAGGTTTCGTTCCCCCCAATATTCCAACGATTGTCTAATTCAGGTGAAGTAATGTCAGATTCAGAAACGAAGGAATCAGAGAAAGAAGAAAGTAAATTTGGCATTGGGACTTTCCTGTTAGATATTGGACTAGTTTTTATTGTAATTGCAGTCGTTATAATCATTATTTTTGCTTTTCCGGAAGATTACTATGAAATATTCGTAGTATCGTGGAATTTAACATTAGAAGAATTGATTACAATAGTTCCAATATTCTTCGTAGCATCATTACTAGCCGGTTTGGTAGATATTTGGGTCGATAAAGATTTGGTCGTGAGAGTTTTTACGAAGACGGGTCTGTTGGGGGGACTAGTCTTTATCTCGGCGTTAGGCGTAATTACACCAGGACCCATCTTTGCGATGTTTCCAGTAGTATTAGTTCTCGCACGTAAGGGGGTCAAACCGCATTTCATAGTCGCGTTCATAGCAGGGCAGACTATGATGGGTCCTATGAGGATTCCATTGGAGTTGTACTATTTAGGGGTGAATTTTCTGGTCGTACGGGCAATTCTATCCCTAGTTATGGGTGTAGTGTCGGGGCTCCTAACATTACCCGTTACAAAATGGATAGACAATGATCTAAAAAAGCAGAGAGCACTGCAACTTTCTGAAGAAGGCGAGTCTGAGGTACTATCCTAATTCATATCGTATTTCCAACAAGACCCTCAACAATGCTTTTTATAAGGTATATAAATATTATTTTAGTTTAATGAAATTGAGAATGAGGAGATTAAATGGCTGATAAGAATACAGCAGAGCAAGGTCCAGCTCCTAAACCTAAGATGGAGGCTGAGACCACCGAGATTTCTGAGCGAATAATTGACGCGTTTAAGTTATTAGGCGCAAATAGACATGTTGCAGAGCTATATTGCTTTATCTTAACGAAAAATAAATGTACTTTGGACGAGGTTCGGGCGCAATTTCATCGGAAAATAAAGAATTTACAAAAGTTATTGGATAATAAATGGGCTAGGGAAATCAGAGGACATGGAGCGCCAGTTTATGAGCCAATCCCACCTGAAACGCTTTTGAGTGATCTCGTTAGAAAATATGAAAAAGATTACAACAAATTAAGTGAAAATTTAAATACCTTACGGACTGCAGAGGCGGAGTTGAAAGTAATCCAAGATAAAGGTCTTTCCAATCAGGTCTTCAATGATCCTGAACGTTTTTATTCATGGGAAAAGGAGAAAATACGAAATGCCAAGAAATCGGTATTCGCGGTCACTGATAGATGGATGCTTGTCTTAATGAGGGCAAAGGAAGATATTCAATATGCAGTTAGTAAGGGTGTATCGGTCCGGATTCTTGGGAGAATTAACGAGCCAGGCGATAATGATATGAGTAGAAAGCTAGAACAGCGAGCTCAATCACTTATAGAAGCTGGTGCAGACATCCGAATTTTAAGTGGAAAAATCAGAATCCGTTTTTTGGTAATAGATGGGGAACAAGTATTTTTCGCCGTGAGGAAACCAGGAGCCCTACATAAGGGAACTTGGATTCTCTCCCCCGATTTCGCCAAGAATTTCGTTGAAGAACATACAGAGATTTGGAATAAAGCTGAGGAACCGGAAGGGAAGTTTTGTTACATAGAATAATCTGGGGATTGTTATGTCTAAAAAAGAGATAATGGATGAGATTCAAGGGCATAGCGAAGAATTAGATAATTATTTTCAAGAATTAGAAGCGAAATTAATTAAAAAGGCAGAAGAGAACCTAAATCCCGCAATTGATAGAGGGATGGATTGGTTAATTCATGCACAGAATGATGATGGGGGTTTTGGTACTAAAAGAGGGAAAGAGTCACTCTTTCATCTCACAGCGTTTGCGCTCCTAGCTTTATGTAAAGGTGGAAAGACGCTGGACGACCTAGTCATTCAAAAAACTCTTGAATATCTGCAAAAATTTCAAAATAAGAAAGGATTTTGGCCATATAAAGAAGGGGAAGAATCGGAGAGCGTTGGTATAACCGGAATGATAGTTCAGGCTTTAGATCTATTAAATGTGAAAAAAGTTGAGGATATTTTTCGTGATGCTTTAGACTTCCTTAAAGATAGGTTTGTAATGGAAGAAGGCTGTTGGCGGGACAATGAGTTCGCAGATTTTTGGGAAATTTCAGTTAATGAATCTGCAATGAGTGCTATTAAAAACTATACAGGGAAAAAAGAAAAAGTGCAAATGGATAAATTCAGAGATGAGTTCTTGGATCATGATTCTGATGATGGCTATGGCTGGAAAATCGGTAAATATCAGCGGATTGATGGGGATATTGAGAATACAGCAATCGGTTTAAAAATTTTAGCCAATTTAGGATACAGTAAAATTCATGATACTGAGTTCAGACATGTGGAGAAAGCAATCAATTACATTCTTGGTTCACGGGTTAGAACTGGTGGTTTTCCACCGAGGAAGACAATCCGGAAAGACGTGAGAGAGGCGGAAATTGATGCAACTGCACTTGTAATTTCTGGGCTTGTTACATGTGGATATGATACGTATGATGAAGTAATTCATACCGCCGCACAATTTTTAATGAAAGGGAAGAATTCAGACGGTGGTTGGGGTGATAATCCTAATAACGACGATAGTGATACTGATTCCACAGCACTTGCGATAATTGCGTTGGTGGACGCAGGAAAAGGTGCAGTACCCCTATCAGAAGCAAAGAATTATATATCTCAAAGTAAGGAGTTTATAGCGACTTTCATCGAAAAACATGTTGAACAGTTAGATAACGACCTCCATGCGGCAAAACGCTTAAATCGGCTCCTCGAATTGAATATTATGATTTTAGCAATCATAATACCAATAATACTCACAATATTCATGCCTGGATAAAGAAATCTTATATTTTTTCTTAATATCAATGCCCACTAGTGATAAACATTGGAAGTTCGGTCATATTGAAAATCCTATTCCAAACACGCATTTCGATGTTGGAGAGATATTTATTTTTATAATTTATTACTGAATTCCATCCGCCAAACATAAACTTGGCCCTCTTATACATCTCAACGACTTGTCTGAAGGAATTAAAAGTTAATGAAACATCATATTTTTCAGGGGATTCAAAAGCGGGAGAACCAGGAATAATAGTAACTAAATCGTTAAGTACAGTAATCGGAAAATGTGGTGAGTTTCCATATTTTATTGCCAGTTTTAGGACGAAATAATAATCTTTAAGGAGGTCAATGCGTGTTTGGAAAGGGAAACCGACAGTGAACCAGATACGCAGAATAATTTGGTGTGTTAAGGATTGCTTAATTAAATCCTGTATTTGATGTTCTGGAAAATAATAAGTAGGATCGCAGGTTTCTCGTATTTTCTGTTGAACCCTAGGCGAAAGCGATCGGGGGCACACGGCAATAGAAGATTTCTCGGGGGTGAACGTTCTATTATAGAGGGGCCACATTTCTCTTGGAAAGGGGAGCCGCCAGATTTCTAAATCCCCACCGACATCCATTTTTTCTTTTTTGATGAGTTTAAACAATTTTTTCCAATATTTAAAACTACCAGGGTAGGTACCATGCCCGAAAAATATCCCCTCAGCTTTGTAATCGTTAACTATAACCCGGATATCTTCAAGCACTTTCTCAGGATCTCTAAACAACACTTTATCCCGTTTATTAATAATCAGTTGAGATCGACTTCCCCCTCCACAGTATGGACAGTTATAAGGACAGCCCCGTGCAACCGGAAGGGGAAACTGCATCCGCATTATTCGCACGCCTAAATCAACATATTTCTCAAAGTTATGGATTAATGAAAGATTTGAGAAATTGAAATCATCCAGAGTTTTCGCAACATAGGAAATAGGATTATTTTTGATATGTTGGGAGGGTGTTCGATAACTTAAGTTTGGAACTGAATCTACTGATTGTCCACGAATGACGCTTTGGCAGTATTTAACAAAAGGCACTTCGCCTTCGCCTTTTATTACACCATCGACTGATGTATAATATTTTAAGATTTCTTCATGAAAATACGATGCAGTAAAGCCACCAAGAACAACTTTAGCATTTGGATTTACGCGTTTCACGATCTTCGCTATTTCGATTGCCCCGTACGAATGAAGAGACCAATGCAGGGCGATCCCACACACTTTGAAATCAATATTTTTTAAAAAGGTCTCCAATGAAAATTTGGGATTCAGAATTTGCTCCAAGGGATAATTTATAATTTTGACTGAGATGCCTTCTCGCTCGCATAAATCTGCGATGGCGGTCAATCCCATAGGGGAAAGTAAAAATAAACTGCGATTGGGTGCCCGTTTTTTCTCCATCACCCGAGATGGATGAATGAGGATTGCATCGTATGACTTCAAATAATTATCAGTCCATCAAATAAATCTGAATCTAAGTTGATTATTTGAAAAAGGGATATTTACTTTAAATCTTTTTCTTATCCTAATAGATTGGAGTATTGAAATCACTGAAAGATTTAGCATTTTCGCAAAATAAGAGGGGGAACAATAACTTTTAATAATTTAATTAATCAACAAAAAGTCGCATATTCAGGAAAAAATGTGTAAATATAGGGATGTAGGAATACCTACACCCTACTAAAATTTGGAACCTATTTAATATTCCATACATTTTACACTGTTTTTTTAGTAAATCTAGGCATTGCCATCGAGAAATTTTCGATAGCCTTTATTCTCTACTAACGATTTATTAGTCCATTGTTTATAAATTTGATGGAAATATTCCCGATTTGCGCAAAATACTTTAATAACCCCATTATTCTTGTATAGTTTAATTTTCCTCAACTTTTTTGCGATCTAATTGTATAGAGGCATATCTTATTTTAATAATTATTAACTTATTAATAGTAGAAAGAATGCCCTATACAGATAAGAATGCCAGTAATGCCCATGAGTTCACTGCAAAGCTGGCATTTCCAAGATTGGTCGGTACAGAAAGTGAGAGCAAAGCTCAAGAAATGAAGGTTTAGTTGAAATGGAAACAAAAACAAAAATTATTGCCACTATTGGACCTGCGAGTGAGTCGGAAGAGGTTCTAACTGAGTTGATAGGAAATGGGATTGCACTAGCGCGCTTAAATTTCTCATTTGGGACTCATGAAAAGCATAAAGAACTGATTACTAAAATTAGAAAAATTTCCAATGAATTAGAAATGGCAATTGCAATAATTCAAGATTTGCAGGGACCGAAACTGCGAATTAAAAAGATTTTTGGTGGTACTATAGATCTTAAAGCGGGAGATTCAATGACAATCGTGGATTCTCTCGATCTTGAAAAGAAAATGATGTCAGTGACATATCCAGAACTTTGGAAGTTTGTTACAATAGGTGCAAGAATTCTCTTGAATGATGGATTAAGTGAATTTGAGATCGATGAAATAGAAGATGGAAAAATTCATTGTAAAGTAGTTCATGGAGGAACCTTAGTAGAGGGGAAGGGTCTTAACATACCGAGTCCTACCTTAAAAATTCCGTCAATTACAGATAAGGATAGAAAAGATTTAGAATTTGGTCTAAAAAATAACGTTGATTTCGTTGCTCTTTCATTTGTAAGAAGTCCAAATGACGTACTTGAAATACGAAAAATTATGTCCAAAGTTAAAGCAAAGAAGCAAATTATAGCAAAAATAGAGAAGCCAGAAGCGATTGAAAATATAGAAGGTATTTTGGAAGTCGCGGATGCAATAATGGTGGCTAGAGGGGACCTCGCTATTGAGATGCCCTTAGAACAAGTTCCTCTACTTCAGAATAAGTTAATTGAGCTTAGTCATCTTCATACAAAGCCGGTGATTATCGCTACACAAATGTTACATTCAATGGAAGTCAGTCCAAGACCAACAAGGGCAGAAGTCACGGATGTAGCACACGCAATCCATGAAGGAACTGATGCAGTGATGTTATCCGGGGAAACAGCAATTGGGAAGTATCCTGTTGAATCAGTTCAAACGCTCGTGAAAATAATTAAAGAAACGGAAAAGTCAATTTTTAAAATTTATGAAGTTCCAGCAGAGATAAAGTCGAAAAATAAAATTTCAAGCAGCGTCGCCCATACAGTGTGTAATTTAGGCACTATGCTGCAAGCAAGAGCAATTTTAACCTTTACTTCAAGTGGCTTTACACCTTTAGCGACTTCTAAGCAGCGAAGCTTAACCCCAATCATCGCTCTAACCCCACATGAGGAGGTTGAACGGCGGTGTTCCCTCTACTGGGGAGTGAAGGCGATTGTTGCCCCAGATATAGATTCTACGGATAAAATGTTCGCGATCTCAGAAGAAATTGTGCGAAAGGAGAAATTAGCAAAAAAAGGCGATATAATCATAATAACAGCTGGCATTCCCTTTGGAATCCAAGGCACGACCAACCTCATCAAAGTGCATACGGTCGGAAAATAAATAGTCGCTAATTGATTTTTTTTGTAATGCGCATTTGTAGTTGAAATAGAGGTTTTGCTCATTCTTCTTAAAAAGAGAAAGTGGATCATTAGGGGACAATGTTTTTAGACGTACTGGATTTACAGCTTCTGGATTTACTGAAACAGAATTCACGGGCAAAATTGAAAGAGCTAGCCAATGATCTCAACCTCTCGGCGGCAACGGTTAAATATCGGATTGATCGGTTAGTGGAGTGGGGGATAATTGAGAACTTTACGATTGCGATAAACCGAAAGAAAGCGGGGTATGAGGTTTTAGCGTATTTAATAATTTACGCAACGTCTAAAATATATATAAACACGATCATCAATCATTTGGAACGATTTCCTGAAATATGTAACATTTCAGTCCTTATGGGAGACCCAGATATAATGGCAAAGTTAAATGCATATTCAATGAATAATCTCGTGGATCTTTTAAAGAATGTAAGTCAAATTGAAGAAATTCAGACATTTAAGACATGGTTTGTAATGGATGAGATGAATCTTCCAAAAAAAGTCATCTCAAAGCAAAAAAAGAGTAATATGCTACCTGAATCGGCTCTCAAGAAAGTCCGAAGCAATATCTAACGCCATTTTTGCTAAGGTTTCGAGATTCGGAGGATTATTGTAATCATAATTTAGTATCGATTTCTCAATGTCTAATAAGGTTTCAAAATTTCGGATTTGTTCTGGGTTTAAAATCTGCTCCAGTTTTCCATGTAAATTTTGATGGGTTAATTTTGTAAAATCGATATTTGCTTGTACAAAGTAGTTTATACTCTCTTTCACGGCGAGAATGGCCTGAAAAATGGCAGCCTTTTTAAACTCTTTTTTATAGAGGGTATTTGCGGTGATAAAATCCTCCATTATGTGCTCTGGAAGATTCAAATCTAAAAGTGGTTCTTCTCGAGGGAGTGTAGTTGTGAAATAATCTTCAAGAGATTGCTCTATTTGTTTAAAGATAATTTCCTGTGTTTTTGATGCTTTCCTCTGAAAAGCAGGGCTCTGAATGATGATAAAGGAGACCTTCCCAAAGGATTCCATCGTGATTTCGCCAACAGTGGATTTTATCACCCGTATCATGTCCTGCCCCATCAGCGGATTGAAAAAGCCTGAAAACACCGGTGCAATGAGTGTCGAATTGGCAGGCATCGCCTTCGAGATTTCATCAATAATTGAACTTGATACAGCCCCACAAAAGATGATACGGTTCGATTCAGGAAATTTCCAGAAAGCCTCAATCGGATCCATTTCAATAACTTCGATCGTCTCTTCGTAACCGCTTCGGGTTAAGCTCGTCCTTGTCGTTCGTGCAGCCCCCGGATCGCCTTCGACAATTCGGATAGGGGATCTCGTCACTTCAGCCATAAGAGATGCGAAGTATCCACCCATCGAGCTCAATTGAAGAATATGATAGCGATCTCCAGGTTCCAATTGTAGTAGTTGTAGAAAAATCGCATTAATATGGGGGGCGGCCATCGGGCGATTTTGATAGAAAGGTAAAGGGGCATCTGCATAGCTATAATCTTTTAGTTGTTCAGGTAAAAAGTCCTCCATTGGAACCTTTCTAAAAGCCGCTTCAATACTTGCATCAAAGATATAATTCTTATCTAAGAGATGACGGATTAGTTCATCTTTCCTGTCTTCAGCGTTAGAATCTTCCATTGAATAATACTAGTAAGCGCTTTATTTAAACCTTTTATTTTATGGAATTTACAAAGCTATAAGGTTAATATAGAGTGCAAGAATCCATGCTTGCAAGCTGAGGAAAACGGACCATTCCCACAAGTTTGTATTATAAGATATTTTCTTTATTGGTTTATCTGGTTCGTAGGATGGCATATGTTTTACGGCTGAATACGCTAGTGGGATGCAGAATATGAGAATTATTATCTGAAATAGGTTGATAACAAAATGTAGGGAAGATTGCAGAATGGGATAAAATAACAATAGGTTCGCAATGAACGCTCCGCCGATACTCATGATCGCACCGATCATATGTCCCGTCTCTTTATCTTCGGGAAAAATACCAACAAGTATTAATCCGAGAGGTACTCCAAAAAAAAGGATTATCCCAAGGGTTGTCATCCAGCTAGGAGGGAGCACCTGTAAAAGAAAGTAAGGAAATGGCGTTAGAATGATACCAATAACTAAAACAGTGGGATTAAAAATTTTGTGACTCTTATGCTCGGGACTACCTAATCCACTAATCGTTCGAGTAAGAATAGAATATTTTGGCGGGGAATATAATTTTATACAAATTAATATTAAAATCGCAAAAGAACCAAAAGCAATTCCTAGTAGAATTGTGTACCAAAGCGGTAGAAACATACATCTAAAATCTAACCCTTTCAGAGTTTTATTTTTTTTCATCATTGACTCATAAAAATTTAAATAACAGCGTAGATGTGGTTATTTCAATGTCAAAAGAAAATTTAAATGAAAATTTAAATGAGAAAATCGTGAGCCTGTGTGCAAAGCGTGGCATTATCTTCCCATCTGCAGAAATTTATGGTGGAGTTGCAGGATTTTTTGATTATGGTCCGGTTGGTGTTACATTAAAGAACCGGATTCGAAATTTCTGGCGATCCGAGTTCATTATCAAAATGAACGGTATCTACGAAATTGAATCCTCGATAATTCTACCGCGAATTGTTTGGGAAGCATCCGGACATCTAGAAGGTTTCACAGACGTACTTATTGAATGTAAAAAATGTCAGACACAATTTAGGGCAGATCATTTGATTCAGGACACTTTGAATATAATCACAGACGGAAAATCGTTTGAGGAACTCTCAGAAATTTTAGTAAAGAATAATATTAGATGTCCCAATTGTAAAGGTGAATTAGCATCAACCCAACAATTTAATTTGATGTTCAGGACTCATATTGGAGCCGCAAAGCAGTCCGTCAACGAAGCATTCCTCCGGCCAGAAACTGCACAAGCCATGTTCCTTGATTTTAGACGTATTCAACAGACGATGCGAGCAAGTTTGCCATTTGGTATTGCCCAAATTGGACGAAGTTATCGGAATGAAATCTCACCAAGGAATTTCTTATTCAGACTTCGGGAATTTGAGCATTTAGAGATTGAATTCTTTGTCCATCCTTCTGGAAAAAACGATTTACCCGGAGAGTTGTGGGACAAAGTGAAAGATTTAGAACTCGCAGTTCTTTCAATTCCACAACAAGAGAAGGAAGATGAGGCAAAAATGATGAAAGCCTCTGAGATTCTTAAGCAGAACATTTTCTCTTGCAAATGGTTGCTTTATTGGACACTAATAAGTTACGATTGGTTAGTCCGAGTAGGTCTAGACAAAAATAAATTACGAATTCGTCAGCATATGCTGAATGAACGGGCACATTATGCAGCAGATTGTTGGGACATTGAGTTTCAATATTCCTTCGGGTGGAAAGAGCTTCAAGGGATAGCAGATCGGACGGATTATGATTTGAAGAAGCATTCTGAATTATCTAAAAAAGAATTAAATATTCATTTAACTGAGGAAAACGTTAAAGTAGTCCCTCACGTGATTGAACCATCATGGGGATTGGAAAGGGTGATCCAAGCATTGCTTGAAAGCACTTACGCTGAGGAAAAAGAGAGAACCCTTTTCAAGTTTAACTCATATATTGCACCCTTTCAAATTGCCGTATTCCCGCTTGTAAAAAAGAAAAAAGAATTAGGAGAAAAAGCAAAGGAAATCATCACCAATCTCAAACAATTCAACTTTCAAACACTCTACGATGAGAAATCTAGTATCGGAAGGCGATACAGACGTGTGGATGAAATTGGTGTTCCATATGCAGTAACCATCGATTTTGATACTCTAAAAGATGATAAGGTGACCGTAAGGGATCGGGATTCGATGGATCAAGAACGAGTTTTAATTTGGGATTTAGCAGAAATATTCCAAAAGCGGCTACAATATATCTAAACATTGATATTTCCCATATTTTTAAACTCCATAAGCAAAAATCTTTTTTGGAATCAAGTAATTTTATATATTTCACTTTATTATGTTGATTAACTTCAAATGAGATGATATGTAACCAGCTGGGGTGATGATCTTGTGCTGGTTGAAAGGAAGCGAAAGGTTTGACGAATAAGAACACGTTAAAGCAACTTCGGGAGCTAATGATGGAACATCACAAGTTATTTGAGAATTCTATACCACTAATTGCTAGTGAAAATGTCACAAGTCCCGCCGTTCGAGAGGCAATTGCCTGTGATTTTTCACATCGATATGCAGAAGGTTGGCCGGGCGAAAGAGTCTATGCAGGTTGTAAATACATAGATGAAGTAGAATTACGTTGCATGGACTTAGCTAAACAATATTGGAACGCGGGTTTTGCCGATGTACGACCAATTTCCGGAGTCGTTGCTAATCTTATTACCTATACAGCAATCTCCAAACCTGGTGACACTATGATCTGCCTGCGCACGCCAGATGGAGGCCACATATCCCACAACCTCACATCAAAGCATGTACATGGATTAAATATCGAATATCTAAATTTTAAACAGAAAGAAATGGAAATTGAGATAGATAGCAATATTAAACTAATAAAAGAAACCAAACCGAAAATAATCCTTGTCGGTGCCTCGGTTTTCTTATTCCCGCATCCAGTGAAAGAATTGAGTGAAGCAGCCCATGAGGTAGATGCAGTATTTATGTATGATGCGGCTCATGTAGCAGGATTGATTGGATCGGGCTATTTTCAGCAACCTCTGGATGAGGGAGCAGATATTATGACGTGTAGCACCCATAAAACCTTCCCCGGACCTCAACATGGTTGCATTTTAGGTAAAGATAATGAAGAACTTCATAAGAAAATCAAGTCCGCTGCGTTTCCCTACATGTTGAGTAATCATCACCTCCATAATGTTGCAGGCTTTGCGGTCGCCCTTGCTGAAATGCTCGAGTTTGGGAGAGAATACCATAAACTTGTAATATCCAACGCCAAAGCCTTAGCCCAAGCGCTTTACGAGCGCGGATTTGATGTGTTAATGGAAAGTCGGGGATTTACTGAATCACATACCATCATTTGTGACATCACAAAATTCGGAGAAACTGTGGGGTATGGTGCAACAATCGAGAAAATCCTCGAAGATGCAAATATTATTGCAAATCGCAATTTAATCCCCGGAGACTTTGAAGCAGGACGCAGATTCAAAGATCCCGGTGGGCTACGGATAGGCACCTCAGAAGTTACTCGCTTAGGTATGAAAAAGAGCGAGATGGAACAGATTGCAGAATTTATCAAACAGCTAATTGTAGATCGGAAAGATATTCAGAAGGTCAAAAAAGAAGTCGCTGAATTTCGTGAAGGTTTTCAAAAGGTCCAATTTTGCTTTGAAAATGACACGAACGCGTATGAATATATCAAGCTGGATTAATCCAAAATATAATTGATCGCTTGGGGAAGAGCCCTGATCGAATCTAGAGAAGGGAGGTATGCAAATTTGGATGAAAAGATCCTTTCTGGAACGAAGGTTGCGGGAATTATCGAATCTGAAATACAGAAAGAAGTTGAATCTTTATCAAAGTCCGCGGGTTTTGCGCCGGGACTTGCAACAGTATTAGTTGGGGAGAATCCAGGTTCGAAAATTTATGTTAAGATAAAAGCAAAGGCTTGTGAGCGTGTTGGAATTAAATCTCACATTTTAAAGCTCCCAGAAGAGATTACGGAAAGTGATCTATTACTTAAAATTGAGATTTTGAACCTAAATCCGCAAATTCATGGCATCCTCGTCCAACTCCCCCTTCCATCTCATATAAATCTGTTGAATGTTGTCTCTGCTATCAGGCCGCAAAAGGACGTCGATTGCTTCCATCCTATTAATTTTGGTAAGTTGTTAATTGGAAATGAAGAGCTTGTCCCATGCACTCCAAAAGGTATTATACACCTTCTTAACCATTATAACATTCCCCTACCGGGCCAGGACGTCGTTATTGTCAATCATAGTACTATTTTAGGAAAACCCCTTGCGCTTATGTTATTAAATCGAGATGCGACGGTATCAGTCGCACATATTAAGACTAAAGATTTAAAGCAAATTACACAAAACGCAGATATTTTAGTTGTTGGGGCAGGGGTGCCGAATTTAATAAAGAAAGATATGATTAAGGAAGGCAGTGTAATTATAGATGCAGGTATTAGCCGGGTAGAGGGAAAAGTGGTTGGTGATGTTGATTTTGAAGGTGTCATCGATAAAGTTCGGGCGATTACGCCCGTGCCAGGGGGTGTAGGACCGATGACTGTTGCTTGTCTGCTACAAAACACGGTAAGCTGTTTTAAAAATATCATACTGTAAGAATTTTTTATCTTTTTTCAGTAGCTTCAAAGAGCTCATTTCCCAGCAGAACGATTTTTTCGGTATTCACAACATTCTTTACCCAATTTGAAGGAATCTTGCTTAAACCATTATAACTGCCCGAAATTGCACCTGTGATGGCGCCACAAGTATCCGTATCCCCCCCAGCCATGACCGCTTCTATCACACTATTCTCAAAATCATCTGGGGATAACAGAAAGCAAAAGAGTGCAGCCAAGGTAGTAGACATTGCATACGCCGCAATAAACCCTCTCCCGGTTTCCAAGGCAGGATTCGGCCAAGGGGGTTTAATACCCAACGACCCTAGTTCAAACAATGCTTTTATTGTATCGTTTTTTAAATAGGATTTCAATTTTCTTATATTATTTGCGAAATCATCGAACTCAGGCTGATCAACTGCTGTTGCTACCTCCTGAAGAAAGTCATCCACATCCAAAGTTTCACAGTTGACTAAATATGCAACGCTGCGGGCAACCACAATGGCGGAGGCTGTTGCCGCCCAATGACTGTGTGTAATAACACTCGATTGTCGGGCGGTTTCGACTAATCGGGGAATATTTTTATGAAAAAATAAGCCAATAGGCGAGACTCGCATGGCAGTTCCATTGCCACCTGAGCGTGATGCGGCGTTTTGCCAGGGAACGCCCTTTCGCAAATCCTCAATTGAGGTTAAGCACCCATATCCCGGTCCGATAGGCGGCTCATTGAGCCAATCAATAAATCGCGCAATCAAATCATCCAAGTCAAAGCCGTTACTTCGCACTAGCGATTCAGCAATGGCAATGGTCAATTGTGTATCATCCGTGTATTGTCCACCAGCAAGATGATATGGTGGGAAATCTGCTATTAATTCTGTAACGCGTCCCACTCTTGATTCAATTTGGTCGCGAAACCAACCCTCAAATGGATGCCCCAGAGCATCACCAACAGCTGTCCCCATTAAGGTTCCAATGAACCGATCCCTTAGCTTTTTCATATAGATAGAGAATGAAATAAAAAATTTAAAAAGATCGAATTTAGTATGTTGGTGAACACCTAAATGGATGAAAAAGATGCCATGTCAAGCTTGTGGAGCTGAAGAAGCAACAGCAAAATGTATCATTTGTGAGCAAGAACTCTGTGCGGAATGTGTCGTGCGGTGCAAACAAAGTGGGACAGATGTTTGCGATCAGAAGGCGGGGAATTTCGTTATTTACCATTGTCCAGGAACCTATTGTAAAAAAGATGCAAAAGAAGCAATAATTTTCACGTGTAAAGGGTGCCAAACAATGTTTTGCAGAACGGCAATTGATAATTGGGCGAAAGCCTGCCCAACCTGTAAAGATTATATTTGTGGAAATTGCTATAAGTCACATTCGAAGGAGTGTACCGAGTTTTTCGATAAAGAAAAGGCGTTGAATAAACTCTTTAAGCTCATTGAAGGCGACAAAGCGAAAAAATCTCAATCACATATGTAACATAAATTCAAGGTTTAAATTCGATTTCTTCGTGATTAGGAAATAGGGATGGAAACTCTTAAAAGAAAACCATTAAAGGCGTTAAAAGCCGTTTTTACAAGTAAGCAAATTTCTGTGGTTGTTGTACTAGTTCCGCTCGCTTGTATAATAATTTTTGAAGTGTTAGCTTGTCTTGCTGCTCCAGAACTACATTATATTGGTTTGGGATTTGGGATTTTTTTTTCTGCGATACTCATTCTTGGTTTTTGGCATGAAATCCTTATTGGAAATTATGTGTTTGATGCCAATGGTAAATTAATTTCCAATTTTTCCGCAAGATACCAACCTCCAGCAAGAGATCTGACGCTATCCTTAGAAAAATTAAACTCACTGGTTGATGAAATTTCTATGGCAAGTGTTTCCGTAGAAGATCTGAGAACTAAACTGGGAAATAAATTCAGATTACAGGGGCACTGCAAGGTGTACTACTCAAACACCGAAATTATCGGGATGTGTTCGGTCTGTAAATTGGCGATTTATTCTTCAGAGTCGGTGATAGAATGCCCCACATGTCATCATAAAGCCCATCAATTACATCTACTTGAGTGGATAAAGATTAGGGGATTCTGCCCAAATTGCGAGGCGCACTTCAACAAATATGATCTGGAACTGTGTTTATTAAAGACTTAAGATAACTAGTTTAGCCTAGTTGAAGGAAATAAAGAAAAGAAGGAATTATTTCTTGTTTTGGTATGTGTGTTTTTTGAAACGGACGAAATTTCCATCATCCTTCAAGGCTTCTTCTGATTTGTTCAGCGCGGTCCTTGGGATCGATATCAGGTTTCTTGTCTAGATCCTCCTTGGGAATGCGGAGATAGACGAATTCTTCCTTTTTTACATCCCACGCTACAGTCTCTTCTGTGCTGTATATCACAGCGCCTGCTTTGTTCGTGACAATGAAATAGATATCAGGAGCTTCCTCTTTTCCCCAGTGGGAGAAGTCCTCTTCCGTGAATTCGATGCTAAATTCCCCAAGCTTGTCGGTTATCGTATCGCCTATATACTCGTCCATGTTTCCAATGTCCTTGTCCCACACTTGAATGTTAAGACCCGGGATCGCGTCATTTTCTTTTTTGGTGGTTACGCGCCCAATAATTTTGTATGACATATCTTAGTGTTATTTTGCTATTGAATAAAAAAGTTTGTGTTTCTTTTTAGAAGATTTAATTATGAAGTAACACATATGGATTGGCTTTATTTTTAGAAATGGGTGAATATCAAAGGATTTTTCCTAGCGCATGAGTTTCTTTCGATTAGCCATGAGTTATGATGGATTAAACATGTGGCAATAATTGCCTAGAAAAAAACCGACATTAATCACCCTTCTGTATGCCTCACACCATGTTTCAGAATCATAAAACTCTCAAAAAAGAAAAAGCCTTAAAGTATTGTCAATATCATAACTTGAAGATTGAAAGAATTTCATAAAACTCCCAAAAAAGAAAAATAACAAGCCATAAAGGTGTGAAAGTAATCTCTGAAACGTTATTAGTCCGTAGAGCGACGATGGATGATGCGGATATTATTCGAGATTTGACTAAGCAGTTAGTAGATTGTAGAGGAAAATTATTTAGTGAAGAACGATTTATGTTCGGTATGAAGAAGAGAATCCATCCAACGAACAAGAGACATCATTTTTTCGTTTGCACACTCGATGGAAAAGTTGTAGGCATGACTTTAGCAGAATTAATTCCCACCTGTAAAACAGAGGCCTACCTTAACATCCTTTTTGTGGATAAAGATCATTTTCGGCAAGGGATTGGGAAAAAGTTGTTCTATTTCATAATGTCCTACCTGAAGGATCTGGCGATTGAAACAGTATTTATTAATGTTCGGAAAAATCCAATGGATCTATCTTTTTTTGCCAAATTTGGATTTAAAAAAGATTATGAATTGAAGCCATTTACGTGTATGGTGAAGGAATTAAAATGATGGAGCCCTAAAGAATATGTATTTTGATAGTGCTGATGGAACTCCCTTATATTATGAGGAGCATGGAAATAAGAAGGGGAGACCGCTTTTCCTACTGCATGGGTGGGCGATAAGTTCGGTGTTTTTCTCGGAACAGATCCCCCCACTGGTCAAAAGCGGGTATCGCGTTATCACATGGGATTGGAGGGGCCATGGGAAGAGCGAATGGAATGGATCATTAAAGAAATACAATACCAAAGAAGAATTATTGGAAATCATGTATGACGATTTTAAAACGCTCGTTGCCCATCTTGAGATTGATGAGCCGTATGGGTTAATCGGTCATTCAGCAGGGGCAGGGATTGGATTGTCAATTACGCTCGCAAATCCCGACGAAGTTGTTGTTTTAGGGATCTTAAATAGTTCCTACGTTCTAGCTGAGAACTTTGCTGAAAAAGCGGCCTGGCAGGTTATACCAAGAGCATTAGAAGCAACTTTTAGCCCAATTATCCAAATTCCTTATAAAATGCTTGCGCGCGGGAGCGTACCCTTTCTTTCGTTGGCCCTCGGAAAGCCGCAGCGAACAGTCAGATCTTGGGTTGAAGATTTCATTGGTGTGAAGAAGAAGACAGTTATGGAGGAAATAAAGAATTTAAAATCATATAACATGCTAGAAGAGTTACCAAAGGTTCATGTTCCCTGTCTGATCATCGCAGGGCAATTGGACCTACTAACCCCCCCACGACGGTCTAGAATTCTCCATAAATATATTCCTAATTCGGAATTGCATATCATTCGAAATACTGGCCATCTCTCGATGGTTGAAAGGTCTAAAAAGGTTAATGATTATCTAGTAAATTTCCTCAAACGGGAATATCCAGCGAATGGGTCCGTCAATTAATTGTTAGATTTTTAATTTGGCGATATATTCAAGCATTAACTGAGTAGCCGCTTTACCATTCGCTTGCAGGAAGCTCTCGAGTTTATCTTCATTTATACTTGTAATGTCGATACCCATTTGGGCGTTCTTCAAGGTAGATTTTCGTCGAATTTTATCATACTGGGTTAAAAGAGCAAAATCTTCCTTTTGAATTGCTTGATTTGTTAAATCACTCAAATAATGACCAGATATGCAAGCAGGAATAATTCCATGATAGCCTGCGGCGTCCCCAATTAGCCCTACGTTACTTCGAACGGCTGTTTTAAGCGGAACACCAAATTTTGAGCAGTACATTCCACCAAGATAACGGATCTCATCCGCATTTTCTAGCCTCTTTGACAAGATGGGATGGTCAGCTCGTATTTTCCGGTAGTCTTGGAGATTTCCAAAACCAATTAAAGCTAAATTCTCTTCCAGAGGGGAGAGAAAACACATTCCAAAGTTTTTGTCAAAATCAAACCCAAAGAAAATTTCAATTACTCCAGGATCGATGTCGGTAATGTTAATAAATTCAATCTGGATCGCTGGAAAGAATTGACGTGGTTTTTTTTCTAATTCTGCAAGACCCGATTTATTAGCCACCCCAGACAAATAAGATCTCACGCCATCTGCACCAAGGATAATATCGGCAGTGATTTTTTGAAATCCTTCTTTAGATTTAATCGTAACGCCTTTAATTATATTATTCTCAATTATCAGATCGGTGACTTTTGCTGCGACTTTGATTTTAGCACCTTTTTTGGCAGCCTGTTTCGCTAGTTCGCGATCAAAATTCACACGATCGACGAAGTATCCCCCAAAGCCGAAATCATCCACCTCACAAATCATCTTCCCTTTTGGACTCCATACTCTCCAACCTTTGACCTTTTGACGGATGAGATTTTGAGGTATCGTTTTAATTAACTTCTCGGTAAATTCCCCCCCAGAAATCCAGCCCGAACAATGCTGAGGGAGACCAATATTGTTATGTTCTTCAAGTAAGAGGACATTCAAATCGGCTTCGACCAATCGCTGCGCGGCAGTGCTTCCTCCAGGACCAGCACCGACGATGATGACATCATAATCAACCATAGCTCACACCAATGCAGTTCTGCTTATTTGCAATAATATTATCAGATAGCTAATAAATGTAGTGTTGATTAATTAAATGAGTCTAGAAACGAGGAGAAAAATCAGGTTCTGTCCCGATTATAGATCGATTAATTTGTTATCTCGCAGGTTTTCGTAAATATCCGAAACCACTTTTTCAACAAAGGGGCGATTCTTTTGCGTGCGCTGGATCGTGTATTCAATGATTTCTTCCAGCGAATTTTCACCATTTGCCTTTCGCCAAAGTATATATACTAAGGGAAGAACTTCGATAACATTCCCTTCTTCATTCTTAAGAAAAATTGTTCTCTCAGCGGCATTTAATCCAACTTTGTGACCAAAAGAAACAGGTTTGATGTTATAGTCTTCTGCGAGCATTTTTTTTCACCACATTTCAAACAAAAAGTAAGTTTAAAAATTGGGTTCGGAGGGAGAAAATACTATAATAGAATATAGGTGCTTTTGTTTTTAAATTTTAAGTTCAATTTAAACCAATTTTACCTTCTTTTTTGCTTTAAACAGTACAAGTTTCAATTTGTTTTTTTCATTTTATAGCTATAAAATATCCTCGTATATTTCTTTTAGCAGATCTATTGGAGTTTAATCATATCTGATAAAGAATTTGAAATGTAGTATCGTCAATTTTTTTAATTTCTTTAATCAGAGGGAACTGAATTTTTGTTTCTTGCTTCGTTATGACCTTGAAACCATAAACCTCTGATGTGTATTTTAAGGCTTTCTTCGCTAATTCCCTTGTTTTAACGAAATCTTTATGCCTCTTGAGGCGACCATCAATAAAATCCTGAGTGAAGGATTGAAGATTTTTCAGGCGATCTTGAATTAATCCATACAAAGTGTGGTCAATTTCATACCCGATACTATTTCGATTAGAGGCCATAGCCGCTAACGTTGTCGTCCCAGTTCCAAGAAAAGGATCCAAAACAAGATCACCTTGAATTGAATACATATTGATAAGGCGATAAGCTAGTTCAAATGGATAAGCGGCAGACCGCAGCCGTGTATTTTTATTTTTTAAACTTTGATCTATGCCTTTAAGATCAAACCACACATCTGAAAACCAATTATTTCGTTCTTCCCAGAAGTATCCACTTTTCACCCGCCTTTCCTTTTCTTTTCCATTAAAAGCCCTTAAATTTCCCTTGCGTAAGATCAAAATATGTTCGTGTTCAAGAGTGACATACGCATTCGGAGGAAGATAACTGCCCAAGAACTTGTTCGGCTTATTACTCTGTTTTCGCCATATAATCGAAGGTAGCATGGAAAATGTTAGCTGATTCGTACAATATCCCAAAATGCGTGCATGGTTTGAAAATTGTTGAAACAATCCACCGATTTTTCTGGTCGCATCCCCTATATTTATACAGGCGATACCACCGTCTATGAGCACACGATAGAGTTCATTCCAAGTTTTATCTAATTCCTGATGCATTCGCTCAAAAGCCTGCCGTCCTTTCTCTTCAGTTAAGAGGCGCCCGATTTCAGGATTTAGCTGAGAAAACTGCTCATCCCACATCGTGATCATCGGATAGGGACTGCTTAACAAGGCTAAATGAACTGATTCATCCTTAACTTCTTTCATGTTGCTAGAATTAGCAAAAATTACTTGATGCATTGAATTCATGTTCATTTATTTCTTCGGAGTTGGTGAATTAATAGATTTCTGAAAGAAATTTTAAAAGAAATGGCGTTTAATGAGGCGAATGCCCGGGTTGAATTTGAGCAGCTCGCCATCCCAGTCTTCAAAATAGTCTACGAATATATCCTCATAGTCGTCTATAACACCTTGCAGTTTGTGATGGAGAATGTTAAGGTCTTTAGAAGAAATTAATGCCCCAGTTAAGTATTTTCCATATTTAAGGATGATTTTCGTATTTTTTTGGCTGAAAACTTCAATTTGCTCATCACTACTCGTTAATTCCTGGATCAGAGCACTCATTCCACTAATACCACCAGCGAAGAGGTCCTCATCGATCGCTTTTTTACCATGGAAGGGATAATGCACTATATTTATGGAGCCAAACATGAGGAAAAGATTCTGCACACATGATCGCCATTCACGTTCTTCCTTAGAAGGCAGGGTGTCCTGCGCATGAAGGACCGCAAAGATCGCAACTGGAAAAGCCATGAGAATGAGTTGCGAAACATGTGAAAAACCTTGATCCACAGTTACAAATCCAACTAAAACGCCAACAATTAAGCCAGAGAAGAAGAAGCTCCAGCAAATTCCAAGATATTTTCTGGAAAGTTCATCTCTTACGTCGATTATTATGGTTATGGTTAAATTGAGGAGGGCAACCATTCCAATTCCAATAAAAAACCAAGCGAGGATCAATGTTTCCATGCTGTAAAAGAAGGCTAAGAAAAACAATCCCACACTATTACTTACTAATCCGATTAGAAACATCTCTCTTCGACCAATTCGGTCAATGAGCACGCCAACGGGGTAGGCGGCAAGAGGCATGGGGAGGGACATGTAAAATAACGAATTCTCTAGTCCAGTAGGTGTGTCAGAGTATCCTCCAAAGAAGATCGCACCTGCATCTTCAGCAAACTGTGTGGTTGTACCATCTTCGAGGTTTAACCAGACGCAAATCCCAAGAACCAGCAAAAACATAAAAATTGCAATGAAGTAATAATAGAAATCTTTCCTTTGAAGGTCATGTGTTAATATTAATTCGCTTTTTTCAGGTTCCGGTACTGTGTAGCTTTTGTATAACAATAGCCCTATAATCCCATATGTAATTAACATAATTCCGAACATGATGAATAAGATATCAATATGTACAAAAAAAGCCATAATAGAAATGGCGAGAACCAGAATTCCGTAGAGTGTAAGTAACTTCCCAATTTCACGCCCGCGGGTTTCAATACGAGTAACTTTTTTTAGATATATAATAAACCCCATGGTAATTGTAAGTCCAAGAAAACCGACAAGAATAAAACCGATTATAGCGCTCCAAATTGTCTTAATAAACACTAAAGCAAATGCACATATGCCAACAGGGATATCCAATATTACGAAGAGAAAGGGGTTTTGCACCTTTTTAAAGATGAAAGTCCATAAAACTCCTGCGATCCCCATTCCCAACACGAGAAATGCAATAAACAAATAATTTAGCCCAATCTCATATAGATAATTGAAAAATAAATAGCTCATGCCAACGATGGCGGACGCATAAATGAGCAGAAAATTAAGATTTATGAATTGTTTCTGAAAATCCAGTCCGGTCAGGCTAGGCTTACTAATTTTCATTTTATAATAATCCTCGGGGGTCCTTAGAATCCAACAGCTTGTCCATCTTTTCGATGATCGGATGCCCCCAGATATCCATCTTCGAGTTTGTAAATTAACTGAGCGCCGCCGAATACCAAAGAGGATGTTTTGACAATTTTATGTCCAATATTCTTTAACCCTGTAATGGTTTCCTTATTAAAATTGTTTTCGACATTTACTTGGAACCCTTTTTCTACCTGCCAGCGAGGGGCATCACTCGCCGCTTGAGGATTCTGTCCATATTCGAAAATGCGAATCATCATTTGAGCATGGCCTTGTGGTTGCATGGGTCCACCCATAACACCGAAACTCATCAAAGGGTTACCATTTTGGGTGACAAAGGCAGGAATGATGGTATGGAAAGGACGCTTATTTGGTCCAACCTGATTGGGATGTCCTTCTTGTAAGGTGAAGCCGCTGCCCCGATTTTGGAGACTTATCCCAGTCTCGGGAACTACTATTCCAGAGCCAAACCACAAAAAGTTGGACTGAATATATGATACCATCATTCCTTCGGCGTCAGCAGTAGTAAGATAGATCGTATCACTAAATTGTGGAGTCCCATGCTTAAAATCCTGAGCCTTGGATGGATCAATAAGAGCGGCACGTTTGGCTAAGTAGCTTTCCTCAAGTAAAAATTGAGCATCAAATTCCATAGTTGAGGGATCTGAAATGTAACGGTAGGCATCGGCAAACGCAAGTTTCATTGCTTCAAGTTGGAGATGGATCGACTCCACAGAATCAGGTCCAAAATCACTGATGTCGAATTGTTTAAGGATTCCTAACATTATTAATGCGGCGAGACCTTGTCCATTGGGTGGAATTTCATGTAAGGTCACGTTTTTATAATCCATCGTAACGAGGTTTTCCCAAGTAGCTTTATGATTCTCTAGATCTTCCCTTGTAATTGCGCCCCCCGTTTTTTCGGCGTGTTCTACAATTCGTTTTGCCAGTTCGCCACTGTAAAAGGCGTCTCCTTCAGTTTCTGCTATCAATTTCAAAGTTTTCGCTTGTGCGGGGAATTTAAACAGTTGTCCTGCTTTCGGTGCCTTCCGATTCCTAAGAAACGCTTTTTTAAAGTCGGGATATTTATAGTAAAGACTTTTGGCAATATTCCAATGAGCTGCTTCAATTGGAGGAACTAAAAATCCGTTTTTAGCATAGTTAATTGCCGGTTCAAATAATTCTTTAAAAGAGAGTTGTCCGTATTTTTTCCATAACTTAACCCACGCTGAGACAGCTCCAGGGATAGTTACGGTGTCCCATCCCAGAGATGGCATTGTTTTATATTTTGAGAAGTATTCAGGAGTCCATGCCGCAGGAGATCTACCAGAAGCGTTTAACCCTACAATTTTTTTCCCATCCCAAAGGATAGCAAAAGCATCTCCACCGATTCCATTCATAGTGGGATCAAGGACAGTTTGCGCTATAGCGGCGGCAACTGCGGCATCTATCGCGTTTCCCCCCCTTAAAATCATTTGGAGTCCAGCTTGGGAAACTAAAGGGGGGGCAGCCGCAACAATATTTCGAGCTAAAACAGGCGAACGCTGCGAGGAGTACGGAAATTTCCAGTTAAAAGGCGAGGTCAAGGTCAAATCACCATATTTTTAATATGGAATAGAAATTTTGAAAAGAGAATATATATTACACTATTTCCAAAAAGAATAGTTATTTATTTATGTTGAAAAATTATCAATAATAAGGGTGAAAAATAATGGCTAAGAAAATAAAATCAGAAGATCTTCAAAAGACGGAAGAAAAGAAGGACGTATCGCCCGAGACCGAATTACAAGTCGATGATTTGAACATTGTAATCATCGATGGAATCGATAAACAGATCTCAACCAAATTAAAAAGATTAAAAATAAAGACCGTTAGTGAATTTGTAAATGCTGACGCTTCTCTGATGCATGAAAAAACAAAAATGCCTCTAAATAAGGTCATAGAACTCCAAAAAAAGGCAAAAATGATGCTTGACTTAGTGTTCGATGAAGAGATTGTTGATTTATTAGCAGCACAAGATTATACGATTGAACAAGCAATAGAAGAAGATCCAAAAGTGTTGATGAAAATCACTAGTAGAGATATGGAGCAGCTTTCAGAATTTAGGGAAGATCTTAAACAAATTACAATTTATCTCGATGTAAAGACCTGCAGGGAAATGCCAATATCAATAGTTCCCCATGCGAAGAAAGAACTTGGGAAAATTGAACCGCAACCCGATGATATACATATGGCCAACCTTTTAAAGTACGTCGAACTCGCTTTAATTGTTCTATTGGTTGCAGTAGTTATAACAACGCTCGTATCAGCAGGTATTTTACTTTAACCTGGTTAAATCTGCAGATTGTTAAAACAATCACCTTTTTCTTTTTATTTATAAAAATAGAAGCTCACTAAGTAGAGTTAGAGTTCTTAAAAATTGTAGAATTACTAATGTAATGTGAGCACAAAAAAAAAAGGGAGATTAAATAGTTTAAGCGTATCTGTATTTCGTTAAGCCCAAGTAAATTAGACCAACTATTGAAACGATTATGAGAGCGATTGATACTCCTAAAATTGCAATTGAATAGGGTTCACTTGGACTGACTTCTATGATTAAATTCGTTTGAATTATATTAACTACGCTTAAAATTATGTTAAACACTAGGATAAGCATCGACATTCCCCAGGCCCATTCTTGATCTATGATAAGTCCAAAGCCTGCTACAATCGCAAACATGCCAACAACAAAGTTCATAACGCCTCCTATTGGCATGAGTGCGGCGTATTGTTCCTGACCAGCACTCACTAGAAGATTATAAACAAATGTATAGTTCAATAGCTCTAACATGCCAAGTACTATGATGATAATTCCGCTACCCATAAGGATAAAGCCGTATAACCAGCTACCACCCTCTCCTTTTGAGATCGTTTTCAATTCCTTTAATGCTTCTTCTTTTTTCATTTTTTCAACACCTTTTTGGCTTTTTTCATTTTCCCTGGTGTACCCTTGTTATAATCCCGTCGCATTTCATCAATTATTAGTATAAACATTGCTAACGTCCCAGATGCTATCGCCCCAAGAATTACCAGAATCCAAAGGGGATCGAGAGTTACGCCTGCTTGAAAAACTGCTACCGATTCAATATTTGACACTACTTCGTGAGTACCATTAGTCGCGACAATTTTGTAGTAATAGAAGAATCCTTCCACACCCACATCCTTGTATGTTTTGACACCAGCACCAACAGTTGCGATCAATTCCAAATTCCCAGTATTATTACCGCGATAAATACCATATCCTACAGCAAATTCAATTACATTCCAGTACAGGTCGATATCACCTGTGGGGTCGGGGTTGGGTGTGATTTCCTCCAACACCAATTCAAAGTGGATAAATTGTTTTCTTGTCAATATAATGGGTAAAGTATCCTCATCGCCGTCTGTGTCAATAGTAGTGCTTTCCTCTTTAGAGAAATAGTTATCCCTTGTTACATTGATTGTGTAGGTACCTATATTCAGACCTGTAGCATTGACATAGCCAGTTGCAGGGGTATCTCCCAAACTGATTGTGCTCTTATCGGGCTTTATTAAAGTGACAGTTGCATTGGCTACTGGATTCGATGTGGTTCGATCTATCACATACACGTGGATAACTCCTGATGCAGGGGAGTTGGCTTTTAAGTAGATGTATGCCTCTACAAGAGCAGGTGCGTTTGTGCCTGTGAAATTAAACGTGGTGATATTTGTCTGATAGCCCGCGCGAGATACAGTTATTTCAACAGCTGTCGTATTGGAAATGCCGCTTGTTTCGGCAAACCCTGTACTGAAAGTATTAGTTATACCGACGATGGACCCATACTGTTTAAAACTAACAAGACAGTTTGGGGGTGCAACCCAAGTTGCATCAGCATCACGCACAAATGCCCGGACTGTCAGCGAAATTGGATCCGTTGGAGCTAGATAAATGATGAGCCGATCACCTTCGCCGTTATTATCGATTTTATTAGATAATTTCGTTGGAGCGTATCCAGCTTTGCTCACGTAAATGTCGTACCAGCCAATTTGTAAGCCAGTCGCGTTATGGATACCAGTACCATCCGTTAGACCTGCAGAAATCGACTGACCACTATCTTGGTAAATTATATTTACATACGAATTGTTCAGTGGAAATTGAACCGTTGAGTTAGATAGATTACCATCGAGTACTGTCACTTCTATGAAGGAGGATTCGGGTCCGTATGGAATTAAATAGAAGTTTAAATAGTCTTCTTGGCCTGCCGAACTAATATGGTCGTCTTTTGTTTCAGGGATATAGCCATCTTTTGAAGCGGTCACATTATACCAACCAATACCTAGTCCGGTTGCATTGAAGAAACCATCGGGATTAGTTAATCCAACTACTACAAGTGCTTGATCGGTCGCGTTACGGACTTGAACAAGGGCGCTTTGTAGAGGGGTTGATTCGTTATCCCTCACGGTAACTTCGATCCAGCCGGGATTAGGGGGTGTAGCTACTAAGTTGAAATTTACAGTTTCATTATCACCAGCAAAATAAAGAATTGCCCCTTTAGATTGAGTAAAAAAACCAGTTTTCGATACGGTCACATTATATATGCCTGCATCTAACCCTGTTATATTAACAAGTCCAGAACCACCAGTTGTATTAGTTGCAACGATCCCTGAACTATTAACACATTGGACAGTTACCCCTGATTCAGGACTTCCAGAAGCTGTGAC
The DNA here is from genome assembly GCA_016840125.1 of Candidatus Helarchaeota archaeon. The sequence goes on along the minus strand of JAEOSY010000297.1, from coordinate 2,670 downwards.
ATTCACTAGGATAAAACCATAGATGGATACTGTTGTATCACGTTCAAGAAATATTTCATAGTATTTGGTTTCTTGGTTTTGTAAAATAACAGGATATTTGATATAGAGCTTATAGCCGGGCTTATAAATTGTAACATTGTAGGTTCCAGCGGTGCAACTTCCGGGATTAAAACGTCCCGTAGATTGGGTGGAGCCGGACTCGTAAGCACCACCAGCTGTGGGAGTGTATTCAACGAAGGCACCCGGAATGTCGGCACCAGTAACTGCATCCATTACATGGAGCTTAATAACAGTTGCTACAGTTTCCAACTGGGAAGGGTCATCAAGAGGTTCACTGTTTTTTGATACCATTTGGAAAGAAATTGCAAACAATGGAACGATGAAAAGAAAGGCTAATAGAAAAACTAGTAGATAAGTATTTTTTGTTTTATTAGAGTTCATCTCGTTTTCCTCAATTAATGATTTTATGCTAAAGTTGAAAATATTTGTACGAAATGATTAAATTGTTTTTAATATAAAATTAGTCCTTTGAGTTAACGCTGTTATCATAATTGAATTCAATTATAGTTAACATGCATAAATATCTGAATCTTAGTCCATCTTCACATTATCCAGAAATCCTCTCAAACTAACACTATCGCCGAAAATATTGCAAGCACCACTTCGGGTACGAAATTACTTTGCATCTTTGTTATTACTAGATATTTTTCCTTTATGAAATGAGGAAACTTTATAATTTTAGGGTTCGATCTTATGAAAAGCAAGATAGAACAGTGGAAAAATTATGATTCCAAAAGTGGATTTAGAAGCAGTTCATACACGGCTTCAGGAATTAAAAGCAGAAGGAAAAAAGATTATTGGGATTTTTCCGCACGCGCTCATTCCAGATGAATTGATCTATGCCGCCAACGCAATCCCCCTACGATTAACTTTAGGAGGAGATGAATATGCTACGACGAAAGGAACTGAATACTTAACTCAAGCAACCTGTCCGTTTGCGCGCGGATGTATTGGATACTTCGATCAGGGAGACCAAATCTATAAATTGGTTGATTCATATATTGGAGGCAACTTTTGCAATGGGGATCTTTGTGGATCAGAAATGATCACTCAATTTTTCAAAATCCCATTCCTTAAGGTCACCTTTCCTACAACCACAGCCCCCTTCGCCCTAAAGTTTTTAGCAAATGAATTCCAATTGTTAAAGCAGCGCCTAGAGGAATTCACAGGGACCTCCATTTCAGGGGAAAACCTCCTCACGACCATTCATAAGTATAACAAGATTCGTGGCGCATTTCAAATAATTAATCAAAAGATGAAAAAATCAAATTCCCCAATAACAGGAACGGATTTACATAATTTAATGCATCGATTTCTACTTTTGGGACCCGATTATGTGTTGAATTCTATTGGAAAATTAAATGTTGAAAATACAGGTTCGCAGACGAATCGCATCCCCATCCTTATTTCTGGGTCCGGAATTGCATTGGGTGATGAGCTAATATCATTTATTGAGGAGTTCGATGCAAAGGTCGTTGTAAATGATACGTGGTCTGGAATTCATTTCTATCAGAACGAAGTAAAGTATGATGCAACTACTGAACCCATAGAGGCCCTCGCAAGGTATTATTTGTTGCAGTGTGAATCATCACGGATGGTTCCAAATGTGCGTCGAGTCCCTCGAGTTAAGAAATTGATAGAGGAGTATCAAGTTAAAGGAGTTATCGACCATATTCTAAAATTCTGTGACCCATACGTGGCAGACTACAGAAGATTTAAGAATGCACTTCTAGAGGATGATGTTCCCGTATTACAATTGGAACGCGATTATGCCACGAGCTTGGAACAGCTTAGGACTCGAATTGGCGCCTTTTTCGAGATGATAACGTAAGTCAGGGAAGAATATGAGCCCAAGGAAACGAATGATTGAACTTCTGTACGCGAAAAATCTCTTGAAATTTATAATCAAGTATTTCTCAGGCAAAGAGCAGCTTAAAGTAGCCAAGAGATCGAAGAAAAAAGTTATTTCGGTGATTTTACCAGTTGGAATTGAATTAATTTTAGCTGCAAATGCCATGCCCGTTTTTCTTCTACGGGTGGGAGACTATACATCGGGAACATACCTTAAAGCGGCACAATTATCTAAAAACTTTTTTGGATGGAATTTTCTTCACACAGGCATCAAATTCTTACGTCCCATTGTAGGAAACAAGTTTTTCACGGATATAATTGATAATTTCTTAGCTAATGTTTATGGAACGTATGAAACCTATACTGAGGTGGCAGAAAATGCGGGTGCCCCGTTGGATACCTGTTTTGGAACTAGGGTCTACCTGGGCTCGACGTGGCCGCATTTAAAATATCTCCATGGTGCGTTGGGCTTTGGCACACGATGCAACTGGCTCTCTAAAACTTTCGAAGAAGTTGGTGAGAGAGTCCCTCTAACGCTATTGTGTATTCCTAATATCGATAATGAAATTACTGAAGATATAGTGTTAGAAAGTATGAATCAAGTAATTGCAGATTTGGAAAAATTTACGGGTCAAACTATTACGAATGAGAAAATTCGTCAACAAATCATGCTTACCAACCAAATTCGTGAGAGCTATTTGAAAATTTTAGAGATTTCGAGTAGGGATAGGATTCCGATATCCCCCCTGACATTTAGTT
>JAEOSY010000296.1 GCA_016840125.1 Candidatus Helarchaeota archaeon | reverse complement strand
CATTGCCCCCAGAATCGACCCAGTCAAATTTATAATTTGCATCAATGGTGAAACTGTTTCCTTGCGGCGTATAACTGCTTTCTAGCTGTGATTCTGGCGAAAGTATTGAGTCCCCTCCATTTATGTTAATTTGACCAATTAATCCACTCGTAATGAACGCAAAAATAATAAAAAATGCAACAACTTTAACAGATTTCTTCAAACTCATTCCCACCCTTATGATATTATCTTTATCACAGAGTTATTTGTGTTAGATAATAATTATGGATATGCACGAGAGGCACTTTGAAATTTTCAGTTAATAAATCTATTTGAAAAAAAATGAACATTCTAACAGATTATCAAATTAGGTTTTCCAAGGAAATACCATTCCTTAATTTGACATAGTTTGCCTTCGTAAATGGAGGTAGGAATAGATACAAATAGGGACGACAATTAAATCCACAATAATATGCCAAACGATAAACCAATTTATTGCCCCATGAATTGCTATTTCTATATTAATTAACCGATTTAACCCTAAGAGTCCTCCAATTGTAGGAAAAATAACTCCGACTATCGTTAATATTTTGTTCTCCTTGTATAAAATAAGTAGAATTCCGAGAAGTCCATAACATGCTCCATAAATCGCGGCGCCAACCTTCCAAGAAGTTATAAAAATTTATAAATTTCTCTCAAAATCTATAAAATTCCTATACTTCTGATTCATCTAACCGCAAGTAGCTGCGGAAAGACCCGCCCTAAGGTTATCAGGCGGTACGCCCGTCGCCGGGTTCAAGCCATCCAGCACAGTGGTGAGAGCTACCAAGAGATTCCTCTTGAGGCTAGTCGTTAGGTCTGGAGACCGGAAGGGAGTTACCCCGTAATGCTTGAAGAGGTCGTAGAGTTGCGCCCACTGATAGTAGGGACTACTTGGTTTCAAACGAGGTTTTAGAACGCCCCCGACTTGTGCAAGTAACCGCTTATAGCAGGCTGGAAGGGGTTCCGCGAACCCTAGACCCCTCCGAGCTATCACAAAACTTGCCAAAACGTGATCTGACAAGTTCAATGACCAGGAATACTTCAACGCCCCGATGATCGTGGTGTAGGCGGGATGCACCTTGCGGATTGCAATCCCATGCCGCGCGCATTTGCGTTCCAGCAGGGCGAGCATCGAAGTCTTGAGTTGATTGAGTTTACGATTCCGTTTTTTATTATAGGAGAAGGTCTGATTGAAGGACAAATCCTCAATCACCAGTCCTTTTCCTTTGGTTAAGCAATAGTTGATGACTTTATCGAGCTTGAAGCTCGCATAATCGTCCCGCCGACCCTTGCGGTAGGAGTGCAAGTTCCGAAACGGGATTTGTTGGTAACTTAAAAATTCACCATGCTGATCCACATGAACCAATGCGAGGAAATTGTAGTTGAAATCCAGTCCAACCGCTCCACGTTGGAACCCGTATAGCAAGTCAGGTTCGGGAATTTCATAAGACACATTGGCGTAGTAGCGCACCTCCCCTTTGACTACTTGCCGTTTCACGATGACGGTATATTTATCCAACTGAAGTAGTTGTAAGAAAATCGTTCTTTGGTCGTGTTTCAACATGAGTGGTACGCAGATTCGTTTCGGAATCCGCCCGCTTGCCTTGTGGAAGGTGGAAATCCGCAGCTCCTCACTGGGTAGGAGCTTCAAGTTATTATTTTGGACTCCATGCTGCACCTTACCCACACAACCAAACGACGCATCCCGCTGAACGAGGAACTCTTCACGGGATAATCGTCCCCAAATACGTTGCCGAAACACTGGCTTCGTGCCAAAGACAATAGGGATCAGAGTCAAATGCGCCAGCCGATTCTGGAGCGAGGAACGTTTGGCGTATAATCCGGGCAAGGTCCGATCTTTAGGATCTTTCGCCATATTGGTTTTAATTTTTTGTTCCACAACTTTAAGTTTCTGCGTCAAGTAATTTCTTCGCTTCTTCAGCCACGTCTTCTGCTGTTCGAGTTTGGTCTGATTCTCGGTTAGGATGGTATTGACATAGGCGTTGTTCTGGCAAATTGCCATTAAAGCATGCTGGATCTCTTTCTTTGAGACCCCCTTGAAGAGTAAGTTGTACCCCTTCCGCTTCATCCGATTATAGATTACAAAAATTTCGTTGAGCTGGGAAATTTGCGATTCGGAGGGCTGCAAGCGAAAGCGTGTCGTGGTCAGCATATTCTCATTTTCCTTCAAGTAAAGAACTCGTCCTCGAGAGAATTTAAGTGATTATGACATATAAACGTTCGTTTGAAAGTATGCGCAAATAACTCAAATGCGCAAATTGAGATCCGAATTGAAATTGCCGTATTCTTGGGTATTTCTCTAGCTTAAGGTTTTTTTATCATTCCACCAACCATACCAACTGTCAAATTACCGCCTCAATTTTCAGGGGGTGATCAGATCTAAGCCTTTAGCCTATCATAAAAAATATTTTCCTCCTAGATTTTAATAAAATTTTATAGTTTTTTAGAGAATTTTGATTAATAGTTCAAACGATATCATGCCATTCAAACCCAACCCATAATAGTTGGAGCAAATGGGTTATGGCTGAGGCAATTAACAACAGCCCGGCAATGGTTTTTAATTTGACATGAGTCTCCATTTTAATCCTTAGTCATTTAATTGACTCAATCGCGAATTCCCAGCTCGAAATTCCATGATGAGGGGTCTTCTTGATAGTCCTTTATCTCGATGTAAATCTTATCACTGTAGGTCTCCCGAAGTTTAGCCTCTAGAAGACCTGCCCAAATCCACCCATAAAGTTTAGCGAATCCCTTCTTTCGTAGTGTTGTAATTTTCATGCGAATAATCTGGTTAGTTGGGGTCGGGAACGCAGGATCGAGTTCGATATGATATGACTTTCCTATGGCGTTGATTAACCCATGGAATTGAAGACTAATTTTCTTTAATTCATCAATAGAGATGGACTTCTTTTTCAAGGTGGCGGGTGGTAATATTCGTCCTGTGGGCCAAATGATTAAGGGTGCCATCTCAGCCCCTATTTGTTTAATAAAACTTAGATGATCTGGGATTTTGCTTGCCCCTAATTTATCGAGGGCGATTAGAAACTTATTAAAAAACTCTTGCGTCAACGATACGAGGGGATTATATCGTTTTTTACTCGGAATTGTTTGGGGTTCACTGAGGAGACATATTTTTGCCCGTCCAATTTCTTTGACTTGGATTAACCCTTCTTGTTCGAACCGTCCTAAATAGCTCTTCACCGTATTTCGACTCAATTCTAATTGCTCTGCGATTTGTGATACATTGAGCCCAAATTGAGTTTCTCCGAGAAGATTTAAAATATCAGATCGAATATCTCGTTTCCGCTTAACCTTGAAAAAGCCGTTCTTCGTGTTGTCTGAACTGTTTTTTGAATCCATTTCCCGCAATGCCTACCTTTTTTCTTTCAAATGAAACCATAATAAAAAAACTTATTAACTCGATGATCAAATAATTGATCATTATACAGACTCAAATAAAAGTTTTCTGGTTTATTAAGAACCTAGGATCTGATCCGAATGACCACGAAGGTTGTTACTACACTAAATAAGGAAATTGAAGATTTTTTAGTTGAAGAGGGTGCTGTGAAGGTCGGGTTCGCCACCTTGGAAACCCTTGCTGGTGGTCCTCCTTCAACCGACATCACTTATGTTCTCCCAGAGGCAAAATCTGCCATTTGTTTTGCTTTACCCTTTGATAAGCAAAAAATCCGTGACTATCTTGCCAAGAAAGATTTCGCCTCCCATGAACGCGACAGATACGATTTAAATGTGAAAGGTGCAGAGGTCGCTAGGAAATTAACGGAGTGGCTTCAGGAGAAAGGTTTTATTGCCGCTTATAAATATCCCAATAATCAATATCGCAAAGAGGTAACGGGATGGCAATTGAAATTACCTCCACCGATTTCTCACCGGTATATAGCAGTTCGCTCTGGAGTAGCCTCTTTTGGATGGTCGGGAAATGTTGGACTGAAAGGATATGGGGCACATATCCTATTAAACACGGTTTTGACGAACGCCGAACTTGCCCCTACGGATCCCATTCCCCCTGAGGAATCTCATTGCAATAAATGTAAAATCTGTGTGCAAGCTTGCACCTCCAGGCTAATCCATGATACTGAGGAAACCTCTGTAACAATCGGGGGCGAAACTTTCACGTACGCCAAACGTAGGAATTATATTCGTTGTTTTTATGTCTGTGGGGGGTTCACAGGATTGAATACGCGAGGCGGCAAGCATTGGAGCACTTGGTCGCCGGGGCGCTTTCATGTCCCTGAGGAGGATAGAAAAATTATGACACAATTTTTTCGGGCCAGTGACAAATACAGGAAGTGGCCTCAACGTACGGATTACGGGATTGAAGGGTACGAAAACACCGCATTACCGGGTTATAACTTGCATCTTACCTGTGGGCTATGCCAAAACGTGTGTGCGGGAAGCCCCAAGGAAACCGCCGATTATTTTAAAATTCTCATAAATTCAGGATGTGTAGTCCAAGATCCTGATGGTAATATTCTTGCCTTACCTCAAGAAGAAGCAGAGAAAGTGTTCAATAGCTTTCCTAGGAAACATAAACGATTATATACGGAGCCGAAGAATTTATAGCTTTTAAGTAAAGGGGCAAAAAGGAGTGGTTGGAAAGATGGGTTTTGACAAACTCGATAAAACCGGATTACTAGGGGGATTACTCGCCATAGTACTGGGTGTTACAAATCTTATCCAACTTCTCATAATCGGTTCATCCGATTGGATAGCGGTGGCTTTATCTGGGACCTACGGTTTGCTCTTTCTGATTGGGGGGGTGCTATTCCTTGTATTTATTATCAAGGATATGAATTCGCCTATGATGCTAATAGGGGGAGCTAGTACGATTTTATTTCTAATGTGTCCGATCTCCAACTTCATTTATATTACCGAAACTAGTGGTTTGGATGCGGTTCTAGTCAGCTTATCAATCATTAATATTATCCTATGTATAATCGCGCTACCGTTTTCCTTCATACGGCATGCAAACCTTGAGGATATGGACTGGAGAGAAAAAATTAGCCATGTCTCCCTAGTCTTGCTTAGAGGCAGCGGAATTTTTCATTTGTTACAACCCTTGCTGTATGGTGGAAGCTTGGAAACTCTGGGGATGCTAATATTCGGGATTATTTACTTAACACTCTCCGCTCTGCTCGTACGTCGAAAAGAGGTTAACCTCGTACAGTGGCTGGGACTTATTATTCCTATCATTGGTGCTGTGTTAGGGATAGGGTTATTATTCATGTCTCCTACACCCTACGTGATAGTTTTCATCATTTTCGACTTAATTATCTGCCCCATTCGGTTGTATTACATTAAAACCCAACCTACTGAATAGGAATAGATGCAATTTGAAAGTAGCCCAAATCGAACTCAATGCCAAGAGTATCAAAAAACTGATCCAAGCAGAGGGGATTGATCTCGTTGGAATTGCAGATGCACAAAATTTATTATTAGCCAATCCCCCACGCTCTGCGACGACTGTTATGCCCTCGGCAAAAAGTGTGATCGTCATGGCGGTAGCGCACAGCCTCGGAGCAGTCTATGCCCCGGATATTTTAGTCTGGACGCGGAATAAAATGCAAACCTCACGGCTCTTGGATCAGACCGCGGAAAAGGTAGGACGGTTACTTGAACGGGAAGGGTATTTATCCACACCCGTTTCTGCAGACAAGCCTGTTGCGATCTTCAAGTCAGGCTATGAATATAAGGGGAAAAAGTTACCCCATACCCGGTTTCTAGCGCATCTCTCCCTGAAACATGCTGCCGTGAGTGCTGGTTTAGGGGAACTGGGGCGAAACAACTTGTTACTTACCCCACAATTTGGGCCGCATCAAAGACTGTGTGCAATAATTACGGAAGCTCCCCTTGAATCCGATCTACCCTTCGAGGGAAAATTGTGCACAGATTGTAAAGCTTGTGAAAAAGCCTGTCCAAGTAGCGCCCTAAAAGATGGGAAATATTATACGGACCCCTGTTATGCCTTTTGGTCTAAAGGGTTAAAGCAAGTTTTCCCTGAACGTCTTCGGGATTGGACGAAATATCTGCGGATGCTGTGGCAGAATAACAAAACCCGCGATGTTTTTATCGAAATGAGTCAAGGATTCATTACAGATGTTGATTATTGTATCGAATGCATGAAAGCATGTCCCATTGGGACTGCTTGGGAAAAGATTCGGCCGAAGTTGGAAAAATGAGGTGAATATATGTCGAGTTTGGAAGATTATCGAGAAAAAGGAAAGGAATTATACAATAAATTACGGCTTTTAACATTTCCCGTAGCGTTGAAATTTATTAAGGATATGTCCGAAGTTCCAGAGGGGTTCCAACAGCCTTCTAAATCGATGGGACAGCAGATTACCTTGTGTCAATCATTTACTATGGCACGGCGCTGGGGTGCCAACCTCGTTATGACGGTCGAGGATAACCTTTGCTACACCTCCTCACTGGTCCATCAATGGGAATCAGTTACAGTACCGGTCAAAGATATTATCACGAGTCAAGTCAAATCCGGTTATCACAAGGATTTAAATGCGGAACTAGCGGTCCAATCGGTTTTCAGTGAGTTTGCCAACAAGAAATCGTATGAAAAAATCAAAGATCATATTGGATTCATGGTTTCCCCACTTACCAGGACCTCTATCATCCCGGATGTCATTTTAATCTATGGGGATCCCGCCCAAATAACCCATACCATCCACGCCCTCAGCTACGAAGGGAAGTACATCGTCAAATCTGCCTTTGTTGGTTACGGGGAATCGTGCTTGAAAGGGGTGCTTCTCCCCTATCTCTCCAAAAAACCCCAAGTGGTCCTCCCGGGAACCGGTGATCGCACCTTAGGGCTGACCAAAGAGGAGGAGATGGCGATTGGGATCCCGGGGAATTTACTCTTTTATATTGTAGATAACCTCTTCAAATCAGGGGGCAGTTTCAATATGCGGCAGCCGTTACGGTTTGTTCCAGGGACGGTGCCGTTGGGCCCACCTGCGTGGGACTATTTGAAGAGGCAGGTTAAAAAATATAAACGGAAGAAAGCTAAGCCCACGCAACAAGTCAGTTGAGGTTGAAAAAATGATTGAATCCAAAGAACATAAGGCGAATTTAATTCAAATTGCAGAGAATTTAAGAAAAAAACAACAGGGGATTCCAACAGACAAAGATGGAAATCCCTCTGAGACCTATCTCGAGTATTTGAGTTTGATGTATAACGCTGAAGCGGCTGAGATCGTGCAGCATCTCCCCGTTTTTCCGATGGGTATTACTATCCGGAAGCTCTCGAAGATCACCAACCGTGATAGGAAGGACCTGAAAAGAATAATGCAACCATTAGTAGATCGGTTCTTTGCCTTCGAGACTGGGGGCTACTCCCTGCCGAACCCGTTGATGATATATGATGCTCCATTTATCATCCGCAAGAACTTAGAGGATGAAAATATTAAGGAATTAGCCCGATTGAGTCGGCAATTCTTCGAAAAGGACGAGTACTATAAACAATGGGAAACGAGCTATAGGGGGACCTCCCGATCGCGGATTTTGACGGTTTCCGAAAAAATTGAGGATCAAAGGGGGATAGTCCCATATGAGGAGGTTTATAAGATCATTGAAAACAATGAAAGTTTCGCCCTCGTTCCATGTCCCTGCCGGAAAAGAGCCGAGGTTGAAGGGGTTCGAAAATGCACTGATAAATACCCGATCTATAACTGTATAATCCTTGGTCAACAAGCAGAAGCCCTACTAAATCTGGACGACCCAGAAAGTAAACGAGTGACCAAGGAAGAAGTAGCTAAAATTGCGCAAGAAGCGTCCCAGATGGGATTAGTGCATACCACGGATAATTATTCGGGACCCGCGAATATCTTATGCCAGTGCTGTGAATGTTGTTGTGGGTTATTGGCGGGGTTAACTAGAGCGGGGTTACACAATCCTAAATCCATTTCCCGCGCAAATTACCTCGCTGTGGTCGATGCGGAAAACTGTGTTGCCTGTGGCACCTGTGAGGACCGGTGTAAATTTGGTGCAATTACCATTGAGGATAGTGCTCAAATTAATGAGGATAGATGCATGGGCTGTGGGCTTTGTGCCGTCACATGCCCGAATGACGCAATAACGATGAAACGCTTGGAGCGGTCACCCATACCAGCTCCAAAAAAGAGAAAATAATGGAGGTTTTTAGATATGGACTTTATTTGGATGATACGTGGCGGTGAGTTTGGATCTGATTCAACACTAAAATTAATACTATCAATCATCGCCTTCGCTATTTGTATATACGATTGGAAGCGGAACAACCGAAAGGACTATATTTGGGTCTTTATAGTTGGCGCATTGATCTGGGCGGGCGTCGAGATCATGCAAAATATGAGTGGCATGCGTATAATGCCAGACCACGTGCTGTTCGGAGTAAATCTCCCGGTCTGGGCTGGCGCAATCCTACAAGGCACTTCCGAAGGGGCCTACGTCGCAATACTAGGGCTCTTTGTCGCAGATCGCTTCTTTCTGAAAGAAAATCGAAAAGAAGGGATAATCGGGTTAGCAATAATGATTGTGCCCTCTGCTCTTCGCTTGATACGTGAGGGGATTAATCATCCTATCGATACAGGAGTAATTACTTCTGCAAGAGCGATGTTTACCCCAGTGAGTTTCATCTTTTTGGGTACAATGGTTCTTATCAGCATAATCTGGCTAGTGAGAACGGATCCCGAAGCCAGACGAAGGGGTATCTATATGTACGTTGGGATGGTTATCCTGGCGGTGGTCTTCACGATGACTGAAGTCATAGGGGGTACCCGCTGGATTGGAATCGGTCCCGATTATGGTAGCATAGCCCTTGCTGACGTTGCAACCAATATTGGCGCCTTGTCATATGACATCTTTATTGAAATTGCTGCCGCCTATGTGCCCTTCTTGCTCATCCCGTATGTATTCGGATTAATCCGAACCAAGGAGAAAGTGAAATCGAAAACTCTGAGTTGAAAAGCGAATGGAGTGAATGAAATGGAATTATCTGAAATAAAAAATGAAGTAAAAAAAATCGCACTCGATGGTGGTGCGAAAATAGTTGGGATTGGGAGCCGGGAGCGCCTCAGCAAGGCACCCCCATCAGCTGATATGGATTACCTGCTGCCGGGTGCCCAGAGTTGCATTATCTGGGCCGAGCCCATTCCCATGGAAGTTTTGAAAAACTGGCTTTCGAAGAAGGAGCGGTGGAGCTACCGCGCGAATTTAAGGAATAGTTATAAAACTTCATGGATAATTGCTAAGGAAATTTCGAAATTAATTAAGAACAATTCGAAGTACAAGGCAGTGCCGGTACCCCCCAACGCAGGGTATCGGGATTACGGGCTAAAGGTTAAAGCCAAGTTGACAATAGGCAGGCTATTGCTCTGGCTTAAGATAGGAAAAAAGTTGTACACCAGCCAAGCGGCCAAAACTTTTGGTCATACCCCCCGTCCCCAATTCTCCTTGCGGTACGGTGCCGTTGCGGCAGGCGTAGGACGGCTTGCCTGGGGGGGATTTCTTATGACGAAGGAATATGGAAGTGTGGTGCACTTAGGCGGTGCCATAACCACCGCCCCATTAGAAGCCGACCCACTGGTGGAGGAAAACCCGTGTAATAAATGTCGTACATGTTGGCAAGCATGTCCCACGGGGCTCTTCTCAAGTGAGGAGCCGGAAACGCCGGTGATCATCGCAGGACGAGAAGAAGTGTATGCCAAGCGAAATTCTTATGCGAGATGCTTCTTTGGTTGCGGCGGGCTGGCGGGTCTCGGTGCAGGAAAACCATCCTACAGTACATGGACACCTGATCATACTTGTATGAAAGAAATCCCCGAGGAACAGATGTTGGATGAGCAATGGCGGTATGATTACCTTTGGAAAATCTTCTTCGATAAATCAACCCCCGCGATGCAACGGAAATGGAATCGTACAACTATAAATCAATTTATGATCCAGGGCATCAAGAATAACGTGGGGCATCCGAAAATTCGCGCGGAAGACACGCACCCGACGTGTGGCGTCTGCCAAGCGGTCTGTGTGGCCGATCCCAAACAACGAAAAGAGATGCTTAACCTGCTCAAAACAGGCGGCATGATGTTTGTGGATGACGAGTTCCGCGAATATATCAAACGGGTCGATGAAGCGGGGAACGAAGTGATCTACTACCCCCCGTCCGAGGAAGAATACGCGAAGAATAAATAGATTTCCATACCCTCTTTTTTTTATATATTATTGATGATGAAAAGGTACAAAAATAGGGTTCATACCATGTAGACGATTGAAGAAAATATTTTTCGGTGGTAAGGATTTCTCGTGAAAGAAAAATCAAGGGAAAAACGCCAATAATACTTGTTATTACAATTACACTTTTCATGAGTTTAGCATCAGGTATTTTTGCAATCATCCTCCCATGGATTGTAGATGCAGAAACTTCTTGGAACCTCAATGAAACCGCTTTGGGTTCCTTGATGGGTGTTAGTGCTATTTTATTTGCTGTTGCGGGATTATTTTCAGCATATTACGTAGATAAAATGTATAAAAAGGCAGTTATTATAATTGGTAGTATTTTTACGGGAATTAATTGTATATTAGTAGGATATTCATGGTCATATGAGATTTTTGTTCTTGCCATAATTTCTATTGGAATTGGGAATGGGATAATTGGTCCAGCGATTTTTTCCTTTATAGCTGATATTACTGGTCCTGAAAAGCGAAGTACGAATTACGGATTAATTGCATTCGCTGGCTTGTTTGGAGTTATAATTGGTTTTGTAATTTTTCTTGGATTCATCTTAGTAGGAGAATGGAGGACTCCGTACATAATTACGGGGGGGATCACTATATTACTAACATTATTATTGCTAACTGTGAAATTGCCTAAAATTGGTGGTAAAGATAGCGCTTTAAAACAGGTCTTGGAGGAAACTGAGGTTGAATACGATTATCGTATTAATTTCGAGGAATTAAAGAATGTTTTTCGGAGAAAGAGCAACATAATTTTAGTATTAAATTTTTCTGATGCTTTTCCTAAGGGCGTTTACATGTTTGCTTCGTTATGGTTAACCGTTGGTCATGGAGTAACCGTTGAGATCGCAATAATTCCCATTCTGCTTCTCTCGGTTGCAATATATACAAGTCCTCTAGTCTGGGGAAAAATTGCGGATGTATTATATAAAAAAACTCAAAATGAGTTAATAAGAATTAAATTAGGTATAGTTCTAATGCTAGCTGCTAAACCCCTGTTTGTAATTGCTATACTTATTCCATGGGATGCTTCGGGCATAACAAGTCTCGGAGTATTATTTAGCAATCCTTCATTTCTGATGTTCTTTGTGCTATTAGCTATAGTCTTCTTCATAGCCAGCGGTACAGGACCAATATGGTCGTCTGTAGTGACAGACGTCAATCTTCCGGAGCAGAGAGCAACCTCTTCTCAAATAGCAAAATTAATAGATCAATTAGGTGTTGCTTTAGGAACGATACTCGCTGGTTATTTGATTGTATTATATGCCCCAAATGGTTATGATGTTGCTTTTCTTCTATCGGCATTTGTTGGACTGATAAATGTGGCTACGTGGGTTTTAGTCATGCGGTATTATGAAGACGATAAGAAATTCGTAGATAATATTCTTTTAGAACGTGCTGAAGAACTGAAAAAAAGATCAAAAATAAACAATGATAATGGAGATGATTTAATTGAGTATTAGTAGTAAGGGTAGGAGTAAAACAAAGATAAAAGATTGGATTTTAGGTTTACTATCAAAAATATTACGTTTAATGCCACAGAAGTTTATAGCCAAGATAGCTTTACGAATAATTTTACGAAATTCACTGAATGATGTTAATCATGAAATTTATCAAAAGGATTTTAAACATCTTACACTTAAAGTGAATCTCAATTTGGCGGGGGTAAGGGCCTACCAAATTTTTGAAAGAAAAAAATATACAAAAAAGATCGGAGAATTTTTGGATCATGCTGATGTAACACTCTCTCTACCAGATACCTCGCTCATTTGGGACCTATTGAGTGGTAAGATCTCGGGTTTTGATCAAGGAAGAGATAGAAATAATAATTTTTGTGTGTTTGTAAAAAAACAAGTCTGTACTGCTTTTTTTAAGAAAGAAGATGGAAAAACTCCAGAATTATTAAATTTTCCCGAATTTGGGGTAATTGGACGGGCTAAAAACGCATTAAACCTATTTAGCTTACCCCCATTTACTGGAGCAAAAAAGGAACAAGAAAAAATAAAACAAGATGATGATATTGCCACTCTTATGAAATCAATGCTTAAAAATTCTGACAGAACCTCCGATGAAGGATATAAGAAGAGGTTTCATAATAAAGTGATTAAAGTTAACTGGGATATTACCGGTATTTTGGCCTATCAGATTTTTGAAGAAAATAAGTATTCTTATGAATTTGGGAAACATATTGAGGATGCTGATGTAAAGCTTGTTTTTTCTGATAAGGACCAGGTAAAGAGTTTTCTCAGTGGTGTGTATAATAATGGTAATCCTGATTATAATGTAAAATATAAAGGCATGATGCTAGATAATGGTTCATTTCCCATAAATGTTAAAATTCCCTTATTAATAGTATATTCAAAAGATCCCAGTTTTTCTCCCTATATTTTATCAAGGATTCCCTTTATCAGAAATATTGCTCACGTTGAAGGAACCGATCCTACTCAATATGGTGCATATATTCCAGTAAATGAATATGTTGCCCATGAAAACATGCTTGTTCCCTTTGTAGTTTTTGAACATTTCATCAATAAAGCTAGTGCAATTGCTTATACAGATTGTCCATGTAGAGTACATTTTGATTGTAAAAACCATGATCATGAATTAGGATGTATGTATATGGGGGATGATGTGAAGAAAATGCATTTCTTTTTGGGTAAATCTCTTAGACTTGCCACTAAAGAAGAGGCATTAGAAAGAGTAAGAAAGGCACTTGAAGATGGATTAATCCCTATTATTGGAAGGGGTCAAGGAGAAGCAAAGGGACACAACATTGAGGATACAGGGCACTTTTTAGCCTCATGTTTTTGTTGTACATGCTGTTGCATAAATGGAAAGGTACTTGCTAACGGTTCTGCAGGTTTGATTTCGATTTATCAACGGATTGAAGGAATAGAGGTTAGTCTAGATCCTACTAAATGTGTGGGATGTGGAGCATGTCTTGAGGTATGCGTTTTTCATGGAAAAACTGAAATCGAGAATGGTAAGGCTGTAACTGATCAGGATTGTTGTTTGGGTTGTGGAAGATGTGTGAGTGCATGTCCAAATGATGCTTTATCCATCAAAATTACTGATTCAAAGTTTATTGATAATTTGATTGGTAGAGTTGAAGCTGTAGTTGATGTTGAACCGGTAGACGCCTAATTTAGTGATCCCAATGAGTTTTGAAAATATATTTGTGATCCGAGGCGGATTCTGGGGTGAAGAATATAATTTTAAGGATTTTTAATCTGGAGCGGCATATAATTGCGGGATATTCTGCGTGATGGTGATTGATCGTGGCATTAACATCTCGAGTGTGTCTTATCCTGCAATGAGATTTCCAAACATAGTATGGCGATGACTTGAAAACTATTGGCGTGAGTAGTATCATTTATAACCACTATTATAAGAAGTAATAATACGAGAATATGGATGTACACATTTTCTGAAAAGCGTGGAGATGAATGATGTCTGTATCAGAAAAAGAATGGATGAATGGTTTAGAAAGAATCTTAAAGGATAAAAGCCTTACAAACCAGTTTCTTCAAAACCCGCAAGGTACTCTTGAGAAATTTGGAATAAAAACAACTGCTGCAGTCGCCCAAGAAGTAAATCGCACGGTAAAGGACCTCCTGAAGGAAGGGAAGACCGTGGATCAAATGCTCAGTACTATCGAAATTAGAAAACCCTATGGAAATATGGAATTGTAAGTTGAAGGACCCCAGGTTATTGGATTTGCGGTCCCCATCCGCGGAAGAATACACAGTGAACAAATAGATCTCCACACATTTTTTTCCCCAATACAAAAACTTTTTTTACTTATTATAATCTTCATTTCTTAATTAATTTAGAGAGGTAGATGAATGAGTCCACGCTCCCGAAAAAAACCAAAGGATCCCGGTCCAAGACCCGGCGATCCGAAACCAATCCCCGGTGACCCAACAAGACCAACTCCCGTCATTAAGCTCCCTATCTGGTTTCACCCTCATAACCTACATTCTGCAAGTTATGAAGTGCTGAATGATATTGTTGATATTCGTTATTTGATGGGCGGAACTTTATGTAAAATAAAACAAGCAGACCTAGAATACGCGATCCATATGAGTTTACCCTTACCACCTAAAGCGAAAATTACCTCCTTTGCGATGACGTATAAGTGTTCGAACTCGCGGAGTTATATAAAAGGTGTAAATGTACTCGAATTAGAACGGAAAAAGATCTATGGAGGATCTATCGTTTCCTATGGAAATCCCTTGAATAGTACAACAGAGAAAGAGTACCTTAGTAATTTTGATACCTATGAAGTCAAAGGCGCTCTCGCTTTACAAGTTCACCTGACTTTTGCAAATACAGATGATGAAATATTTATAGGTCCTGTGGGACTTTGGGTAATCAAAGAGTTATGATCTTTAAATGAAAATTGCGGCTATATTTACTTAGTAGTAATAATAGTCCGCTCTATTTTTCTCTAACATATAGGTGGAATAATTATGGGAATTTTTATGGTTAACGGTCCGGGTTGGGTAGATTACTCGTTCAACCTTCTCGTCACCCTCGTTGCGCTTCTCGTCGCAGTATATGATTGGAAAACGAACAATCGGAAGGATTATCTCTGGGTTTTTTTAGTGGGCACTTTCTTCTGGATGGGCGTTGAATTTGTACTGCATCTCGCGGGCATTCGAATGATGCCGACACGTGAAATCTTCGAGATTGAGATTCCATTGTATCTCGGACTGCTCCTCTCAGGTACCTCGGAGGCTGCTTACACTGCTGTTATCGCCTTGTTCGTAGCCGACCGCTTCTGGTTACAGAAGACCAAGAACTGGAAGGAAGGTGTGTTCGGGATTTATGCTATTATGTTAGCCATGCCACTCCTTTCCGCTGCAATAGAAGGGATTCAAATCCCGAATGTGGGTGGTGATGTATTATTGGGTCAGGTAGGATCGCGTCGGAGCATGTTTGACCCGTTGAGCATAATCTTTACAGCTACAATGAGTATCCTCGTTATAATATGGATGGTGAAAACCAATCCCGAGTTCCGGCGGAGAGCATTTTACATGTATCTCGCAATGATGCTATACATGACCATTTGGACCGTAACTACTGTGATGGCTGGGACTCGTTGGGTCGAGGTAGGAGCTGACCCATCTTGGATCCGTGCCGCACCTTTAGTGGAATTCGGCGCCCACACATTTCTTGTGGCAGTTACAGAATTTGCAAAATTTATCCCTTTCTTTGTCATGCCTTGTCTGGTTCGCCTCATAAAACCACCTGACAAGGTATAAAGGAGAAAAGAAAAATAGCCTATGTTCTTTTTTTAATTGCTCGTTTGAGCCCACTTATCCTTCTTTTTTAAACTAACTATGAGATCGGAAAGGCTCTTTTGGTTTTAATTCGTTCTTTAATATATTTCTTTTGTTCCTCGTAACTCATTTCAGCAAATTTACGGCTTAATTTATCTCTAATCTCGCGCATCATCTTTACCGCATTAAAATCTTTACTCATCTTCATAAATAATAACCTCCCATGGAATTCGAATTTCTAATAAAGGATATCCATATTTGAGATTAACAGAGTTATAACCGCGTATCTTTTGGAGATTGACTATGTGTTTAAAGTTCCAGCTGACTAAAGCATCTACCCTATTCAGGGTGGCAATTGCAATATGTTGATCATCAACTAATTTTCCCTTTCCTAATACCCCTTCAGTTATATACATCTGAGCAAGTTCTATTGCTTCTTGACTTAATTCAACATATTCAATATTATCTTCTGGAATTTCATCAAGTATGTTCTGAACTTCCGTTGGTGCGTCTTCTAATTCGAGTAATGTTAATTCAGAAATTATGATTATTAGATCTCCTTTTACGAATTTATTTAATAGATTTCTAGAGGGATCTTCAAATTCCTTGTCAAAACACCCTCCGAGAACCGATGTATCGGTATAAATTCGCATTGCCATACTGGTTACGCCTGTAGAAATGGTTCAAATTCTACCAACAAATAGAAATAAATGAAAATAACTTAAATTATTTTTGTTTTTATCTTAATGTTGAATTGCTAAAACCTATACATTAGATTTTATAGTCAAAATTATGTCATTTTAATTGCTCTTTTGAGCCCACTTATCCTTATTTTTTAAACATATGAGCAGAAAAATCAATCCCGCTACCGTGAAAAGAAGTCCAAAGAACCCAAAGGGGCCATCAATTGCTGCCGTCACTCCTGCCCCTGTTGCAATCAATGCCATTCCTAGGACAAATAATCCCTCATACGTTTTTTTTTCCTCATTGGTCAGTTCTGTCATGAGGTTAACCAAAAAATATTAACTTAAAAACTTAATTTATTCACCTGGAACTTACTGTAAATTTTCTATTATAGGAAAAATGGAAAAAATATAAATATTAATATTCAAATGATCGCTCTAATAGAACTCCTTCGTCAGCAATCCCCATTTTTTTGTACAATCGAATTGCATTCACATTTTTCTTGGAAGTGGTAACATGAATTGCTGTCGCTTTTCGTGACTTTGCAATGCGAAGAAGTTCTTCAATCATTTTCTTACCCCAACCTTGTCCCCGAAATTTTTCTATAACAAATAAATTTTGAATGTAGGCGCTATTCCCGGAATGGACGAATTCAGGATAAGTCCATAAATCAGCGAACCCAATCACCGTTTTATTTATCTCGATTACTAGAATATCGTGCTTCTCATCATTAAATCCTGCAATAAGCGTATTTTTTATATCTTCCTTTGAAGTAATTTTTGGATTTAACTCATCACCATAGATCTCATCGAAATAATTATGAAACTGAATAGAAAGATCTACTAATACGTCAAGATCTTCTTTTGATGCTCTTCTAATCATAGAATCACCTATTTTACCTCGAAAACCGAATAATTTCTAATACCAATATCATACCTTAAGATTATTTTTATAAGGCGACAGTCCAAAATAATTACAAAATGAATCAGAGGATGATAGGATGACAAAGAAAGATGGCGCCTCTATCTTATATTTGAATACCATTTATGATTTTGGCGAAAAATTCCGAATTATGTTTGTACCCGACTTAGGGGATGACCGCAAGAAGCAGGAAGTTATGCAAAAGACGAAATCCTTTTATGAAGTTTTAATGGAAGAGGTTAATGCAATTTACCATTTCTATGAGAATGTACGATCAGATATGCAGAATCGATCCGTAAGCGTCACGGAAATTATCAAAGAATCCAATATAACCATCAAAGATATTCCGGGAAATACTAACCTTGACAAGGTAGAAGCCGTGGGTAAGAAAATCTACCAGAGTCTGTTTCCCGATCAGATAAAAGAGTACCTGAAAGAGAACCCCATTGACACTATTGTCTTTCTCTCCACGAATTTTTCGATCCCATTCGAATTGATGCATGATGGGAAAAACTTTCTGGCCACAAAATACGACATATACCGTGCTCCCATTTTAGACAAGACGGCAGAAATCTTCGTCCCGGAGAAGGCAAAAAATCAACCAGGGTATGTTGCAATTGTAACAAACCCAACAAATAATCTTCCAGCTGCGGAAAGGGAAACCAAACAGATAACTGACTTTTTCAAGGCGGAAAAGGATTTAGACCTTCAAATCGATCTCTACGCTCGCGATGGCGCAACCTACAGAGCGTTATCGAAAATTTTTGCAACTCCCCGGCTTGATATCTTTCACTACAGTGGACATTCAGGTGTATCCAAAGATGACGTCTATTTCCATTTACCAGACGATCCTTACAGTGTAACGGATCTTTTTTTGCAGTATCCCGCGCTTTTCTTCTTGAATATGTGTGAATCTGATATCGCAGTAACCCAACGCGTTGCGTACGAAGGGACCAAAATTTTAAATTTTCCATCGGCACTTATGAAACGAGGGGCGAAGGCGTGTCTTGCAACTTTATGGCCTATTTTAGATGCAAGTGCGGCTCAATTTGCGACAAACTTTTATAAGGAAATGCTTAACGGCGAACCCTTCGGAAAGGCAATCCGGATGGCGAAAGGTAAACTAGCGAAAAGCTCAGACCCAAATGATATCACTTGGTTGAGTTTTGTACTGTATGGTCAACCTGGATTTAGCACCGTTTCTATTCCACAAAAGAAGGTCGAAGAAAAACCAGCTCCAGCAAAACCGAAAGGAATTAATGTTTATATCAGTTATTCTAAACAGGATGTTCAAACATTTCAACTCGATAAACTTGCGCGATCTATAGATAGGCTTCCGCATGTAAACAAGGTGTTCTATCGTGGGCATTCATATTTTGGTAGTATCGTAATGTATATGAATGAAAATATTCCTAAATCTGATGTCGTTGTTGTCTTTTGCAGTAAAGGGGCTTCCCGAAATGTAGGGGAAGAAATTAGGGCAGCAAATATTCAAAGAAAAAATATAATCCCAGTATTTATCGATAAGAACGACGTTCCCATAATGATTCGAAATAGATTAGGCGTTAAATATAATCCCAAGAATGCAATGAATAGTGAGATGCAGATCCGGTCAAAAATACAGATGATAAAACCCAAGACTACTTAAAATCATAATTTTTCTTTTTTTTGAGATTATACTCTATCAGAGTTTAAACCAGATATCCCCCATTCGAATACCTGGAGTGTAGCGACCTTTACGCTTACGGGCGATAACCTTTTTGATTCCATCTGTAAATCGATTGAACTCAGTTTCAGCTTTATCGGGATCTGTCACGGCAATTGCTGCTATTTTCCCTGAGAGCAAAGCTCCCGTGATTCCACCTCCAAACGCAGGTTCGATGAAACCCGCGAAGGTACCAGTGAGTATAAAATCCTTATAAAAAAGACGCGGACCTTTAGGGGTCTGGCCTAGAAAGCGGTTCCATTTCTCAAAAGTTCGTCCTTCCATCCTCTCGAGTTCTTTTTTAAATATGTCCAAACTCTCTTGGGTGACACCCTTTCGGGCAAATAATAGCACGTACCATATTCCATTTAAGGAGCAAGTATAGCCATACTCATTACTGAAGGTCCCAAAATAAAAGGTATTAGAAATAAAATCTTTCTCAACCTCGGTGTATGCCCAATAGCCTGAAAAAACAGTATAGTCAATACCTAACCAATCATAAACTCCTGGACTGAGCCCTGTGGCGATAATAGTACCTTTAGGAGCTTTCATAAACTCGTCCTTTGTGAAAGGTTCATTGAATTCGAAATGTACCCCCTCCTTTTTGGCGATACGATAAAGAAAATTATCCAAAGAGGATTCCCGATGCCCTCGTTCCACATTACTCATACCATATTTCCCAAAAATGGTCTTCATACCACCAATTTCTTTCTTTCCCATAAACATCTTGAGCATATCAGTGCTATTCACAAATACATCACTACAATCGATACCAATATAGTCATATAAACCTGGCACTGCGACGGGGGTCGTATGAACTGAAGGGTGCCACCCCGGGTTCCCACCCACACTGTCCTGCTTTTCTTGTACAGTTACGTTGAATCCTTCACGATTTAAATTTATCCCTGCAACCAACCCTGCAGGACCTGCGCCAATAATAAGAATATCCTTCATGATTGACACCTCTTTCATTATAACTGAAAATTTCTTATAAAATTATTTTTCTTAAGGAAAGTTGGAAATTATTTATTAAGAATTTCTAATTAGTATATCTCACTCATTTGTGAAAATTGTGCTTGGGCAATCAGTTAAACACAAGTATTGGTGCGTTCTATGGGTTATTCAAGAGTTATGCTCATTAAAAATAAATATAAAACAGTTGGCTATGATTTTTACGATGCTGCCTTTCCATCTCTTGCTTTAGAATACATTGCAGCCTATATTGAAGATGTTCCTGGTATTTCGATACAAATTACAGATGCGAAGGCCGAAGACTTAAGTTTAAAGGAGATTATTAAAAGAGTTCAGGAATTCAAGCCAGATCTGGTGGGATTGACGGTCCCGGTTACCAGTGCAATTGTGAGCGTCATGGAGCTCGCAAAAACTATCAAGCAACTGGGAGCTACCATTGTTTTAGGAGGGTGGCACCCCACTTTAGCGGTAGAAGATACGCTTGATAAGGGGGCTGATATTGTTGTTCGAGGTGAGGGGGAACTAACCTTTCGAGAATTAATTCAAAAAGGAACTCCTGTGGGCGTTGACGGTCTATCTTATAAAAATAATGGATCTTATATCCATAATCCCGATAGGGATTTCATTAAACACCTCGATGATTTGAAATTCCCAGCCCGTCATCTGAGACCTAAAAATGGAAAGTACGAAATATTTCATTTTGTAATTGATGCCATAGAAACCTCTCGGGGTTGCATGAATAAATGCAAATTCTGTTCGACACACATTGTGTACCGTGGAAAATGGCGCTACCGTTCAGTACCTTCAATAATAAAAGAATTAATCGAAATTGGAAAAAACAAGAAAATCACAGATGTCTTCTTCATTGATGACAACATCTTAGTAGATATGAAACGCATGAGGACGCTGAGTGTTGAAATCATAAAGGCCAAGCATAAAAAGCTATTTCCCGAGAAACTTCGGTTCTTCTTTCAAGGAAGATTAGATATTATGGGGAAACATCCGGACATCGTGAAATTAATGGGACAAGCTGGATTTTGGCTGGTTTTAGTAGGTATTGAAGCGGTGACTGAAGAAACCTTAAAGAAAATTAATAAAGGCGCGACACTTGAACAAATGAAAAAAGGGATTGAAGCGTTACATGCCGCCAACATTGTTGTTCTGGGGAACACCATTATAGGTGCAAATATGGACGCAACGTTGCAAGATGAATTATTCACAATCCGATATGTAGCAGAAAATTTAGATTTGGATTTCGCCAGTTTTACCATTTTAACACCTTTTCCTGGCACAATTCTCTGTAAGGAATTAGAAGAGCAAAATTTTGTTTTAACGAAAGATTACAGCAAGTACAACTGGTTAAATCCTGTTATTCGTACTAAAAATCTATCCGCGAAGATTTTAAAGCAATTATTATATCGAGGGTTTTATTCGGTTAATTATTATGGGCGAGGTAAAATTGGTATTTTTAAACGAATCCTCCGTACTCGCGGGATGGGCGTTTTCTTGAATTTTACCCGTCTTAAGGACGGTTGGAAGGCCTATCAACAGTGGAAAAACATCGTAAAGATGGAAATTTTCGGTACTACCAAAGGCATGCTATCCCTTTTCAATAATCCTATTTTACAATAAAATAACACTTAGAACGTGCAAATAGACGCCTAGCTCCTTTAAGATTCCATCAGAAAAGGAACTTCTAAAAAGTTTATTCATAGCGCGAATGTTCAAATATCTCTCTTCAGAGTTTTACTTAACAAGTAATCAATTTTGATGGATGTAAAATGGGAAAATCTCAGGCCCCCCTAATGGGCTGGTTATGTAGCTACACTCCAATCGAGTTAATTATAGCAGCAGGATTCACACCATACCGTATTGCAGGGCATAGCGACCCGATTGAGAAAGCTGATTCCTATATGCATGCTAATATTTGCCAATATGTGAGAGCATGCCTTGATAAAGCGTTAGCTGGGAACTACGATCACCTTGATGGTTTTGTATTTATTACTTCATGTGATGCTATGCGCCGGCTCTATGATGTATGGCGAAAGCATATCTCTACAAAATTTACGTTCATATTTGATCTCCCGGTTGGACAATCAAAGGAGAATGAGTCATATTTTAGAACTGAGCTACAGAAACTCAAAGCTGCTTTAGAGAAATTAACATCAAAAGATATAACGGACTCGGCTATTGAGGATGCAATAAAAATTCTTGAGGAATCACGGTCAATTTATCATGAATTAAATGATCTCCGAAAAGCGGTTCCTCCATTAATAAGTGGAACTGAAATAATGCAATTGACATCACAATTCTTCTCTTCTAATCCAAATGATTGGAATCATTCAACTAAAAGATACCTCGCAAAGAAGAAGCTAGCGAAACCCGACGGTAATAAGGTTAATAATCCCAGAATCCTCCTTTCAGGAAGCCCAATTCACGATCCTGAAATCATTGCATTAATTGAAGAGTGTGGATTGAACGTAGTGTTTGAAGATCTATGTACTGGAAGCCGATTTTTTGATGTTTCTATTGAGAGAACCGGAGATCTTTTGATGGATTTAACTAAGGCATACTTAAATAAACCGCCTTGTTCTCGGATGATGCTACTCGAGAAAAGAGCAGAAGGTATTATCGAAGAAGTGGGGAAATTAAATGTTGATGGGGTCATCTATTATTCCTTGAAATTTTGCGATACGGCTCTTTACGATGTACCGGCTCTAAAAAAGATTTTAAATGAATCAAATATCAATGTTCTTTTCATAGAAGGTGACTGCACGCTTGGTAGTTTTGGGCAATTAAAAACTAGAATTGAAGCATTTGCTGAAATGATATTGAGTTAAAAATGAGGATGGATATTATGTTAAAAGATTATTTTCTCCAGTTGGAGGCTGGGCTCAAGAAAAAGCTTGACCAGAAAGTCACTGCCCGAAGGAAATTTATCTATGAAATTGCACGCATAGGCTCACGAATGTTCGATCCTGATTGGGGCACCGCGTGGACTACGGTGTTTGTCCCATATGAAATCCTCAACGCCATGCAAATCTCGGGGATGTTCATCGAATTCATTGGGGCAATGCTTGCGGGATCGGGTTTGAGTAGACCGTATCTAGAAAAAGCTGAAGCTGCAGGTTTCTCCACCGACAGCTGTGCCTATCATAGGTCAATTTTAGGTGTAGTTGAAGCTAAAATGCTACCGGAACCTGATGTTTTAATTGCTGCAAATTTTCCTTGTAATGGCGGCGTAAAGGCCCTTAAAAGAGTTGGAGAATCTTACAATAAAGAAACTTTCATTTTAAACATGCCCTATGAGTACGATTCGGCTTCCATTGACTACATGGTCGAACAATATCGAAGACTAATAGAGTTTGTGGAAACTGAGACTGGTAGGAAATTGGATGAACAAAAACTTAAGCAATCCATTCGAAATAACAATGAGGCAAGGGAGTATATGATAGAAGCTTATGAACTTGCCAAAAATATACCCTCTCCGTTAACCTCGAACGATTTGAAAAACTATATCATGTATGTTTTATTAAATGGAACTAAGGAGGGTGTGGAAGTCGCCAAAACCTATCGGGATGAATTTAAACAGAAGGTCGCGAATGGAATTGGTGGTTTACCCAATGAACAATATCGCTTGCTTTGGATCCAGAATCGGATTCAGTTCAAGAATAAACTCCTTGATATGCTGGAGGAAAAATTCGGGGCGAACATGGTAATCGACGAATTGAACTATGTCTGGTGGGAACCCATGGATGAGGACGATCCCATCCGAAGCTTAGCTTTACGGAATGCTTCGCATCCCCTTTTGGGTCCTGTAGAACGACGCACCGATATCTTGGTTAAATTAGCACGAGAATATAAAGTGAATGGTGCGATCAATCCAGTCCATTGGGGTTGTCGCCAGAGTGGTGGCGCAAAGGTTTTATTCAAGGAGGCTCTTGCAGAAATTAATGTTCCCGTAATAAATTTGGATGTTGATTGCGTAGATGACCGAAACTATTCCGAAGCCCAGCTCTGGACCCGACTGGAAGCCTTTATGGAAATGCTTTAACCAATTAGATTTAAAACTTCACTCTCATTTTCTTTTTTAGGTGAAACTACTTGGACATGTGGAAGTATTATGCTATTACTCACAAAAATCACTTAATATGTAATCCAATGAATAAAGAAAAGTTGGGAAAACTCTGCAAATTTCTCAAATTAAAGCGAGGAGCACACGTATTAGATATAGCATGTGGAAAAGGAGAATTTCTAATTAGATTAGCAGAAATGTATGAAATCTCGGGTATTGGTGTGGATATTTCACAATTCTTTATTAAAGATTGTTTGAAAAAACACCAAGAACGCGTTCCTAATTCAGATATTAAGTTCATAAAAATGGATGGGGCAAAATTTAAACCTGAATCATCTGAACTCTTTGATGTAACTATGTGTATTGGTGCAAGCTGGGTGTATAATGGTTATCTTGGAACAATAAAAGCTCTAAAGAATATGGTAAAACCTGATGGCTTAATTTTAATCGGAGAACCTTATTGGTTAAAAGAACCCGATGAAGAATATTTAAAGGCAGAGGGAATAAAAAAAGAGGATTTCCACACGCATTTTGAAAATATGAACTTGGGAGAGGAAGATGGATTAACATGTATTTACACTTTGGTAAGTAACCATGATGACTGGGATCATTATGAAACCTACCAATGGTGGGCCGTAGATAATTATTTAAGGGCAAATCCCGATGATCAAGATTACGCAGAAATCCTATCGCTAACTAAAAAATGGAAGGAAAAGTATCTACGGTGGAGTAGAGATACAACAGGTTGGGCAATATACGTTTTCCGGAACCCGTAGATTGAGATCTTTTTAAAATGATTTGTCCCAATTTATAGTTGATTATGGCAGGGTTTCGGGTTGGTTGTTCAGTACCTGATTGTATAGCTAGGAAGTGACTATTTGCTTTTAAAAATCTACTAAAAATATAAATCAGTTTATTTGAGTAATTTAGTCTATCACACAAACCTATTTAAAGAATCTTTACAAGAAATCGGCGTACCAGTCATCAATCTAGATTTTGACTGCGTAGATGACCGAAATTATTCCGAGGCTCAGCTCTGGACTCGATTTGAAGCTTTTATGGAGATGCTTTAAGCACAAAGTCTGCTTGATTTTTTTTTCATAAACGATAAGTTATATATTAGAAACCTTATGCTTTAAGTTCAATTCGGAATGTATTTCAAAGTAAAATCCATTCCAGTTAAAGTATTTTAACTATGTTTTTTTCTTACTTCACACATAACTCCTTGAATACAATTGATTCCGATAACTGGATCATATGGAGGATAAAAAGAACATGCAAAATTAATATTTGCTTCTAAATATTCTTCTTCATTACTCTTTTTCTCAGGAAAACTCCACCCATAAACCCCACAAACAGTGTCCTCTCTAATTTCTCTAGAAATTTTTGCTTTATGAGTTATGATTCCGTAATTTGTGCATATCTCCACGATATCTCCAGTCATAATATTACGTT
>JAEOSY010000295.1 GCA_016840125.1 Candidatus Helarchaeota archaeon | reverse complement strand
TGAAGTTGGCTGTTGAAACGAAACAATTAATTGAAAATGCGGGTATTGAATGTCCCACTATCTCAGCTGCGGGCTCCGGAACTTACATGATCACTGGTAAATACCCTGGGATTACGGAAATTCAACCAGGCACCTATGTCTTTAATGATCACCATATTAACTCTACTGTTCCTGAATTAGAAATTTCGGCCACAATCTTAGCCACCATAAACAATAAACCCACTTCGGATATTTTCACCCTTGATATGGGTTCGAAATCGATAAGTAACGATAATGGTGCTCCTAAATTCAAGGGATATGGGCGAAAAATTAAAGTTATGGCGCTATCGGAAGAACATTGTCAATGCACCTACAGTTCAAAGCTTGAGTTCAAAATAGGTGATAAGATTGAAGCCATCCCAGCACACATATGTCCCACCGTCAATCTCTATGATTTCTTGTATGTGATCCAAAAAGGTGAAGTCATTGATAGGTGGCTCATTCCTGCTCGGGGAATGCGTGAATAGCAAACATTTTTTTACGTAGTTATCATTGTAAAGAAGGAGAATTAGTAGTATTTTATAAAAATCAGTATATGGGTAGGTACAATGTGCTTGGCAGTTCCTGGAAAGGTTATTGAACTTATAGATGCCAATTATGCGAAGGTAGATTTTGGGGGCATTACCCGACGGGTTGGTATTTCACTTATCGAAAATATCTCATTAGAAGATTATGTGATCGTTCATGCAGGCTACGCAATTGAAATCTTAAATAAAGAAGAGGCAGAGGAACGCTTAAAACTCTTTGATGAACTTGCAGCGAGTCTTGAATGACCCTAACAATTAAAAATACTTATTTTTGAAATCATCAGAGAATTTTATTATTACCTTGCATTGATAATTATCCAATGAAGTGAGTGTGAATTGAATTGGGTGCTAAAAAAGATAAAGTGCCAGAACGGATCTCCTTAGCGCATGGGGCTGGAGGTACGATCATGGGTGAAATTATCCATTTAATTTCTGATATCATCACAGAGAAAAATGTTCCGAATGGAATTGGCTTGAAAGAATTAGATGATGGAGGGACCGTTCCATTTCAAGGCCACCAGATTGTTTTTGCGGGAGATGCTCATGCGGTACACCCCATTTTCTATCCAGGGGGAAATATTGGAAAATTAGCGATTTCTGGAACTGTAAATGATATTCTTATGATGGGAGGCACCCCACTTGCGATTGCAGATACAATTGTAGTAGAGGAAGGTTTCGAAACCGCAAAATTAAAAGAAATCCTCGAAACTATGAATCAAACCGCGAAAGAAGCTGGGGTTGCCATAATTGCAGGCGATTTTAAAGTAGTCCCCAAAGGAAATATAGATCAAATTTTGATTTCCACCTTTGGTATTGGTAGTGTTAAGAAAGGTCAAATGATTTTGGATTCAGGGCTGAAGCTTGGGGATAAGATCATCATCACAGGTTCGATTGGGGATCATGGAATCGCTATTATGGCGCATCGTGAAGGGATTGAATTTGAAACTGAATTAATTTCGGACACTGCTCCTCTAGTTGAAACTATTCAAGCTGCCTTAAACGCTGGTCATATTACTGCCATGAAAGACCCTACTCGTGGGGGGATCGCAGCCGCGTTAAACGAATTCGCTGAGAAGTCTAATGTTAGTATATGGTTGAAAGAAGATCAAATCCCAATCAAGAAAGCAGTTCATGCTGCCAGCGAGATGCTAGGCATCGATCCGTTTGAAGTGACCTGTGAAGGCAAAGCTTTGATTGGTGTTAGTGAAAAAGATGCTGCTAACGTCTTAAGTGCAATTAAAAAAACAAAGTACGGGAAGGATGCTGTAATTATTGGAACGGTAAAAACTGAACGACCCGGAATGGTTATTCTCGAAACCCAAGTCGGGGGGCACCGCATCGTAGAAATGCCCTATGGTGAACCTATACCTAGAGTTTGCTAAATATTTCTATATAGATCTAAATCGTCCATCCTGGACTTCTATTTTTTTCGTTGCTAATAGTAGTTCGAGATGTTTTTGGAGCATCATTCGTTCAGCCGCGAAAATACGCGGTGTTTTGTAAATTTGGGGTTTGAAAAACTTTCCGTGTATGAGCGCTTGGGGGATAATTTCAGGCAGACTATGTTCTTCCTTCAGAAAGTCTAGGAGCCGTCTTGTGCGTTTTTCAATGATGGATGAGAACCGTGTTAAGCTAGTGGGAATATCTTCAGTGATAATTCCCATATGACTACTAATTAAGGTTCCTGGAGATTTTTGGATGAGCAGATCTATGGAACGTTGGAAGGCATGAATGTCCGAGTCCAATCCCCCGTACCATGGCCCAAAGCGTCTAAGGTCAATATCACTTGCAAAAATGAGGTCACCTGCGGAGAACTCGAAACAAACGTGTCCAGCAGAATGCCCAGGTGTATGAAAAACTTTTACTTGATAATTCCCTAAATCAAAAACTTGTCCATCTATAAATGTATCGACGGCATCTAAAGGTTGGTAATTAAAGGCTTTAAGGAAACTTTCATGGGCATGTATTAGTTTCTGTGTGTTCATCCCGAGCCCCCTGTAAAGTTTCTCCTTGGAAATTACCATGTGCTTATCCTTCTCGTGGATATACCTTGTAGATTTAAACAGATCTTTGTAGGTCATATGGTCTTCGTGCCAGTGGGAGTACAGGATGATATCCGGCTGACCAAACTGTTTTAGGAGCTTCCTAATGATAGATCGCCCAATCCCAGTATCAATTAATAGCTTCTTCTTATCATTTATGTAAAGCGAGTTAGAATAGGGGTATTGCCCTCGATTCTTACCCTGGATAAACCAAATGTTTTCAGCAATTTCCTGGAACATGTATTGGTTTCCCTCCTTTTACAAGATTTTGGACTTCAAGGGAGTTAGGGCTAGGTTTGTTAAATTCTATGTTGTATAGAAATAAGGTTTTAGGTCCTCTTCAGAAATATATCTCAAAGCTTGTCTAAAGATTGCCTTTAATGTCCCCTTATCTAATTCATCATGCAACGGAATAGTTAGACTTTATTTTATGCCATCAGATGAAACTCGCCTGAGTTTTACATGGCTTCCTCTTTGTGAAATGATTTTAAAATCAAATTAGGCAAATATTTTGATAATATCCTTTCCAGAAAGGGTTTTAAGCTTTGGCATGGACTGGTTCAATCTCAATATTAGCTAAAATAACAAAATCAGGAAAAATATCCCACTCTTCGATATCCTCACCTTCTAAATGAAGATCAATTGCATCTCTTATATTTGCCACAACTTCATCTAGCGATATTCCTTGCGTAACTACAGGTAAATCGACACATTCCGCAATATAGTACTTTTCACCTTTATATATTCGGACATGAATGATTTTTTTCACAAATAATAGATTTGAGTGCTGTTTTATTAATTTATTGAAATACAATTAAAATAACCAAACTATTTATCTAAAAACTGAAAGGTATACATTAAGTTCATAAACAGTATCTACTTGGTTGTGCCAGAACTCCATTTCTGGGAATTCTTCTAAGAAGATAAACTTTACTAGCATCTCAGAAAACACTAAATAGTCTCGATTACTCGCCACCGCCTATCAACTGGTGATATATTGGATTTGAGAACGCTTGATTGCTAGAGAAATTTCTCGTCTTCTTAACCCAATTTGAAAAAAAGGATAATTATTGTTCTTACTTAAATACTCTATCTGACTTTGCTTTTATAATAATACTTTCGCGCATAAAAAATTTGAATATTCCAGGAGAAGATTATGGACGCCATATATATTAAACCGATTGCCATGTCAATAGAAGGTACTAGAAGCGATAAATAAAGGGTTAGTATTAAAATACTAATTCCAAAAGAAAAAATGTTTATCATGAGACCAAGGTAGGCTCTAAAATTATTAAAGAGCGTACTATTGCTTTTACCCATCTCCGCTATTAGACCACCAAAACAAACGAGAGAGAGTGCAACGCCAATCATTCCGAAAGAAATGATGGGAAAAATAGGCTGAGAACCAAAGTATGAGATCAGTGCCGGTCCTAGAACTATTCCTAAAAAGAGAAGGAGAAATGCCCAGCCGAGTATGATCCTCGCTTTGTGGAGATGGGACTCTCTAATAAAGTCATTCTCTTTTTCATTGTCGTTTATTTGTCCCATTTTGCTCCGTTTCAGAAGGATTGTTAGAATGAACCCAATGATGTATCCCGCGAAGATACTGAGGGGGAAGGTTGGAGATAGAATACCTAAAAAGATCGGTAGGAGACATATAAAAATTATAGGAATACTTAAGATACAAATGATAAACAAAAGTTCTTTAATACTCCTCTTCATGAAAAATCATCTGATATGCTCTCTATTTATAATTTTTGTCGGAATCTAGTAATTTTGTAAACTAACAACTTTTTTAATGATTAATCATAACAAATATTGAAAATTAACGTAAAACCTTAGATTCTACAATTATTATGTGATTGAAAATGGCTAAAGATGAAATTAAGGATGAAAGTATGGATTTAGACATTAAGAAGAAGTGTTCTATTTGTAATAAAGAAATTTTACAAGGTCAATTTTATGTTAGAGACATTATCACAAATGACATTGTATGTTCTAATTGTGATGATGGTCATGTTCCCATAAAAGGAGATAATCTTGTTTCTATAGATTAGCATAATTGAAATTAAAAATAAAATTGGCTCTTAATATGTTCTTATTTCGTAGAATAATTAAAAAAGATATACAATTTAGATTAGTTACAAGTAACGAAGCGTTTGACGAATTGGCTCCACGAGGTTCGTTGGAAAAAT
The DNA here is from genome assembly GCA_016840125.1 of Candidatus Helarchaeota archaeon. Next base: position 4,759 of record JAEOSY010000295.1, on the reverse strand, counting down.
ATATTGATAGTGACACTCTAAAGGGAGGAGTTTTCCTAACATACCTCTTATTAGAAGAGCAAGAATCAACTTATTATTTATTAGGTCTTCTTAGATACCGTAATGCAAATAAAGAAGAGTTTCTAGAAGATTTAAATAATATTCACACCGCAGATGATATTAGAGCAAATATTAATTCCCTTTTATCCCTAAATAAGTATGAAATAATCTATCTAAGCCGAATAGGTGTATCTCAAGAATATCAGGAAATGCGTATAAGTCAAATCATTAGCAACTTCTTTGAATTCTTAATTCAGAGAAAGAAAAAAGATATAATTATCTATACCAAGATCCTTGAAAATTTAACAGATGTTATCGGTTCTCAATATCGAATTTTAGGTAAAGGGAGCGATAAAAACTGGGGAAACTACTTTTTAGTTAGTAAAATAATAGAATATAATCCAAAAGTTAAAGAATAATTAAAAAAATAATGGATTTTCTCGTAAGTGTTTATGAAGTAAATGTATACATTTCGATTTATACAAAAACATTAGATTAAGGATAAGTCGCGGAAGTCGATTCAAATTCTCGTGTGGTGGGTTCTCGCTTCTCCCAGAGTTGATTTGCTTTTTGCACCCACTCATCGAACTCCTTAGGATCTTCTGGATATTTCTTGTAATGTTTTTTTAATTTATTTCCATTACCATTCACTCTAATGAACCGAAACAAGCCTTTTCTTGAGACTTTCCGTGTGAGAAGACCCCAAAGCACTTTAAAGACCACCTTCATCATCAGCCCTAGTGATATTTTTACGTCTTCGGAGCTGCCCTCTTCTCCCTCGGGAGGATCTATGAGCGAGCGTAGTTTATCGAGGAGATAATCTAATTCCTTCTCCGAGAGACCATAGATTGCGGAACTCAAATTATACATATAGGCGCGTTCTGCCCCATCGGTCCTAAAGTGTCTGACATTGGCGTCCCATAAAATCTCCTTGGTGAGATACCCCTCTTGTTTTAAGGCAGAGTCAAAAACTTCCTCTACATTCTTACAAAGTCTCCATGTTTCCGCAATGCCCCGGGCCATAACTGCATGGGTTATTGAGGCTGAGTCGCCTACGCAGAAAAATCCATCCGCTACGAGGCTGTATGGAACTCGTGCATAAGCAAATTGACCATATTCCTTTTTCTTCAATTCATATGGGGGAAAATTTTGCCGTTCCACGACTTCATCAATTAAAACCGCCGCTTTCTCAAATGATTCAGGACCTGCAATCAACATAATCGCCTCGTCCCTTGTATAACCTGGATCAAACGCCAAGTAATAATAGGGTACAACGTGTCCCCAATCAGGATGTGGGTCCTCTGGGTTTTTCCATTTGATATAATTCAGAATGACAAAAAACTGATTAGTTGAATCATACTTCCAAGTCTCGATTCCATAATCTTCTAGGAGGGTAGTCCGAACTACACTTGCTATTCCCGATGCGTCTACTACAAGTCGAGCTGAAATTTCAGATTTTTGCTTGTTTTTCTCTACCTTTACACCCACAATCCGGTTATTCTCAAATATTAGTTCTTTAAATTCACACTCAAATTCAAACTGAACCCCATCCGCTCCCACGACTCCATACATCCGTTGTAAAAAGAGCGGTAAGCGTGAAACAATGACTTCTTTGTAGGGGAACATAAATTCAGGCTCTTCTGTAGGTGGCGGAATATTCAATTCTTCCATGGTTTTCTTATGGAAGTGAATCACTTCTAACCGTTGCCCTACTTGCTCACAAGCATCCTTTTCAACAACCAAGACGGAATATCCTTTTTTAGCCATGAGCCAGCCAAAATAAATCCCCGTAGTCCCTGCACCTACTATGAGCACATCGCACTTCTCGAGCATCTCAAAAATCACTCCATACAACTTTATTCTATTTTAATTATTTATTTGTGTAGGAGAGTACTCACTCCAAAAATGCATTGACCGATACTCACCCCTGCATCACCTGGTGGCACTTCACGATGTTGTAAGAAGTTTAATTGGGCGTCTTCAACCATTTTTTTAATCGTTAATGTCATTGTCGCATTATAAGCTACTCCACCACTGAGCCCAATTTGCTTTATCCTATTTTCATGAGCTAAATCTATCGCTAGCTCTGCTATTGTTCTCGCTAAATTGAATTGTGCAGACGCAGCAATATCTGGAAGCTTTTTTCCTGCTTCCACATAACGTAATGCTTGTACAAGGAAGTTTGAAGTATTGATCCTGCGTTTTTCTGATGAAGAATAGGGTATTGTAAATTTGAGGGCTCGTTTATCTCCTTGCATTGCGAAGTGTTCGAGTCGAATTGCAGGCTCACCTTCATACGTTCGCTCGTAACACACATGCAATAACGCGGAAAGTGCATCTAAAACCCGTCCCATCCCCGATGTATAATATGAATTGGATTTAGAGTTTAGTTGATTAAATAATACCTTTAACTCGTTCTTTCCATGCGGTAATCCGTCAATATAATTAGCTAAGATTAATTTTTCTAATTCTTCAGTTGAAACCTCCCTGGAAAGCATAGATGCCAGCATTCTTACTGGATAATATACGCATCGATCGCCACCTGGCATTGGTTGCAGCTCTAACTGAGCTAATGACTGAAACTTCGTATAATTTGATTTGAAAATTTCTCCACCCCAAACCTCACCCTCCTTGCCATACCCGACTCCATCAAGGGCTATACCTATAATCTCGCTTTCTGACGGAAGTTTATATTCAGCCATCAATCCAAGAAGATGTGCATGGTGATGTTGGATTTGGAAGAGTTCACTATTGTACTCATCCACTTTCCGCTTAGCGAGTTGTGTCGATAGAAACACAGGATTTTTATCACAAACAATTGCATCAGGTCGCTCCATACGCGATAATTTCATGAGATGTGATACAGAGGAGTCAAGAAAATCTAATAATTCTAAACTTGTAACATCACCGATGTGTTGGGTTGGGAAACAACGCCGCTTCTTCAGGACTGCACCAGTGCTATGAAGCTCTGGACCGTATGCAATGACTTGATAATTCTTAGTATCAAAAGGGATATCGATATGTTCGGGAACATACCCCCTAGATCGGCGGATTATCGCCGGCTTATCCCCAATAATCCTCACCACCGAGTCATCCACACGCTGATAAATAGGACGATCATGCAAAAGGAAAAAATCAGCCAGCCCCTTTAGATCTTTAACAACGGTCTCCTTATCAATTGCCATGGGTAAGTTAGAAATGTTCCCACTTGTCATAATTAATGCTGGGAATTCACTTTTTTGAAATAAAAGGTGATGTATTCCCGAATACGGGAGAAATACTCCGATATTCATTAACCCAGGTGCCACTTCCTCCGATAGGAAATAATCTTCACTTTGCTGGAGTAAAATGATGGGTCTCTTGTACGATGTCAAGATTCGTTCTTCAACATCATTTATAATCGCAAAAGTTTTAATTTTCTCAACGGAAGGAGACATCACCGCAAACGGTTTATATTTCCGCTTCTTCTTTCTTTTCCTTAATTCTGAAATCGCTTCATCTTTCGGTTCACAAATAAGATGAACTCCCCCGATTCCCATCAACGCCCCAATTTTCCCCTCCTTTAATAATTTAACACCTTCTTCAAATGGATCTGATACTTCGATTAATTTTCCTACCTTATTATATAGATGGAATTTTGGACCACATAAACGGCATGCGTAGGTTTGCGCATGATAGCGGCGATCGTTTGGATTCTCATACTCTCGTGTGCAATCTTGACAAAAGTGGAATTTTTCCATCGTAGTTGTTAACCGATCATACGGTAAATCCACGACTGTCGTATATCGCGGTCCGCAGATGGAGCAGGCAATAAAAGGATACCTGTAATACCGTTTCGGATATTTTTTCGGATCATTGAATTCCACCAGACAATCGTTACAGATCGCCACATCAGGAGGAAGGACTATTGAATCACCGGGCTTTTTGACACTCTTCAAAATGGTGAATTTCGAATACTTCGGGGCTTCATCGACCCAATCAATATCTATTCCATCGATTCTCGCAATATTTGGGTGATTCTCTCGAAGTTCCTCTACGAAAGATTCGATGACTGTCCTTTCCCCCTCAACTTCAACCTTCACACCAAAATTCCCTTGGTTTAAAACGAAACCATTGAGTCCGTATTGCTTGGCTAGTCGGTATATGAATGGTCGAAATCCCACTCCTTGAACGATACCCTTAACGTGGAGAACACCTTTCATTGCAATTCCCTTTACTCAGCGAAAAAATCAATTTTCCCATACTTATGCCAGATGTTGCACGTGCCCTCCCGCGACACCATGCACGGACCATAGGGGTGAGTGGGGGTGCAGTCTTTCCCGAATAAATTACATTTTTCAGGGTTTTCCTTCCCTAAAACAATCAGGTGACAAATACATCCGGGCTTGATATCAATTCCTTTCTTAGGTTTTAGATTAAATTTCTTTCTAGCATTTAAATGCTCAAATTCATCTTTTACTTCATATCCCCCATCACGAACGCGCCCAATCCCTCGCCATTGTGCACTGTAAGGTTCAAAAATCTGAGCGATCATTTTCTGCGCTTTGATATTGCCTTCATTCTTTACAAAACGCGTGTATTGATTCACAGCCTCTGGCTTATCTTTCTTAATTTGTTTTAATAGGATTGCAATAGACATTAGAACATCTGTCGGTTCAAATCCGCTCACGACCGTCGGGATCTTATATGCTTGCGTTATTATTTCAAATGGTTTGATCCC
>JAEOSY010000294.1 GCA_016840125.1 Candidatus Helarchaeota archaeon | reverse complement strand
TCAATCCTAACTACGATGAGGTTTCGGGATTAGCGTCACCTCTCGGTGTAGCAACCCATTGTCCTCACCATTGCAGCCCGCGTGTGGCCCAGGGGATTCGGGGCTTCAGCGAATGCCAGTGCGCGACTGCGCACTCCATACTGACCTGCCGTGGCCCACACCTTCATCCAACTTATCGCTGGCATTGGGGGTGTGTGGCGCACAGTAGAAAACACGGTCCATCACACTGTCCCCACAGAGTGCCCAGCATCTCCGAAGAAATCTGCTCGCAACTGTGGGCGTGGGTTTCGTTCGTTGCCTGACTTAACAGGACACCTCACGGCACGAACTGACGACGGCCATGCACCTCCTCTCGACTTGTCTGGTAAGGTCATCAGCCTGACCTTCATCCTGTCGTCGCCCCTGGTAAGCTTTCCGGCGTTGAGTCCAATTAAACCGCAGGCTTCACCCCTTGTGGTGCTCCCCCGCCAATTCCTTTAAGTATTCTGTCAAGCCAAAATCGTTTGTACTTGATTTCAGCCTTGCGACCGTACTCCCCAGGCGGCGAGCTTATCGGCTTCCCTTCGGCACTGACCCAGCTCGTGGCTGGGCCAACACCTAGCTCGCATCGTTTACAGCACAGGACTACCCGGGTATCTAATCCGGTTCGCTCCCCTGGCTTTCGTCCCTCACCGTCGAGCGCGTCCCAGTAGAGCGCCTTCGCCACTGGTGGTCCCCCTTGGATTATCGGATTTCACCCCTACCCAAGGAGTACCCTCTACCTCTTCCGCCTCCTAGACCTGTAGTATCTCCAGCGGGCCGACAGTTAAGCTGCCGGATTTGACCGAAGACTTGCAGGCCCGGCTACGGACGCTTTAGGCCCAGTAAAAGTCCGAATCACTTGAGGAGCTGGTTTTACCGCGGCGGCTGGCACCAGCCTTGCCCTCCCCTTATTCCTACAGCTTCTTACACTGTAGAAAAGCCCGAAGGCACTCGGGATGGCCCCGTCACACTTGCGTGCATTGCGGAGGTTTCGCGCCTGCTGCACCCCGTAGGGCTTGGGACAGTGTCTCAGTTCCCATCTCCGGGCTCCCGCTCTCACGGCCCGTACGGATCAAAGGCTTGGTGGGCCGTTACCCCACCAACAACCATAATCCGCCGCAGTCTCATCCTATGGCGAGCGTGCTTGCATAGCCTCACACGTCTTTGGGTCACGCAACATTCCAGTCCGCGTGGCCTACGGGGAATTAACCACAGTTTCCCGTGGGTATGCCCCACCATAGGGTAGATTAACTACGTGTTACTGAGCGATTCGCCAATGGTACAGGCATGCCGTACCATTTAGACTTGCATGGCTTAGTCCCATCCCGATAGCAATCCGGTCTGGCAGGATCAACCAGTTATATTTTTGGAATCGGTCGAAGGAATTAGAATTGGCCCCCTATTTCAGTCCGATGGAAGGAAGACAACCTATCATGTCATGGAAAAATCCAGAATCCAGGTCGACGCCGTAATTCCATGTGGATGAAAAGGGATTAAAGGAAATAATAAAAAAGGGGTCAATCGGTATAGCGACTACGTTATTAAGCGTATGCGTAGCACTCATCGTGAACCATAACGCATCAATTTTTAGTTGGTAGTTGTTGCAATACCAATTAGAAAGAAGTTATTGCGAAGGCAACTAAAGATAAATGGCAAGGTCCACTGTGCTCTTCACTCCAAAGTGGCGCAAACTCTGGAGCTGCACCAACTCAAAGATCTGAGTTGGATATTCAATGGTTTCTGAAAGTACATCGGAACGGATCTGATGCATTCAACCTTTCAGTAATCTAAGTAATAGTAAGGTTTGCTTTTAAACATGTTGGTAAGGAGCAATTAAAAAAGGAAGCTTAGAGTAATTGTTTTTTACACATACTTGTGTAGAATTTAAATAAAAGCATCTGAAATATTTGTCGCATAAAGGGCTTTGAGGGAAGAAAGCAGACATGCTCACCACGAAAAGAATACTGGGGGAAAACTTCGAAGTTAACATGTGATATGTTTAATTTAAGGGGGAATTTCTCCTCTCTCTCTACTAACCGCCGTTTTGGATGGAATTGGTGGGTATCATCCACAATAAAAAGGAAATGTAGGGAGGAGGGGGTTGGGGTTAAAAAAACAGTGTGGATGACACCTTTCACCTCTGGAAGAATCCAACATCCTCGAAATCCTTACTCCCGAATCTTTTATTGGGGGTTTTCTAAATTCATTATACAAGAGCATATATAAATACCTTACTCAAAAATGAGTAGTTCGCCTTAAAATACTATAGCGCATTAGAGAATATGAAGGATAAGTTGGAGTGAGTGAAGTGAAAGACCGATCTTACGAGGAAATAATTGAAAAATGTAAAATGGCTGTTGATGGAGTTAATCGCAAGGACCTTTATGTTGATATCTTATATGATACCTCGTCAATGACTCGAATTTTCAAGAGTCGAACCGAAGAGAGTTTTGTGATGCGTCCAAAGCTGGAGGGGTTGGTAGTGCGTGGATATAAAGGAGGAAAATGGCGAGAATTCGGGTTACAGAAGCTGGAGGAACTTGAAAATGTTATAGAAAAGATCAAAAAATCAAATGCGCCATTAAAAAAACCAATAAAACTACGAGAATTCGAGGACTGGAAGCTAGATAAAGAAATACAAGGAAAAATTCCCCCAACCGAAATTTCAATTGATCAAAAAGCCGAAAAAATAAGGGAAATTTATGATGAACTCCGAAAAGTGGATGAACGTGTGATAAATCCTATAGTTGTCTATCTCGATTCTACAATGGAGCGAATTTTTGTGAATAATGAAGGGTGTGAATTAAGACAGAAGATTCCACGTTTGCGGCTTTTTATTCAGCCGATCGTAAAAGAAGGAACTAGAATGGAATTTGATTATTTCTCAAAGGCTGGTGAAGTAGGATTCGAATTAATCAATAACTTAACTCATGATGAAATCGAACAGGTTGTTCAAAATTCACTCGATTTATTAAAGTCCGAAAAAGCTCCTTCTGGAACCTTTCCTGTAATTTTGGATTATGATATGACCGGGCTTATTGCCCATGAAAGTTTTGGACATGGATTAGAAGCTGATCAAATTCTTCGTGATCGCTCATATTTGAAAGACTTAATAGGTAAGCAAGTCACATCTGAAATTTGTAATATTTCTGATTCACCGATTATAGAGGGTGAATTAGGCTCGTACTTTTTCGACGATGAGGGAATTCGTGCAAAAAAAACTCAACTCGTTGAAAATGGAGTTTTAATTAATGTCCTACATGATAGATACACGGCTTCTGCCATGAATCTGCCTCCAGGAGGAAATGGACGACGAGAATCCTACACGAATAAACTTCATGTCCGTATGACCAATACATTTTTTGAAGCAGGTGATTGGAAACTAGAGGAGATGATTGGAGGATTAAAATATGGGGTTATGTTAGTTCGAGGATATTTCGGGATGGAAGACCCAATCGCAGGTGGTATGCAAGTAACCTCAAAGAAGGGATATCTTATTGAGAATGGTGAAAAGACTAAATTATTAAGTGCTGTCACTCTCAGTGGATATGTTTTAGAAGTGTTGAAGTCAATTGATGCTGTTGGAAAAGGTCCAGTGCAATACCACGGAGGAAGCTGCGGGAAGGGTCATGAAGATTTCGTCCCGGTAACGACAGGTGGACCATATTTAAGAGCACAAACAGCGGTGGTGAGTCCCGGATGATCTCCCTAAATGAAATCATGGATTTGGTTATAGATCGAATAAAAGCTCAAAATATCTCCATGTGGGATGTTTATTGTAAAATGACCGATATATATGAGAACCAATTTCGTCAGTATGACTTGGAAATAACTCGACATGCGGTCAATTCATATTATATCATCCGCACTTTTCATGCTAAAGACGATCAGTTCGGGGTAGGAGTAATAAAAGCGAATTCATTAAAACCTTCTATTATTGATCAATTAATCAAAGATTCACAGAAATTAGCGAAATTAAACATTTCTTCCAAATATGATTTGCCACAGCCTGGTCAAACCTATCCAAAGCTAAAATTGGCGGAGGAAAAAGTAGTAAATGATCCGGAAGCGGTTCTTTTAGAAAAAACTGAAGAATTACAAAGCGTAATTCAGAATCTTAAACAAGTTCACCCTACCTTTGGAAAACTTAGGATTTATATATCATCTAAAGCATTACAAAATTGTGAAGGGGTCTCTTTAAACGATGTAAAAACCACATTCTACTTAGAATACCCCTTGAAAGCTGAAGAGAACGGTAAATTAGCTGAATTTTGGGGACGAAGCACCGTTAAAAACTCCAATCAGCTAGATTTTTCATTAAGGCTAGCTAATTGGGCTGAACTCGCTGTTGATTCATTAGAAGCGAATATTCCCAATCCTGCAGAATCCATCACCGTGATTTTCCCGCCGAACGTTCTAAAAGACGCCTTTTTTAAAACACTTGGAACCCATTCAACGGGTCGAGCTCTCGCTGAAAAGATTTCTAGATTTCAACCTGGTAAAAAAGTAGCAATTGAGGAGTTTTCTCTTACTGATAATGGCGTATTAGAGAATGCCACCGCTATTGCAAATTGGGATGGCGAAGGTAATCCACATAGACGTAATTCCCTAATTAAAAAAGGTATCTTCTCAAATTTTCTCTTCGATCAGAAGTATGCAGCCCTCCAACAAACCCAATCCACTGGAAATGGTATAAGGACCGCTGAGGGTACGATATCAAACTCTCTAACAAGCTTAGAAATTAACTCAGGGTCTCAATCCTTAGAGGAATTAATTTCATCAATGAAATATGGGTTGATCATTGATGAATTCTCATGGTTAAATCCTTCAGAAGTCACGGGGGATTTCGGTTCGGAGATACGAAATGGCTATCTTATTGAAGATGGTAAACGGTCTAGTCCGATTAAAGGTGGGAATTTAAGTGGAAATATTTTCGAAATGATAAATTCTATAGAAGGTATTTCAAAAGAACTAATTACAGAGGCTAATTATAAATTTCCTTACATAAAATTTTCCGGCCTAACCCTCTCATCATAAATACCCTCACCTCTCTTCTTTTTTAATCTTTTATTGATTTTAAAAGGAAGTATTTTAAATGTTAGTTTGAAAAAAGAGAAATGCAGAGGGTGGGAGTTTCCCAAAATGAATTGTTCATTTCGTTTTGAACCCACGAAAGTCTACACTACAGGGTCCTAAGCCCTGCTCCTTTGGCCATGCTCGGATACCTCTGCATATATTCATGCAGCCCTATACTACAAGATTTTAAACCCTGTTCCTTTGGCTAACTCAGATATTATGGGGTGAGGGCCGAGACCGGGAATTGAACCCGGGCCAGAGGATCCACAGTCCTCTAGGACTACCGCTACCCCACCTCGGCCATTAATTTTTCTGAGTTGGGAGGTGGACCGGGCGGGATTCGGACCCGCGGCCTCCTCGATGCCAACGAGGTGATCTTCCAGGCTGATCTACCGGCCCATTAAACTTATCTCACTTTATATTTGAGTTATTTTTGATTTGATAATTAGTTCTTTTAGAAACGTTTACTTTCTCTTTATTATCGAGAGATTTTAAAAATTCTAATCAAATTAAACTAAGCGGACTTTGTTCACCTTTTTATTTTGCCAGCTATACTGTGTGATCTTTTTGCTTCTGCCAAAACCACAAGCGGCACATTGTTTATGGCGAACGTGATATGAATGACGACCACAGCGTCTACACCGAATATGTGTCTTTTTTTGGTGCTTTCCAAAAGAAGGAGTTCCTTTTCCCATAATATCACCTACTTTGTTTCGATAAAAGAATAAGTTTCTTGATTTTACTCCTTTGAGCGTGGAATATGGACGCGAGGGGGACTGATAATAATAACATTGTCACCACGAACAATGATAGTTCCAACCTTGAGGACTTCTTGCCCTTCTTCACCCATTCGTACTTCTTCCGCATCTTCTAAAACTAGGTTCATATGTTGATCAAAACCTCTTAATTTCCCGCGTAGTTCTCTTCCACCTTTTAATTTAATGAGGACTCGCATATCCAACGATTTTGAGAGGAGTTCCAATGGTTTGTTCATTAAAGTCGCCATAATCTTTCTCACCAATCTCTTTAAAATTTCAACTTTATTTTTATGTTCCTACTTTATTTAATGATCGTGGGTGATGGAAATTCTTAAAATTTTCGTAAGAGAATTTTGTAAATCTATAATGGAATGATAAAAGCTGTAAATTATTTACCATCAAAACGTTTACCAAAATCCCACATCTTGTCTCCAATATAATGAATCGTTTTTATAGCTTTCCCCTTTTTTTCTTTAGATATTTCACTTGCGTCTATTAATGCAAGTCCGACTGCCAAGGCCTTATTATGGTTTTCATCCACAATAACTACATAGTCACCTTTTTTGATACTATCATCAGCAGCAACTATGCCTGGTTTCATCACCGTTGCGCCTCTTGTAATAAAAGGAATAGCCCCTTTATCCACCACGATTTTTGGGAGTTGGATTAAGTTTTTTAAAAGAATTCTAAGAAATGGAATGAGTTGTTCTCCAATTTCGAAAAGAACTAACTCACCATTAATAAAAATTAATGTAGTCCCATCTTCCACATTACCTTTTTCCACTTTATCCCGCTTTCCAAAGAGCTTATCAGAGTTCGGGAAGATCTCTTGAATTTTGTTTTGTAATTTTTTAACATCCCCTGATTTCATGAAATGCCTATTTTTAATTTTCAAGCTTTGAAAGCACCGCAATCCGTGAATCTGACTCTATTTTAATCTAATTGTTTCTAAATTCTGTGGGGCTCTGGTTTCAATACGTAATAATTTATGGATGGAGCTGGCGAGTCCCGTACATTTAGAATTTTCCCCGTGGTTAGTAATTATTCGCTCAGGTTTTGGATCAACCTTGCGGATGAAATTAATAATTTGTTGGCGAGATGAATGGCCTGAAAATCCCTCATTTGTGACTATATTCATTTTTACGTGCACTGCCTCAGTTCGATTACGGTTCATTTTCATTGGTATTTCACGCCATCCTTTCTGAACTCGCCTCCCCAAGGTTCCTTCGACTTGATAGGAGACAAATACCAATGTATTCTCAGGATTTGGTGCCAAACGGCGGAAGTACTCAACAGAGGGTCCACCATTTAACATACCCGAAGTTGCCATGATGATACATGGATCACCTTCGATGATATCAGAACGTACAGAAACATTATCTACTTGGACGAAGAATTCAGAAAGGAATGGATTCATCCCTTGGTGAAAGATCATTTCACGCAAATCTCTTGAAAGATATTCTGGATGTGTTGTATGAATAGCTGTTGCTTCTGAAATTAATCCATCAATATAGACTGGAACTTCATCAATTAACCCTCTCCTCATATATTCTTCAATAATAATCAATAACTCTTGAGCTCTACCAACTGCAAGGACGGGAATTATAACTTTGCCATTTACCCGTACCGTCCTATTTATAATATTTGCGAGTTGTTTTTCCGATTCTCGACGAGACGGCATGGTATCTTTAGGTGCTCCGTATGTGCTTTCAACAATAAGCGTTTCCAATCGTGGAAAGGAGGTGGTTGCTGGTTCTAAAAGTCTCGTTTTTGCGAATTTAAAATCACCTGTGTAAGCTAGATTGTATAACCCATCACCAATATGAAGATGAATAATAGAGGAGCCCAAAATATGCCCTGCATTATGCAAGGTTAGCCGAATATCAGGTGCAATGTCTGTCACTTCACCATAAGAAAGGCTTATATTATGAAGGATTGCTTTTTTAATGTCTTTCTGACTATAGGGACGTAATCTCCCCTCTCGTTCACTAACATCGAGATAATCCAATTGGAGTAAGGTCATCAAGTTTCTAGTTGGTTTGGTACAGTACACAGGACCATCATATCCATACTTATAAAGAAATGGAACTAGCCCCTGATGATCCAAATGAGCATGGCCTATAATAACTGCATCTAAATCCTCAATACTAAAATCATTGATGTTTAAATAAGGATAAATATTGGACCGTGCGGAGGATCCCACATTGATCCCGCAATCCAATAATACAGTGCTTTTTGGGGTTTGGATTAAAATACAGGATCGTCCTACCTCTCTAAATCCTCCTAATGCAGTTAATCTTACATAATCATCCTTCAGAAAAATTGGACGATGGATACGCATCCCAATTTTTTTTAGCAGCTTTTTTCTCTTCTCACTATCCTGCTTTATTGCATGTCTTAACTTTAAAACCATATTTGAGGTTAAAGGAGGCGTTCGGATTACAGATGGACGCCAGAGTACGCTTTCTGTAATCTGTTTTAATGTTAATCCTCCACGTCCAATTACCAAACCTGGCTTTTTTGCTTCAATAATCGCTTCGCCGACATTCGGATCAAAGGAAATTGATGTAATTCCAGCATCCTCTGGACATAATTCTAAGATAATTTTTTTGGCTTCTTCCTGATCAAGACGTACTGACGGATCTGATCGAATGACAAGCCTTTTTCGGATTTTTCTAGCAATATCTTTTACGATTTCTCTCGATTCTAAGAGAATTTTGGGATTTTTTGAATATAACGCGATTTCCGGACCTTCAAATTCAATAGTAGATATATTAACATTCTCTGGAAGATTTTCGATAATTAAATTCTTAAGATCTGATAGAACACTTTCAATAAGCATATTTTTACCTCAGTATACCTGTTTATTTCTGTCGACTCTTGCTTAATAAAATGAAATAATGAGCGGAAATTATGTTTGAATCATAATTCTTTTCCAATTTTCTTTAGCTGTGCGGTAATTACTTGATCACTTATTTCGCTATATCCCTTTTCTTTCTGGATTGAAATTACATCAATTCCATTACCCGAACCGATGTCCCTCTCAATCGCGGTCCTCACACTTTTTATGGCAAGGGGAATGGCATCATTAATGGTAATTTTTTCGGAATAGGCATCTTCAAGCACACCTAAAGCGAAGGGTGTTCCAGAACCAGTCGCACAAACTGTATTTTCTTCAATTAAGGACCCCACTG
>JAEOSY010000293.1 GCA_016840125.1 Candidatus Helarchaeota archaeon | reverse complement strand
TTTGAAAAATGCACCTAAAGCCGATTCGGTGTATTAGATAATACATAATGAGATTCCCAATGAAAATGTAGAACATTATAGCGGTTTGGCGTTCTTCCCAAATTGGTTCTCCCACAAAATATCGAATTAAATTGACGGTAAAGAATCCGGTCACCATAAATATGAACAGAAACACCACGATAAACATGGTAATAATATAATCGGACCTTTCGGGATCTTTCGGAAATTTTCGTGCGGATTCTATTGTAATAGCAAGAATGCCCCAATGGAGTATAAATAGAAATATACATACAAAAATAACCAAAACCTCCTCCCATGTTTCTGTAAACCTCCATGGTTCCGTAAAACTCCATTCATCGTATATCTCAATAATCATGAATATTCCCATGAAAATGCTGAGGACTACAAAAGGAATCGTAATAAGCTTGAAAATATTCATTGGGATAATAAAGATACCCGAATCTTCTTTCGTATTCTTAATTAATGTAACAATGAGATAAATGGAAAAAACAATGACAGGAACGGATAACCAACCCGCTAAAAATCCGATGACTTCCGTAAATATTAGAATTCTGCTTCCCCTCGTTGTGGTTTTCTCACTCGTTTGATTATCACAATGGTTGTTGATAATTATAAATTCTCACTTCATCTTCTGGACGCGATACAATTATAACACCCTAAGGTGGATAACATGTCAGTATTGGATTCATTACATTTTTATGTGTAAAGTTCGGCTGAAGAATAGAGGGTTGAGAGTGTGGATACCTATAAAGGGGACCTTTTATATCACTTCAACCCATAGAAGACATGGAAAAACTCACGGTTCAAGACTTGTTTCCGAAAGATGGAAAATTCACATTTTTAGTGGGTGCTGGAATATCAAGAGATCCTCCCTCGAATCTTGCACTAGGTAGGGAAATGATGGAGGCACTTATTGGGCATTTTAGTACTGAGTCAGAAATAATTGATATTTCATTCCTGGATAAACTACGATTTGAACAGTTAGTAGAGATCATCCGAGATGCATTAGATCCAGAGTTGAAAATCATTAATTATTATGGAAAATGCGATTCTCCTAACCTAAACCATTATTTTTTAGTCGAAATGATGAAGCAGGGACATTGGGTTATGACTACGAACTTTGACTTCTTATTAGAACTTGCCATTGTGAAATCAGGGGTGGAAAAAAACCAAGTATTACCAATAATTACAAAGGAAGATTTTGAAATGTATTCTGATCCCAAAGAGGTCTATCAACAGAACAAAATTCCATTATATAAGATTCATGGTTCAACGAAAAATCTCATTACCGGGAAAAGTACTCGTGATAGTTTAATTGCTACAATTGAAGCTTTCGGTAAAGGAAAAGAAGGAGAATCAATTTTTGAATTAGAACCATATAAAAAACCGCTATTCAGAAATATAACACGGAATCGTTCACTTGTGATAATGGGATACTCAGGAAGCGATGATTTCGATATTGTCCCCACACTATCACAATTGAAAGACATTAAAAACATTATTTGGGTAGATCACTCAGCAAAAGGAAAGGAACCAAGGATTTTAGCTATTGAATCCGAGCAAAAAGTTGAATGGGACGATAAAACTGGCAATATCTTAAATGATATTTATAAATCCGGTCAAGACATACCCATCTATCGCTTATGGATGCACACATCAGAAATAAAGGAAATCTTCAATTTTGTTTTCCAATCACACGAATTAGATGATCCGTTTTTATTAAAACCTGAGACCTATTTACAAAATTCCTTTGGTACTCCCAAAGAGCATTATCAGATCGCGGTACCTTACTTAATTTACCATAAACTAGGTTTATCCAAAAAAGAAGAAAGATGCGCTCGAAAGCTATTAGATTTTTTAGAAAATCATAAAGAGGAGTCCAGAGCTAAGTCAAAATGGATCTCATACGCAAGTAACTCCATCGGAGCGATATTGATTAAGAGAGGAGAATTGGATGATGCATTAAAATATGTCAAGAGATCTCTCGAAATTGATGAACAATTAGC
>JAEOSY010000292.1 GCA_016840125.1 Candidatus Helarchaeota archaeon | reverse complement strand
TGTATAGCTTTCTCCCTATTATAATTGCGCGTCTCCTCTTCTGCTGTGCGGATTAAGCCCTTAACCTGTGTTTCGAGTTGTTGTGCCGTCGGCTCAGTCAAATATTTATACTCCCTCATGAGTTAATCTAAATTAATTTGATTATCTATTAAAATGGTTATGCTCAATTAAATAAGAAATATTATCGAAAATAAGGTTGAAAGAAAGTTTATAGGATTACGATTATACCCGACTAATTATACAAAAAAAGAAAGGATATCGATTATTTTTCCCTTTTTTTGGCTTCTTCATCCCGAAGCACTCGACGCAAAATTTTTCCCACCGCACTTTTAGGGAGGCTACCGACAATTTCTACGACGCGCGGATATTTATAGGCTGCCATGTTTTCCTTTGCCCAGTCAATAATCTCTTGTTCCGCAATTTTACCTTTGTATTCTGGCTGAATCGTGCAAAACGCTTTTATATTCTCTCCCTTTACTGGATCCTTGACACCGATCACCGTACATTCGTCTATTGCAGGATGCTCATATAAAATTTCCTCAACTTCCCGAGGATAAACGCTGTGGCCTTTATACTTCACCAAGTCTTTTACCCGATCTATGAGAAAGATGTAACCCTCTTCGTCAAGTCGAGCCCAATCGCCCGTTCGGAGCCATTTATAACCACCTGCTTCGAAAAAAACTTTCTTATTTTCCTCAGGTTTGTTATGGTATCCGAGCATAACTTGAGGCCCTGCGATAACTAATTCCCCATCTTCACCAATGGGCAAAAACTCCAACTCTGTGTTCACAATTCCAACTAATGTATTAGCCATAGGGTGTCCACAGCTTCCATACTTCTTCTTAGCCCAAGGGGGTGCGTTGGTTACACCTGGACTAGTTTCAGAAAGTCCATACCCCTCTCCTACTTCATAGCCCGTCCTTTCTTTCCATTTCTTCATAGCTTCTGTAGGCATAGCTCCCGCCCCTACATTCACGTACTTCAAACAGGAGATATCAACATCCTTTGCTACAGGTGAGTTTAATATGTTTATAAACATCGTTGGAACTCCGAGCATTGTATTGGGTTTATATTCCTTGATTAACTCGACAATTTTCCCAATGTCGAAAACCGCCATCACGTAGGCTTTCGCTCCAATGGCAGGCGAAAGTGCTAACTCACATGTAACACCATAGATATGATACCATGGAAGAATAGAGATTGATTCGATGTCTGACTTTAAAAATTCCTTTTGCATATACTCTGAAATCTGTTTAATTTGATGGATATTGGCAATTATATTGTAATGTGTTAACAATGCTCCTTTCGGTAGCCCGGTTGTTCCCCCTGTATATTGAATGAGCGCTACATCCTCTTTGGGATTGACTTTTACTTCTGGTATTGGTTCTGGTTCGAGATTTTGATCCATTATCGTATTAAAATGCATTACCACATCGGTTTCGGGTTTCTTTGGTACTTTTCCTTCCACATTTACAAGAATTACTTTTTTCAGTCCTGCTTCAGCTAATTCATCTGCTACCTTACGATACTGTCTAAAGAACCTATCAATCATTATCAGGTACTTTGCGCCGGAATCTTTAACCTGGTATGCCAGTTCTCGCGCAACGAACAAAGGGCTAATCGCTGTCAATGTAGCACCAATGGATAACGTTGCGAAATAACAGGCACTGAAATACGGGCTGTTCGGGAGCCATAGCGCTACTACGTCTCCCTTCTTCACTCCTAACTTCACTAAACCTGTTGCGAATCTTCTGGTCATATGATCGAGTTGGTTGAAGCTGAATTCATTGCCATAGTAAACCATCGCAATTTTATCCCCATATTTCTTCGCTCCTGAAGAAAAAAGATCACCCAATGACATATCCTCAGGAATATCAATTTCCAAGGTCATCCCCGCGGGGAGATAGTCTTTCCAATACCGATTCTTTATATAATCTGGAATGTCCATTCTTTCATCACTTCAGTCTGATTTTGGATCTTATTCATTCTGTTCCCCTATAAATGTATATTTTCTAATAGAAAATGAGAGTGAAACGATGTTATTCTGAATTCACGTATTTGAAAAATTATAAATAGAATTCAGTTGAATAAAACTTATCAAATAATATGGTGTGTGAAATAAATGGCAGAAGACGAAGATACCGCCTTAATACCAAGGCAATTGGACTCTCTTCAAAAAGCTGGGTTAAATAAGGAGCAAATCAACATCGTCGTTCACAATCTAGATAAGATGCATTCTACTAGAATAATTGCTAGGGAATCTATTGAAATCGTGGTCAATAATCCGGTTAAAGATGAAAAATTTCAAAGCGAGTTTTTTACAAATCCGCCCATTACTATCAAACAAATCTTGACCCAAAACGAGGTAATGTGAGTCATCTCACATAGATGGCAAATATTGGATCGTGTCCTACCTTTTTTCCAGAATTATTAATGGAAAACAATACCCCCCGTGACATTGAACGCCTGGCCAGTGATGTAATCACTTTCTGAAGAGGCAAGAAATACCGCAATGGGCGCCACATCCTCGGGGGTCCCTATTCGTTTTAAAAGCAGGTCGATATTCCAGGCTTTTGGTAATTCCTGAAGTTTATCCTCGACGCCTCCCCATAATGGGGTTTTAATTAGTCCTGGGCAAATTGCATTCACGGTGAGACGCGGTGCAACCTCTTTCGCCATTGATTGAGTGAGCCCGATGACGGCGAATTTCGTGGCACAGTATGCACTTGAAAGAGCCCATCCTTCCTTTCCCGCCATGCTTGAAAGGTTTATAATTTTTCCACGGAGCTGGCTTCCTAGAATATTCTTCTGTCGCAGCATCTTCTTTCCCATATATTTGGAACACAGAAATGTCCCTCGGAGATTAATCGCCACGCATCTATCAAAAACCGCTTCTTTTACTTTGATGAGGGGATCGCCTAGGGGAAAAATTCCCGCATTGTTCACCAAGATATCCACTCGATTAAACGTTTCATACGCTTTTGTAACCATATCTTGTACTTCATCACTTTTTGAAACATCTACTTTAAGAGCAAGTGATTCTACATTGAATTCTTTAACGAGTGCTAGTGTTTCTTCAGCTCCCGCCAGATCTATCTCACCAATTATGATATTTGCTCCTTCCTGCGCAAATCGAGCAGCTAAAGATCTCCCAATACCTCGCCCTGCACCTGTGATTAACGCAGTATGACCCTCTAACCGTAATTTCTGTGATTTACTCATCTGATCTCTCTCCGA
>JAEOSY010000023.1 GCA_016840125.1 Candidatus Helarchaeota archaeon | reverse complement strand
TATCTACAGTATTTCCCTTATACATTTCCCCTTCTAAGGCTTCAATTATCTTTATGAAGGAAAACTTATCATTCCAGAGAAGGAGGGATCTTACCCATATAGTTGAAATCCTCTCCCAATCGGGAGAATTACAATTTCGAGTTAGGAAAAGAAAGGATTAGCGTCGAAGGATAGTAACGACACTTGCAGATCCCGTTGCACCCCTTCCCAATCCGATGTTATGTTGTAATCCAATATCTGCATCAGGGACCTGCACCTTACCCGCTTGTCCACGTAATTGTTCCCAAATTTCCGCTACTTGTGCCACGCCTGAAGCGCCTATGGGATGCCCTTTCGCGATGAGCCCGCCTGAGGGATTGACTGGTAGGGCTCCATCCAAGTTCACCACGCCTTCTTCAATCATTTTGTGTCCCTCACCTTTTTTGCAGAAGCCGAGATCTTCGTAATCAAGCATTTCAGTGACTGTAAAACAATCATGGACCTCTGCAACTTTGACGTCCTTCGCCGTTATCCCGGCGTGCTTATAGGCTTCCTTGGCAGCGACCACGGTGGCAGGAAACCCGATGAAGTTTTCATCGAAACCTCGCATCCATGAGTCCACACCGCATCCCACTCCAGCAATATTTATCGGTGTATCGGTATATTTTTTGGCGACATCGCTACTTGCGAGGATAATTGCGCATGCTCCATCTGTGATTGGACAGCAATCATACAGGCCGAGCGGCCAAGCGACCATCGGGGCGTTCACAACCTTTTCAACAGTTGTTTCAAATTGATAATGCGCATAGGGATAAAGATGACCGTTATGATGATTTTTCACGGAGATCATAGCTATATGTTCTCTAGTTGAGCCAAACTCGTGAAAGTGGCGAGTTCCACGAAGTGCAAAAAAGGAAGGCATCGTTCTTGCTCGATAACGCCACATATCAATACCTGATTTTGCAGCAGCTTTTGCGACAAGCCCGCCCGCTGCATCTCGCATCTTTTCTGCCCCAACAACCAGTACAACATCATACATTCCCGCTTTAACGGCGAAATAAGCGTTACGGACTGCATCAGATCCTGTGGCACAGCCATTTTCATTCCGACTGATGGGGATCCTAAAGAGACCTGTCGGAACCGCCAAGGAGGCGCCGGACCGTTCATAGGCTGACCCCAACCAGGCGGCTTCAATCTCTTTCGGTTCAATGCCATTATCCACATTTTTCAGGCAATTGATATAAGCGTCTTCAATCATATTATCCACGCTTTTGTTGAATAATTCTCCAAACTTGATCATACCTGATCCAACAACTGCAACTTCTCTAGCCATTTTCATCACTCCCTCAGTGGTTTAAATTTGAATGATGGGATGCTCAACCCATCTTTATGATACATTTCCCGGAACTGAATTTCGACCCGTAAGCCCACTTTCATATCTTCTGCTTTTGTCTCCGTGGCGATTGCATAAATGCGTCCACCTGGTGGATCTAAATCGACAATCGCTAGAGGTAGCGGGGTTTCAAATTCTGGGGGTAAATAATATGAGACGATATAAGTATGAACTGTACCCGTTGGTGAAAGTTTCACCCTTTCCCACTGGTCTATTGTGCCGCATTTCAGGCAAATCCGATGATATTCCGGGTATGCGATATAATTACACTTCTTACATTTCATTCCTTCAAACTTCATATTAATCGAGAGGTCCCGATAAAGTGGTGGTGTAGACATGTTTTCATCTCCTGTTATATCATCATTATATGAATTGTGAAATCACCTTATTATATTTGAGATGGGTGGTGTAATTTAGATATTCCTTATGTTTCAGGAATTTTGCCACAGGGGTGGTTTTGCTCTGTTTCTCGTTTATCGAATTCTTGACACTCCAGCTGAGCGCATCACTTCCTCCGGCTCCATATGAAATAGTCAAAATTGTTTCATCCACTTGAGCGTGATCTAACACCTCTGCGAGGGCGACCGGAAGGCAAGCAGCCCCGATATCCCCAAACTTTCCCAGCAAGAACCCTGGTCCTGATAATACCTTCTTAAGAGACTCTTTTGGGGCTCCCAACTTCTTTAACGCCCGGGAAACCCATGCTGTTTGCGGTTGTTGTAGAAGTATATGATTAAATCCTTCAATGGGGCGATTTAATTTTCCCATGAGCGCTTTTCCCGCTTCGACAACAACATTGATGTATCCCACATCACGAATGAATCTCCCATCGCCAACACGTGGGAATTTATCATCCAAAGATCTCCAACGCTCTTTCATACCACTCATTACCGATGAGGTTGCCTCAATTTCTGCAATAATACCGTCACTTCCTAAAATAACTGCACCGGCTCCCGCAGCTGATACATATTCGGAGGCTGCATCAGCGGCACTTGTTCCCAATCCGCCGACAAGTTTATCTGCCCCGATAATTAATCCATATTTGATTCGCTGAGTTTTAAGCGCATCTAAACACAGTTGGATCGCCGCCGTAAAACTCCGTGGAGATCCATGCAAATCTGCAATGGTAACCTCAGGCTTCAATCCCGCCGCAACAGCAATATCCTGTGCATTAGATCCTTCGATCATGCTTGAATTAGAACAGAAGAAGACTGCTCCAATCTCCTCTGGGTCTGTAATATCAGCGTGTTTTAAAGCATTGACAACTGCATTACGCGCCATGGTCAAAGGTGTTTCATCTGGGGCTGGTACCGTTTTTTCACCTGGAATTTTAGTATTTCGATTCCAAGCCTCAGCTATTTCCGACAGCTTAATCCTATAATAGGGGAGATAAACTCCGATGCCTACGATCCCTGGCATAAATTCTCGCTCCAATAAAATTCAATTCAATAGAAGATTTACCATGAAGATAAATATTTCTAAATGCTTATTATCTATTAGCACTAAAAATAAATCGGTTACAATATGACAAATAAGATTCCATGGATTACAGAGGCAGAGGATTCAAAATTTCAATTGAGCCTTCCAGTAGATGCCAAAGCAATGGCAAGATTCTTAGAATTAGAGCAAAATAACGAGGGATTTTATAATACGCTAGAAGAAACGTTTTGGGCGATAATTGCATTAAAAAAGTTGAACTTCTTCCCCGAAACTCAATATAAGAAGTTAATATCATATGTCCTACATCACAGAATACATACTGGAGGATATTCTAATAAAATTGAAGGTAAAAAAGCTGATCTATGGTCATCCTTTTACGCAATTGCACTACTCTATATCACGAATGTTTTTAAAGAGCGTATGATTGATGAGAAGCTCTTCTGCCCGGAATGTGGGCTGAGACAACTCTACAGAAATAAGAAGTGTTTTAATTGTGGAGCTACTTTGATCCCCGAAAAATCTCCATGTATCTTGTGTAATAAGGTTGTTCAGCAATCGCCACCCGAGGAAATACTCTGGGAAAACTTGTGTAATACGTGCCATGAAAACATTTCCGAAGATATTACTTTTATTTTAAAACTCCAAAAGAAGAAAGGATTTCTGCATTGTGAATCGGATAAATGCATTGATTGTAAAGGTAAACCTTCCTACAAATCTACTTTCTTCGCCATTAATACCCTAACGATCTTGAAAAGTGTTGACAAGTTAAATATGAAAAGTTTGATCAGTTACTTGAAGAAAGATCAATATATTCAAGAAACCGAACGAATTTTTCAATTACTTTCTTATTTTCTTATTAAAGAAGAGGAAAATATTGATTTCCACCCCCTCCTTCAAAACATAATCCCCTTTCAACATGAGATGAGCGGATTTGGAATTGCAAAAAAAATTCCAGTGGTATCAGATACCTTTTGGTGCGTTTCAGCGTTTTATCTGCTCGATCAGCTCAATTTAATTCACTTAGGGGGTATCTACACTTTTTTACTAGGATTAAAACGAAATGATGGTGGTTATTCAGAGCAGATCATGGAGACTATATCTAATATCCTGAGCACGGTGCAGGGTTACTTAATCTTTATAATGATTTTCGACCCGTTGGTAGAATATATCGAAGAAATAATTCTTAAGCAAAGTATTTCCGAGTATAAAATCTATTTAGATCCTATCGTTGAGAAAGTTTCGGTTTCTAGCGGTTTTATAGAATATGTGGTCTACCATCTGTTATCAAAAGATTGGTACCCCGGGAAAATACTAGACCAGCTCAATTTTTTTAACGAGCACTTGGATCAAAGCAATAAAATCACCAATGATATCGGTAAAAGTTTAATCCAAGCAATCCAAAATCAGAATCTGACCGAGTTAAATTTGACTGAGTTTAGTAAGAGATTTCCCTTTGAGAACGCCGAAGAACGTCTTAAAACCGCAGTTACAGATTTTATAAGCCGGAAATATATTGAAGGAAAAGTTCAAGAAATTAAAAAGACTTTCAAAAAATATTTTGTATTTTCAGATATTAAACTTCCAAGAAAATTCATTGCCCTCGCTTTAGATAGTCCAATTCCAGTTGATAAGGTATTTAAAGAGAAAAGTCTAAGTATAAATAAAAAAGCGGAGATTCAGAAATCTTTTCAATCATTAATCGAATTACCAGATGCCCTTGAGCAAGAAATTTTAAACTGGACCGATAAAAAAGAAATAAAACAAGCGCGTGAAAGACTAGAACAAGGAAAAGCTGACATCCTCGAACAAATCGACAAATTTGAAAAGACTCTAACTGAGATAATCTCTACATTCGAGTATATTGATTTCAAGGACAGCATCTATGAATTTATAACCGACTGGCCTGCTAATAAAGACGCCTTAAAAATTTATATGGATAAATTTCAGGAAAGGATCATTTCTCTTATAGATAAAAAGGAACAGGATAAAGAACATGAGGAAACCTTAACGAATGAACAAAGAATTATCTCCAACTTCGAACATTATCTCGCGCAGATCTCTGATAAAGTTGAACTATTAACTCAAAATTTTGAAAAGGCATTTCAGCAGAATTATAGGGACCAACAAATGGCCCAAACAAAAATTAATTCTTTAAATAAGAATTTAAATGCGCTCACCCATGATCTTTCGGAAAAATTTTCACAGTTTAATAAATCACTTGAACTATCTCAAATATCTCAGGAACTAATAGTTGTAAAAAATCTTACCAACTCGAAGTTAGACGATTTAAAGGAATTATCGGACGAAAGTGCTGAGATTCTAACTGCCCGTGAAAAAATTCCTCAAATAATCAATGAAAAATTCGAACAATTTAGAGGACAATTAGAGGAAAATCAAAAAATTGTAGTAGAAAAAATTGAAAACAAAGAATTTGATTTGGCCTCAAAGGAATTGGAAACTCAAGATGATATATTAAAAGCATTTATTACAGAAACTCCTCAAAATTTAGAGAAAGAAATCAGCTCCTATAGCTCTAAGATTTCTCATTTTAACATTTCATTTAATGAATTTCGAACAATACTTACAAAAGAATTGAAACAACTAGAGACTGAATGGAATTCTCAAAAAGAAGACCTTTTAACAAGGTTCCATGAAAAAACTGAGCTGACCAAAAAAATAGAACTGAAAAAGAAGGTTAGAAAATTTATTACGGATCAAACCGATAAGTTTGAAGCTCTCAAACAGCATATAGATTTGTTAATCAAACATGAGAATGTAAGTGAAGCAAAGGCGAAGCTGAAAACTAATATTTCTCAATTTCTTCAAACATCTAACAAATTTCAAGCGGAAATGAATAATGAAATTAAGGAAATTTCAAAAAAATATAAAACCTTCAAAAAACTTGTCGCTACCGTAATTTCAAAATGGGAAAAGGATAAAAGCTTCATTCTGGAATCAATGCAAACGCTCTTGAATCAACTTAATAATCTCAGTGTAGAAAAAGACTTGCTTGTACAAAAAAATAAACTAGGCTTAATTATTAAAAACCAGAAAATGATGATAACAAAAAGCTTCTCAGATTTAATGAGACTTTATAATGATTCATTAGAGGATGCCAAGATTCTAGAGCAAGAACAAACCTTCAATAATGATTTAAAAAATATTCCTACCTTGATCAAAAAAGCAAGTTCTCAAATTGATTCGTTTATTAAAGAGAATTCGAAGAAATTTTCAGATTTTGCGAAATTTTCAGAAGAAAAATTACAATTATGGACAAAAACCATCACGGTGACCGAGATTGCTCTTCAGAAATTAGAGGCTAATCTTGCTGAAGACTTATTGATCGAACGAATTTACTACATAACAAAAGCGTTTGAAGGCTACCGAACTGATCTAAAGTATCTTTCAAAAACAGTGAATCTTAAATCATCCCAGTTAAAAGATAAACTTGTTCATCTTATATCTAATTCGCGATTGGAAGGAAATCTTGATCCTATTAATAATATCCTTACTCTTACTGAATTAAAACCAATTAACGAGATAACACAAACATTTTTACAACAAATTCAAGAAGATCTCGGTGGTGTCCTCCAAATAGATTATCTCAAAAAGGAAGAAATTCCAAAAGCCATTGAGGATAAGAAGCAATATCTAATGCAACTTCGCTATCTTTTAATAATTCATCGTGAAGTTGGATCCTCATTATTTCATCGGAAATTGGGGACTTGGGAGATTGACCCTGATTTAATCAGTGGGTTTCTATCAGCTATTGGTTCTTTTGGAGCTGAAATCAAATCAAAAACAGTTCCCATTCAAAAGATGGCTTATCAAGAATTTGAAATCATCTTGAATCAAGGAAAATATATTGTTGCTGCTTTAATTCTTAGTGGAAATAGTTCTTCATGGCATGAACAGAAATTAGCTGCACTCACAAAGGAGTTTGAAAAGGAATTCGAAGAAAATTTAAAAATATGGAGTGGCGAACTGACCCAATTCAAGAGTGCTGGGCTTATGGTTGACCGTGTTTTTGAACTGTTTCGAGCATATATGTAAAATCCTTATTTACTTAATTCTTCATGTATTTTATCGATTTCCTCTCTCAGGAGTTCATTAGCTTTAAATAATTTTTGAATTTCCTTTTTTAAGGTTTTATTTTCCTTAAGGATTTTATCGTGAACACTCTTGGTCTTATCATCCATCCGCTTTATTCCCGAAAATTCAGTTTTTAACTTATTTGCTTCCATATCTTTTATCAGAACAATCTTTTTCAACTCGTCAATTTTCGTTTCTAATGGCTGAGTTATCGTCTTTATTGCCTCTTCAGAGGGCTCAATAATATCAATCATATCAAGTTTTTTTGTTAAAAACTGTTTAATTTCACCGATGATACCCATTTGAAATTTTTCCCTTAATAAAACTTGTTTTCTCTTTAGTTGCTCAATTTCCTTAGCGAATTTTTTTGTAGATCGTTTAAGCACTTTTATTTCTAAGTCCCTACCGCTTATATCCTTCTTAAATTGAATTTTCAATTCATTATGTTCCTGTTTACTTTCTCTGATATCATTTCTCAATCTTACAATCGTTGCTTTTTGTTTGTCCAGTTTTTTTTGTATTTCTGAGTATACTGATAATTCACGTTCTAATTCTGTTTTTATAGTTGATATTTCAGAATGCTTCGCTATTTCTTCTTCATCACTTGGACTTTTGATAAATTCAACAATTTCACTAACGTCTCCTCTATGCTCATCACGAGTTTCAATCTCTCCAGTTTTTTCAGCGTGAGTCTCCTTCCCCTTATCTTCCTCAGCTAGAGATTCCTTCCCCTTATCTTCCTCCGCAAGAGTTCCAGCATTTTCAGGATTTGCTAACGTTTTTACTTTATCAACAGAAGTTTTTGAAGAGGAATTCAATTTTTTCTTGCCGCGTTTTTTAGCTCTTTTACCCCTCTTCTTTTTCAAGAAATTCTCCTCAGTTTTGAGTCACCGTTACACTGGTCTCGTTCAGAAGTAAGCTGAATCCTAATCCTCCAATAACCATTCTGCAGTATAATCTTTCTTTTTGATTAAAATTTGAGCTAAATCGTCAAAAACTCTATCTACATTCTCTCCCGTCTTTGCTGAAGTCTCAATAAAACCTATCTTCAACTTTTTTGCTATCTCCCGTCCATCTATTTTGTTTATGATCCTTGGTAAATCTACTTTATTTCCAACAAGAATACACGGGATTTCTTGAGGTAGGGATTGACGCATATCATTATACCATCGTTCGACATTTTTAAACGACATGCTATTTGTGACGTCGAACACTATTATCACCGCTTGGCTTCCCACATAGAACTTATTCCGAATTTGACTAAAGAGATCTTGTCCGGCAATATCCCAGAGATTATACTTAACCAAAGTATTCTCTTCAAAATCCATGTTCTTTAACGAAACCTGAACTCCCAAAGTAGGGATATATAATTCGCGGAACGCCTTATCAACAAACCGCATTAAGAGGGTGGTTTTTCCAACACGCCCGTCACCAATTACGATGATTTTAAAGGAATATTTGAATTTATATGTTTTTTGCGCCTGTGGATCTATTTGATATCTGGTAACTTCATCCTGTTGGCTTTTGCTCAAAAAGGTTTCAATATCCTGATAGAGTTGGGTAAGGGAATCGGTGATATCCTCGTTGTTTTTCATAGGTCCTTTCAATTTCTCCATCGGGGTGATTAATTTTATCAGATCATCCATGGTTTTGTAAATTACTGATGTGTATTTGTGGTTGAACAGGACTGAGAGCGCCGCGAGCACAACTCCCCCTCGTGCCTCGGGATCGGGTATTTCAAATAGAAAAATTACGGAAGTCATTTGTAATTTAGGCATAGGCAATACAGAGAGATTCTCTGGGTCTGGTATGGCACCCTCTTCACCAGCTAAGATGGATACTGCTTTTATTGAGATATCCGTTAAAGTTACTTCATCAAACATATCCGGATAACACGCCACCGCTTCTGGTCCCACTTGACCAAATTTTGACACCACAATTGCTTTCAACACATCAGTTTTAAGCCCTGTCATTTTACTTCTTCCATCTATTTCTTCAATAATGTAAAATAATCCAAATATTAAATCTTTATCTTAGTACAAGTTCGTCTAAATATTACTCCGCATACGGTTTTAACTCCCGTCCGCAACGAGGGCAGGATCCATGTCGGCGGATCCAGCGCTGTAACTCATCCTTATGTGCTGGGGTATTGCAATAGGGGCATCTCACCATATTTTCAGTAAGTAATTTCCGACATATCATACATTTCTCATCAGTTCCCAAAAAAAACTCCACTCAATTAAGATGAGTGATTCAATTTTACCTCATACGGAATTCCCTTCTCCACCGAGGTGGTGACCACACAGTATTTTCTGTATACCTCAAAGCATTCCAACAAATCTTCCTCATCGTCTGGATTATTCAGCTTAACATCAATGATTACATTGATTTTCACGATATTGAGTATTTCGCGTTCGTATTTTTCACGAAAAACATGCTTCATTTTCGATTCTACTGTCACCACCATTTCTTCCACTTCAATTCCGAATTTCTGAAGACAGAACTGGAAGGAAACTCCTTGACATCCTGCGATCGAGACTAATAAATACTCCCCTGCAGATGGGCCTCTATCATTTCCATGGAATGCCTCGGGTTCATCCATGATAAATTCAGGAAAATCCTTTACTTTTACTTGAAACGTTACATTATCCAATTTTTTTGCTTGCACTCGAGTTGGCATAATTCATCCTTCTGTAATATTTCTAATAAGTTTGAAATCTAAAGCTAAAAAATTATATTAATTAATATAAAAATTGGTATATGAATAACTCTCAAATTAACTTTCATGGGATTGCCAATGTCTGATGTAGATTATTACGAAATTGTGAGACAAAAGCTGAAATTAGGACCGGTGTATGCACCCAAACACAAATTAATATTCGAATTGTTAAAAACTCTTTGGAACGAAGAGGAAATTAAGGTTTTATCCTACTTCGAAGGCGTCGGAAAGTTTACTTCCCCCCGAAAAATAGCCAAAGCGGCATCACTTCCCAAAGATAAAGTTAAAGAAGTTTTGAAACGCTTAGCAAGTAGGGGCACTATTATTGGAATGGGAAATCAATTTGGGCTCCTTCCACTCCTACCGGGTGTATTCGAATTGTATTACAGTGTGTATAATGATTCTAAAGAGAAGCTTCAAAAGATTGCTAAACTTTATAGGGAACTTTTTGACAAAATTTTACCGCAACAATTGATTCAAACGGACTTCACCTTGTTTCGTCCACTCCTTCCGTATGAGGCTAAAGAGAAACTCATCAAAGTAGATGAATCAATAGATAATCAGTCTCAGGTCCTCCCATATGAATTGGTAGAGAACTTAATTAATAGCCATGATTTGTTTGTGGTTAAACCATGTGATTGTCGGAAAATTGGGGAATTATCGGGAGAACCCTGCGAAGTAGCCTCATCTGAATTGGGCTGTCTTTTCTGTGGCTTTGCTGCCCAATTTCTAATCGATCGTGGTATAGGAAAACAACTTACTAAAGAAGAAGCAATCCAATTTCTTAAAGATACTGAAAAAGCTGGACTTGTACATAACGCTGCCAACAGCTCGGGTCCCGAATCGGGCTTATTAATATGTAACTGTTGTGGGTGTCACTGTGGAACCCTTTATCCATTTAAAAATCATCATATCACTAGCGTTACTCCTAGTAATTTTGCACCAAAAATTGATACAGAACTTTGCGTCCTCTGTGATACGTGTCTAAAAAAGTGTCCCCTGGGTATAATCTATCACCAATGGCCAAACGAAGCGGATTCCTCTGATGAAAGAATGGTGGTAAGGGACGAATTTTGCATCGGTTGCGGCGTCTGTGCCTCGAACTGCCCGAAAAATGCGATCGCATTGGTGAAAGTCAGGGATATTGTTCCCCCAAAGCAATTCAAGATTGGGGATATAACAATCCGCGAACTTTTATTCTAATTCCACTCCTACATATAATTCAAATAGTAGTAATGAGCTGATAATTCGATGAAATTCCTTAATTTTGAACATGCCGGGATAATTAAGACAGGACTCCTAACATCTAATGATAGTGTAATTGATTTACAGAGCGTTTTCCAAGCTTTAGGGCACGACTCCTGTTTGATCTTAACTGACATTGACTTTATTGGTAATTTCAACACTATACAATCTCTATTGAATAAGATATTAGAAGATAAAGAAAATGAAATTGAGACTATCCCTTTAGAGCGCGTGAAACTTGTAGCCCCCGTTTTAAATCCGTCAAAAATTATTTGTTTGGGCTTAAATTATAAGGATCATGCTGCAGAAACGGGTCAAAAGCTTCCAAAACTCCCGATGCTATTCACAAAGGCACCGACCGCGATTATAGGAATGGAGGATTCGATTGTAATTCCAAGAACAAGACGCAAAATGGATAAGCCGCTTTTCCCCATCCGGTTTCTAGATTACGAAGTAGAATTAGCAATTGTCATCGGCGAGAAGTGCAAGAGGGTTTCCATCGAAGACGCGCCCAACTACATATTAGGATACACTATTTTGAATGATACATCAGCGCGTATGGAGCAGATGAGTGATAAGCAGTTCTTCAGGTCTAAAAGCTTCGATACATTTGCACCTCTCGGTCCTTGGATTGTGACATCTGATGAGATCGACCCTCTGAACCTGAAAATTACCTGTAAAGTGAATGGAGCTGTTATGCAGGATTCAAATACTAATAACATGAATTTCAACGTGTTTGAGATAGTTTCTTTCATCAGCGATTCATTAACCCTATTACCGGGCGATATCATCGGTACTGGTACGCCTCCTGGCGTGGGTGCTGCAAGGAAACCGCCTAGATCTCTCAAAGCTGGCGATCTCATAGAAATGACGATTGAGAAAATAGGTACGCTCCGAAATCATGTTCGTGAGGATTAAATCACAGTAACTGAAAAACTCTTTATAATTGAATATCTATTTAAGTTCTAAAAGTTAAAGAGTAATGAGATAATGAGGGTTAAATTCAGAGAATATTATTTTTAATAGAGGGCGTTGATTTCAATGAAATTCACGAAATGCTATGAGTTTTTTGAATCTGTATTACCTAAACCAACCAGCCCGCATACTAATACCCAATTACTCATGGAATACACCGTTGAATCCAATAAAGAAGAATTTCTCGGTTCTTACATACAGGATTTAATGAAACAAGATGTCTTCATTCTGCTTCTTACCCAAGAAGGTAATTCCACTTTCTATACTAAAGAAATATCTGATTTTCATCTGATGACGATCGAGCTGAGCGTTTTAGATTCAACAATCTCAAACTATGAGTTTAAAAAGTTTGGGGCTATCCCCATGAATGAAAATAAAATTCTCTTTGCGATTAATAATGTAGTCAATGAATTGGAGGGGAAAAAATATCTTCTTATCATATTTGATTCACTTACCGATCTCATTCTCTGGCATGAGTTCAATATTGCTTACAAATTTATGAGGAAATGTGTTTCTAGTCTTCGACGTAATCCTCGTGTCTCTTCAATCTTTCAAATAAACAAAAACAGTCACTCTAAACAAGAAATTTCAGCCTTTGAAACACTCTTTGATGGAATCTTCGTTTCCGAAGGTGAAAATGAATGTCGCTTAAGAGGGACTCTCAAATACCGATATATGATTCATTAATTCCTCCACTTCCGCTTTTAAAAGTTTTAAATTCAGTTTAAGAAACACTTTATTTGGTATTCTTCTTACCTATTTCTGAGGTAAATGCCAGCTGTTCCAAGATTTGCATCCACGGTAATTCTTTATCGATTAAAAGAAGGGACCGATGAATCCAATGACCGCAGTTTTGAAATATTTCTCATTCAGCGATCAAAAAAAATGAAATTTCTCGGTGGATTCCATGCCTTCCCCGGTGGAAAGTTAGAAGATGAGGATATTTTGGAAAAAAGCCTTGCAAGATGCAAAGGATTAGATAAAGATCAAGCCCATCAAATCATATTGGATAAACAGACTTCACACGATGATAAAAATCTAAGTCTAGGCTTTTGGATCACAGGAATTCGTGAAGTTTTCGAGGAAGTCGGTATCCTTTTTGCGTATGACGGTAATTCTAACCTTATAAACTTAGATAATCCGACCCTTCAGAGTAAATTTGAGGCTTACAGAGAGAAATTACTCAAGAACCAAATACTTTTTACAGACATGATGGAGAAAGAAAATTTAATGTTCGCTGTAGATCGACTCTATTATTTTCGTCATTTTATTACCCCTGATCTCTCACCAATTCGCTACGATACTAGATTCTACCTCGCGGAACTCCCACTTGGGCAGAATTTAAAGGCCACTTCATCAGAAATTATTTCAAGCGAATGGGCTAATCCAACTTCCGCAATAAACCGGTATCGTAAAAAAGAGATTAAACTCATCCCACCACAATACGCCTGTATTTCTCGTCTAAGAAAAGTTGCTGATATTCGAAACTTCTGTGAATCTCTATAAAACTCTACTCTTTCTCCTTTTTTGAATTTTTAGAATTGAAAGCTCCCCAACCACTTTCATAGAGACATTTATATGGCGAAATAAGAATTAATGCTTAATCCTAACATATTTAATAACCTAACCTTCCATAAGGTAATACTAGTTAGGTTTCATAACCGAAATAAGGGGATTTTGATGAGTAAAAAGATTGCGAGCTTATTTATTGTATTCATTTTTATGCTGATGCCATTGGTATCTATTCAACCAGTCACTGCTGGAACTTTCTCTGATATAGATTTCGAACAACCTCATGATAATTATACGGATACTCCTCCTGCTTATTTCGTAAATACCACCCCCGAGCAGCCATGGAAGAAAACTGATATTGATTTTACTGGGAGTGTTGGGGCTGCTAACGAATATAGTATCGGATTCAGTAAAAAAATCAATCTCGATGGACAGCTTCCCGGGGATCTAGCCGCCGTTGAAGGATCTGTCGAATTAGGGTTTAAAATTGGTATACGCTATGATATCTCGTTTGGATACGAATTTGGAGTGGATTACTACTCCTGGGCTAATGACCTTGCAGTCTCAGAAGGGGAAGAATTCACGTATTGTTCCTACGTGGAACCCGATCCAGATACGTTCTCGCTCTGGGCTGACATTAGTATCGAACCATTCATGGAATTATGGGCTGATATTGATGTTTATTTAGAACTAGCAGGATATGAAATCGTGGATTGGGATAAATCTTGGTCCTTGGACCTCTCACTACCGATTAGCATTTCGCCTAACTTGGATCTAGGGGCGTTACTCGAAGCAGGTGTAATTACTCCAATTGGCGCTTTACTCAGTACTCCAAAATTTGGACTTGGATTAGGAATCCCGGGACGTCTGGAATATGGTATAGGTGATTGGGCAGGTGTCTATTTTGATGCGGGGTGTGGTGCTTACGTTGAATTTCAAATCCGAGGCCTCTTAGAAAGTCTTCTCGAACTGACGGGTGATGCCAACGCGAAATTTGATGATGATAAATCCCGGTTGGATTTGAAATATTACGATCCTGGTAAAGAAAATCTGAAATCTATCAATATCCATGTGCCTGTTGGATCTGCTGGGAAGGTCGTTGAAATTCTAGCGCATGAGTTTGTGTATTCGATCGAACCTGGTATCCTACTCTCTTGGGATGGCTTTATTGATTATGGGGCTTACTTACACATCCCTACTCCCACAAAGTTTATAAAAGTTGCCAGAACGATTACAGAAAAAGTCTGTGATTGGCTACCTTGGCCCGCCGGAAAAGTTTGTGATAAAGAGACCAAGACCGTCTTCGATTTTGTAGAAGTTGCAGCCACCATCGTCCCCGATATCGACTGGGACTGGGGGGATCGCCACGAAATTGAGGATGAGCTTTGGATTCCTTTCTTTAATATTCCCTTATTACAATCTGATTCTGAGGCGATCGACAGCATCACAGTTTTATCTGCAACGGATCACCCCCTTTCAATTGACCATACATGGAGTAATACGTGGAGTGATAACTGGACTTTAGGTCTCGGACCTAGTGCACTCCGTCTATCCGCATATGCTGGATATGCGCTAGATTTACTGTTAGAAGGTATGTTGTATTCCTATTTCAAGCCGAATGATCAAATCGCGGGGCATCCTTTTAATTATTATGTGGGGGTAGACGGGGATGAAGCCGGAGATGGTACATTTGGTGGATCAGTTGCTGCGGGGTATAGTTTAGAATTAAAAATTCCCTATATGGATGAGCTACTTGGGCATGACGTCTGGATTGAACTCGTTGGGTATGATTTCAATACGAGCGAGTTTTCAAATTTGGACATCCCCCTCTTTGATATAGAATATACGGTGGGATATGCTGCAATCAGTTTGTCTGGCGAAGCTGAGTTTGCAGATCTCGATGATTTGGAAATAGTACAATCGGCGAACGGGTTTGTGGGGGATTGGGAGACTGAGCCCTTCTTCTCAATCGGGATGTCCCTTGATGGCAAGATCTTCGAAGTTATTTCGATGAATCTAGGCGAAGTGAATGTAGATTTTCTTTTTAAAGGAACGGGGAATTTGACCGGGGATATTTCCGCGAGTGGCGCTGGCTCCTTCGATTCCAACCAGATGCATTGGGATGATGCAGGGGATATTAATTATGCCAATATTTACCCCGATCCCGATGCAGAAAAAGGTGATATCATTGATATTTTAATCCAGAATTTGAAATATAATTTAGGACTTGACCTCGTTATCCGAGTTTCAGCACACCTATTTGCATCTGCTGGACCGCTCTCGTTCTCCCATGATTTTGAAATTGATCTTATTGATGGGCTTCAAGCAAATGTGACTGGGGACATCCAAGAAGAAGTTCCGGTTACCGCTGGATTCAATCCAGCTAAAATTACTGAATACCCCGAAGAGGCTATTGCTGGTGAACCGTTTGTAATCACTTGGGAAACGTCCAACTCTACCACTGGTCAAACTCGTTTACAATATGGGCAAACTCCATATCCCCGAGTTGACTACACTGGGGCAACCTCTTTGAAGCCGGTGAGTGGCGGAGGATTACAAGAGCATAACACCACTATCATCCTAAACGAAACGGGAACGTGGTATTTCCTTCCTTATATTAACTCAACGATACCTCCCTTCAATTATTACGGTAAAAACATATCGATTGTGGTAAAACCTAGAATCCAGGTTACATCAATCCCCATGAATGCTACAGCTGGGGAACAAATTACAGTTGAGTGGAACATCTTTGGACCCTCCTCTGTGGAATCTACCAACCTCCGAATCAGTAATAATCCCAACCCAATGTCAGATCCCGGGGGAACAGGAACTGTAATCCAGTCCGGTGGTGCCGGAACCTATTCTGCCCAATTAACCTTCAACGAGGTTGGAATATATTACTTTACTGCTCACGGTCAAGTTGACCGATTAGGTGAAGACCATTTCAGTGATGTCGTTTCAATTAAAATTCTCCCTAATCTCACAATCATTGTATTACCTTCACCCAATAACGCAAGTTACGAGTTTACCGTCAATTGGTCAATCAGGGGAGCTTATTACATCGATCGAACCTACCTAGAATATAGCCAAAATGCCAGTTTCGCGGAAAATGTTTTCTCTACAGTTTCTCAATATGGGTATCTACAGGATTTTCACCAAACCGTCGCCGTATATACGAAAGGAACGTGGTACTTCCGGGTGATCGCCTCCGTAAATGGGATAAAGGAAGTGTATTATTCGAAAGAACCCGCAAATACTACCCAAATCGACCCTTTTTCGGAGATTAATCCCTCCTATCCGCAAGAGGTGTATGCGGGAAATTCCTTTAAATTATATTGGTTGGTGTTTGGCTTTAATTCCACCGTGGATAAAACTCAAATCTTTTATGATAACGATACTAATGTGTTTGATGAGCCTTTGGGTCAGACGGTAGCCAAGTCGGGGAATACCACCGAGTATTCCGATAGCTTTACCATAAATGAAGCCGGGCGCTATTATTTTCAAGCTAACTTCTCTATAGATGGAGACTCTAAGAGTTGGAATAGTTCCATCATCAGTATAGACGTTCTTCCCTCCTTTTCAATTGACAATTTTCCCCCAAATGCCACGGGCTTCACTACCTTCAATATTAGCTATTCGATTACTGGTCTGGATGTGAATACCACGTTGGTCGATCTATGGTATGGTGAAATCTTTAATATTTCTTTGATGAATTCATTAATCACGGACACGAGTGGTGGCTTAATTACCGCTTCCCTTCCTGTGACGGGACTCTTTTACTTCGCGATCAATTTAACGTTTTTGGGAAGGGTATTTTGGAGTTCTATGTTTAGTATTCAGATTGTACCTCATATCGAAGTTTTGATTCCCTGGGAACATTTTGCTGATACGAATCCGGATTTGTCTCCGGGTCAATGGGCGATCGCAGGGATTCCTGTAACCATTACTTGGGTTGTTCGAAATACAACGGTAGTTAACCTCACAGATCTTCACTTCAATCCTGATTCTTATTTTGAACCTGAAATGGTGCCCATCGGTGGGGATTATTTCAAGTATGATTTCAATGATTACAAAATAGTGGCAGGACTCATCACTCCTGAACAATCCAGTAGTGGACCCACTACTCATGTCTTCTCGCAAAATGTGACTTTCTATGTCAAGGAGTTTAAGTGGATTCCCTTCCGAGTTCATGCCCAATGTGATGATAAGCTCTATGATTATTACGCAAACGCCAGTGGTATTCCCGTCTACCCTGCTGCGGAGGCTATCCATTATAATTACACTGTCGTGGTGGATAAACAGGACATCGAGTTGAATCCTATTAACTTCTCCGTCACATGGGGATTGGGATATGAGCTCCACAAGTGGAACAGCTCGTTCTGGAACAACACTCCTAACTTTCCGGGTATTGTTCCCAATAAAGTAATCGGCTATAAGCACGCGAATATCCACTATATGCTGAATTATGACCCAACTTGCCCCTGCATACTCAATAGTAATATCCCCGTTAATAACACTCCTGTCCGAACGGGATCCGCATACCCAGCTATTTTTTCGGACAACATCACTATTTCATCTGTGGGGACGTACTACTTCCGAATTCATGTGAAATATAATTATAGTTCTACCAATGAGAATTTCACCTATCCCCAACATATCAATCGCTCCTATTGGTCCCCGCTCTACAAGATCAACGTCATTTATTATGGTAAATACAATACTACTGTGCAAGCCCCGATCCTCACTCCGCCCCCCGCCGTATCCTACGCTGACTACGATGCTGATGGCGATCTGGATATGTTGGTCGCAAATAACAGTCAGGACGCTAATGCGATGAGAATCATCACCCTATACTTCAATGATGGTACTGGAAACTACACAAATTTGCCTCCAAACCAAGTGCTCAGTTATTCCGCATCACCCACTGGCGAAGAAATTACCTCCATCACCGCGGGACATTTCGATATTGATCCCCATCTTGATTTCATCATGACTAATGAGAGTATGCCTGGCTCTACTGTGAAGGGATATGTGTATCTAGGTGATGGGACCGGGAATTTTGTGTATCATGTACCTGCGTTTGATTCCGATTCATCTCAGGACGCCTCTGTTTACTTAATTGCAGACTATAGCGGAGACGGGATTGATGATTTTATCTATTATGGCTACTCTGATTTTCGCCTCTATTATGATTTGGGAATGCCTGGTGGTGATCACATTTCTGATGGATATGAAGATCCTCCTGCTATACCTGAAACCCTAGAACTCACTGATTTAGATGGAAGCCCCATCCCCGATTTAGTAATGGGTTTGATTGATGATAGCTACGCAGTTGAAGCTGAATTTCCCGGTGGAACTATTACAACTGTAAATAATATCTCATCCACTTTTAGTAGTACCAATTATCCAATCATAGCTGATTTCAATTACGATGGAGTTAATGATTCCATCGTGGTGAATACTACAGGTGAAGTAATTCTCACAGTAAATATCACCACAATTCCAGTGCAGCGGGTTGTTTCCTATGCAATTGAAGTTCCACAAGGCATTACCGTGGGTGATTTCGAAGACGATGGAGATCTCGATATTGTGATCGGGCTTACCGCTGATAGATTCCAATTCTTCTTCAGTAATTATTCCATTGACCCAACCCAATGGCCCGGCTTTTCAACCCAAGTCGTGCAAAACGGTGGTAACGTGCTGGCAGTAGGGGACTTCAATAATGATTCATTCCTAGATATTTCCGCATACCGCGCTGATCAATATATCCTCCATTTCTTGTATGGATATATTCCCCCTCCCTCAATTACGAACATGATTGTATCATATAATTCAACTCTCCAAGAAATCGACATTGAAAATATTGATGTTGCAGGCGTGAATGGGGAGCCGATTAATGATACGAACGCTTACTTTTACTGGTATACCATTTTAGATAGCAATTTCACAGTAGTTAGTGAGTTGGCCAATTTGACGTGGACCGGTGCGGATTGGGAAGCATTGGATGTGAATGTATCATATCTCCCTGAAGGGAATTATTACGTCAACACGACCTTTGGAGATAAATACACCTTTGGGAATAATAGCCATGCACTAACATTATCTACTCTTTTCACAGTAGACCATCATAATGAGATATATGTTGTTTTTGTACAAACACTGGGTGGGCACTATCGCACTTTTAATATTACTGTTGATATCGTAAATAGTACCTATACCACCTTGGGAAACATTACCGGGATGGAGGCGAGTATACACTCATATACGATTCGTAATGCGACGGGACACAATGTTGAAGCTCGAAACGCAACACTTATAGGGAATTTTACCTGGGGAAACAACACGGGTAGCTATCGCTGGGAGGCAATCAATGTTTCTACTGCATACCTTCTACCTGGCGACTACTTTGTGACAGTCAATTTTACAGACTACCTAGGATATGATAATGTTGTTGCAAATTCTTCGCTTTTCACGGTTAACCATTCACTAACCTCCGTTAGTACTCCGATTGTAACTTATAAGGGGAATCTAACCCAACTGATTGAAATTCGGAACGTGAATATTGAGAGTTCTTATGCACCCTTTAGGGTAGTCGGAAAGGGGCGGACTCGTAATTACACATATTACATTTTTGATAATGTGACTCATACCTTCACAGGTGTGACCGGGGACATGAGCTGGAGCGGAACCAGTTGGTACGCTGATGTGTCGGTTTCGGGACTTCCTGAAGGGAACTACTATGTAAATGCCTTCTTCAAGGATAAATTCAATGCCACGGTGACCACCGTAAATTCAAGTGCCTTCACGATAAAACATACGCTCGACCTCTCGCGTTTGGACGTTCTCTATACCGGTTTAATAGTACAGGAATTTAATGTAACCATCAGACCTGAAAGTACGTGGGATTTACGGGGTATTCTAAATAATACCGAGGCTTTAACAAAAAGTTATGCCCTCTATGCTCATAACGGCTCCACGCCTTTAGAAGCTGGAAATTTAACTTGGAATGGATATCTCTGGACTAAATTAATTGATGTAAGTCAATTATTAGAGGATGATTATTTTGTGCAAATCACATTTGCAGATAATTATGCGAATCTAACTCAGAACTCCTCTCTAACTTCGGTTTATCATTATATTGGAGTAACTACCCCTGACTTTCTCTTTAATGCTACTACCCTTGAATTAATAATCGATAATATTACCGCCACCTCAACGTATCATGGTCTTGTGAATGATACCAGCGTCCTGCCAACCATCCATAACTTCACTATTTTTGGGAATTCAGTCGGGGGAAATATCACAGGTAGCTTAAATTATAGTTC
Organism: Candidatus Helarchaeota archaeon; assembly: GCA_016840125.1. The sequence goes on along the minus strand of JAEOSY010000023.1, from coordinate 24,239 downwards.
ACCTTGGCATCAATCTGGGATCAATTTATCCGCCCTCATGTATTCTTCAACCTTCACAGTGCGTATCGTATTTGAAGTGAATGAATCCTTCGGGTCTTCAGAATTCGAATTTTGGATCGCCCCACAAATGGCGCCTACTCTCAACCCGATTTCGCCAAATCCAGATGACAATATCCTAATATTCCTTAACTGGGATGATGTAAATGGGACCACTTATTATTACATCTACCGTGACACATCGCCCATCACGTCTATTACAGGGAAGACCCCTATTGCACGTGTTATGCTTAGTGAATATCAGGACACAGTTCCTGGTGATGGGACTTATCACTACGTCATCGTGGCAGGAAATCCTGGTGGAAATACAAGTATCTCAAATTGTCAGAACGTGGTAGTTGAGCTCCCCGCTGGTGGTATACCAGGATTCAGCTTGGCCTTTCTATTAATTGGAGTTGTTTCTATCATAATTGTGTATTTACGGAAGAAACCCTCTCCTCTCCTTAGAGGCTAGCTTCTCCCCATTTTCTTATATTTAGAATGCAAAAAAGAGAATATTCCCTATGAGGACCAAGCAGAGATAGGGGCCAACGCACCAAATCAAATATTTCCTAAATGAGTATAAATATACTGTTGATAAAAACCAGATTCCTAAGGCGATGAGCGCCACAACTAAATATACAACCGGAATATAGATTGGTGTGAAAGGTATATGAATCCATTCTGAAAAAGTAAAATAAATACTAAAGCCCGGTCCCCAATCGTGAGATGGCGCTGAAATGAACCAGAACCAATCTTGAGTAATAGTTCCAACCACCGATGTTCCCAAAACCACAAGGAAAAATTGGTACTGACGCCGCTCTCTTTTCTGATGGCAAATCGCATAGTTAATTCCATGAAATCCAATCATCAGCAACGGGAATGCTATGAAAAAACCTATTAAATCACCAGTGTAAACATGAAAACTTCCTATATCGAAGTCAAATATAGGATTATAGGGTTTATTAACTCCAAAGATTTGTTCCACCAAGAGATAAAAGAGAACGCCTAAAATGTTATATGTTAAAATAAGGATTTTATCCCGACGGGGGAAGTTTCTCCAATAAACTCCAACACGTCTACTTAAAACCCGATAAAAAACCCATTGGCCTACGAAAATGACCGGGAATAAAATACAATATGTGAGCAGATAATACAAAATAACATCACTTGCAGGATCAACAACTATAATGAAGCCACTTTTACCGAGAAGTGCATAACAGAAAAGCAGAATATACATCGGGAAAAAATATACCCAAGCTGGGTAGCTTTTTTCTGAAAAACTTTGTGGTAACTCTTCTGGTTCCATTAAATTTCAATCCTTGAGTATCGGTTGGGTAATTATACTGAATTTTTAAGGGATTTTATCATTTCTTCAATTATAACTCGCATTCGGTCTCGCTCTCTGAGCTTTTCGGTCCACTCATGCATCTCCTTCCCGAGGGCAGCAAATCCATGCCGCGCCCCCATAATCCCCCCTGCAATACACCCCGTAGAATCTGAATCGCCGCCATGATTCACCGAGAGAACGAGCATTTTTTTAAAATCTTCCGGTTCGGGATATTTCATACAGCAATATAGGGCGATTGCGACTGCTTCTTCACCGATCCACCCTTCTCCTATCGATTTGATGGCTTCGTCAGCATCTGCAACATCCAAAGCTCTTACCGCTGTATCAATTGCGTCACAAAATTCAGTTTTACCTGGGTCTTCAACAAAATCCACAATATTTTTGACTTTCTCAGGCCATTTCCCGACTTTTTCTCCATCCAACGTGAGCCTCACTAAATATGCGCCCCCTACAGCGGCAGCCAAGACCGTTGGATGAGCATGTGTTATCAATGATGAATTATAAGCAACTTTTGATAGTTTATCCAAATCAGAAAAAAATAAACCGATCGGTGCCACTCTCATTGCTGACCCACAACCTTTACTCCTCTTAATACCCGATTCTCTCCAATTTCGTGTATCTTTATACTTATGAGTACCTAAAATACACGTATTACCCGGGCTATATCCTGTGTTTTCTAACCATTTAATAAATTCTTCTGCAATTTGAGTTGATATTTCCTCGACCGTCATATTATGTGTTTTAATTAATGCCCTTGCAACGGCAAAGGTCATCTCGGTATCATCTGTCCAAGTTGGGTTTATAGGTAGTTCGGTTATTCCATTTGGACCGTAATCCTCCTTTATTCGCCAGAGATGCTTAAACTCTATGGGCTTACCTAAGGCATCCCCCAACGCCAGACCCCACATTACTCCCTTCACTGAGTCTTCAATATCTTTGCTAAATGCCATCAATCTCCTTATCTGTATTTATTTAAGAGAACTTAAGCACGAATTCATTAAATTTTAATCCTTAAATATCTAAATATATCAACCTTTATGTGATTGAGTCTGACCTTCTTCTATTACTTTCCCTGATCTTGTTCGTTGCGGTGGTAATTCACAATACTTTCTCATCAGCTTTAGGAACTTTGCTACATCCTGTTGATGAGCTTCATCGAGAATCTTCGGATCTGGTAAATGAAATGAACGGCAAGCTATTATTTCCATAATGGTGTTTCCCAGAGGATTGACATGTAATCCATCAAGCATGATTTGTTTATAACTCTCACGGTCATTTTCGTAAAAGGGGTGAAAATATTTATACTGATCTATTAATGGGATGTCTTTCTCGGAAGCTAATAGTCTGTTAATCTCCACAAAATCTGGAAACTGTTTAAACGATTCCACCGTGATATTTTCATATAGCGGACAATAGTAAGTTTGTAAGATAGGTATTGCATCAATTTCTTCTATTTTTTCAATGATTTCTGTCAAATTTTTGCGATAAGTCTCAAGTGAATGGCCTCGCATTGCATCATTTCCCGCGACTGTAACGATTACAGCAGTCGGCGAATAGGAGAGAACATCCCGATCAATTCTAATGAGGAGATCTTCTGCAGTTTCTCCGCTGATCCCCTGATTAATCGTTGTAATATGTCTCCCGACCCATTCTCTCAAAGCACAATCGAGCCATGAAACCCAATTATGATGCCCTAGACTATGCCAGTGCAGTTCCGTATTGCTTGAACCAAAACAGATAAGACGTACAGGTAGTTTTTTCTGTCTTTTCCACTCTCTTTTTAATTCATTCAAATTTTGCATATCTTTCCCTTCCCAAATTATGTAAAGTTGGTGATAATATAATCGATATTAATCTCTTAATAAGATTCCTAAAGAAGAAAGCTCGTCACGGCATGCCGTGGATATGAGCTAATTTGTTATTCCTCAAGTTTTATAGCGACTTCAAGATCAGCTCAGTGAGATCAATTACATCGTAAGATTCCCCGAGTGCTTCACACCCTTCTTTAAGATTGCGTTTGCAGAATGGACAGGTTGATACAATTGTCTCCAGATTTTCTATCTGATTAGCCTCTTTAATCCGTTCCTTGCTTGTCCAGAGGGCAAAATCAGCGAACGCTTTTTTCACTCCACCGCCCGCACCGCAACACCATGCTTGTTTCCCATTCCTTTGAAATTCGATGAAATTGATATCTGGAACCATATCAATGACTCGTCTTGGATCCTTCCGAACTGCGGCATGACGCGCAAGGTGACACGGATCATGATACGTTATGGTCATCTTTTGCGGCTTTAATTTAATTCCTCGCTTTTTCAACTCTTTATTAAGAAATTGGGAGGTGTGGACCACTTTAAATTCTAATTTTTCCTTACCAAGGAGCATTGGATAGTCGTGGGTAAGCGTTTTGTAGCAACCTGCACAGCTTGTCATTACAGTTTTGGCGCCTGAATCAAGAATGGCTTGATAATTGTGCTCCATTATTTCTATTGCGTCCGCTCTCATGCCACTTCGGAGCATCGGTGATCCACAACACCATTCCTCAGCTCCTAATATGGAAAATTTTACCCCCAGCTTATTAAAAATATCAACCGTCGCTTGGGCAATTTCTTTCTCACGGAAGGAAGCGGTACATCCCGCGAAATAAACAATATCCTCTTTTTTATCGGATACAGCCCTTCCTTCAAGCCAATCAAACCGCTTTTCATTATCTGTTTTATAAGGATTGTGATATTTTAAAGTATCATCTTTAATCTCAACATGTGCCGGCATAGGCCCAATGCCTGAATCTACAACTGCTGTGCGAAGATCTTCGAATGTCTCTACCTGATTCTGCACAGCCCCTAACGCTGTATGATCTTTGCATTGGACAAAACACCCACCGCAAACCTGACATCCATAAATAATTTGGAGAAGATCCTCCGCATCGGTCGGCACATCTCCTTCTAGTAACCCGCGAATAATCTCAATCCGCCCGACAGCGAAATAGCTTTCAAATCCGAAGTAGCTTCCACTCGGGCAAATTGGAACCCAATCTTTTAATTCATGATAATTCGCGATTGAACATAATCTACAGTGCGAACAGTAATATACAATCTTATCATACTTTTCTAATAGTTCCATCCTATCTCATCCATTCAAAGGAATTACTGAATTCTCACATATTCAAAACTTGAATTGTGAAAAACCTATACGTTATTATCGTTTCAACTTCTCAAATAAAATTTTTCCTGATGAAATAAAAAATCAAACCAGCTTATATTAACTCAGGTATAAACTTTGCTACGTAATTATTTATTGAATCTCAAATAAAGAATTTAATTGGTGGTGTAAATTTGCTAAAAATTGAGCTCGAACCCATTGGGATTATCCATTCTCCTTTTAGAAATCGATCACAGACTCCGTTTCAAGGAATTTTATCTGAAGACGAATTTGAATTAGAAATTTATGAAGAATATGCTGATGGGTTAAAAGATATAGAGGGCTTTTCCCACATTATTTTAATCTATTATGCCCATAAATCTGAAAAACAACATCTACAGACTACCACTCCATGGGATACTCAACTTCATGGTATCTTTACAACATGTTCTCCTAATCGTCCAAATCATCTCTTGCTTGCTGTAGTCCCTCTAGTAAATCGAATTGGGAACCGCCGATTAATGATCAAAAATTTAGACGCAATAGACGGGACTCCGATAATTGATATCAAGCCCTATATTCCTTATTTAGTAGTAAGGGAGAATGTACGCCTTGGATGGCTCGAAAAAGTCGAAACCCCGTTAAAAAGAGAGAAAAAATAAAAGGGGATTTATTCTTCTGGTAGGGGTTCCATTCCTAAAAAGTCGCGAACTTGGTTACGGATATCTCGAATAATTTTTGCTAAGTCGAATCCGCCTTCTCCACCTTCTCCGCCTTCCTCGCCTTCTCTGCCTAAAAGGTTATCCCATAGTTCTTTATGCCACTTTGTGATATCCTCGATAATCTTCTGTAAGCCGGTTTTAGCTTCCTCGCCTTCTTCGCCCTCGCCTTCTCTACCCAGAATTTTATCCCAGATTTTTTGGGTCTCTTCAACAACATTATCAACGGCCTCTCTGATGCCATCGACGATCGATGAGAGGAGATCCTTTGGTTCTTCGCTATCTTCCAATCTTATCACCTATTAAAATCTTTATTTTAATTCTTTCTTATTTATTATGTTATTGTTTTCATCATTTCTAGTACTTAAATATTTCAAACTTGTCCCTAATATTTAAGTAATTTTAGAATATTTTTTGGATTTCATTCAAGCCTATGCCAACTTTTTCATTTTAATCAAAATCAATTAATTTCTTTGAACAGTTTTTTGTTTTTCGCCGAAAAATAATGAAAGAGTTAAATGTGATTGAATAGAATCACATAATTTTCTTAATAAAATAGCTGAATACGTAATTGAATACTATCGCACCTCAAAAAGTGATTGAATACAATCACACACCACTTTTTTTAGTTGAAAATTGGTTATATTTATTCAATACGAACAGGTTATTCCTAAAACAATTAATTTAAATAAATTAGTTTGTAGTTTTACAAAAAAATGGCGGGGTATTGAATACTATGTCAATAGATTCAAGGAGTCATCAACGTGTGGTATCTCGAAGAACTAGATTATTTGTATTTGGAATATTCATTCTACTCACAATTATAATTCCTGCTCTTAATAGGTGGGATGGTTCCTCTCCCCCAATGATCCATGAAATCCCTGATGAAATCTACGATGAATTTACCCCCCCCATTCCTTATTGGTCTACAATTGCGGGCGAATCAAATTTCACCCGCGTAAATTATCCCTTTATACTCAATAATTATCCTGACTTTTCTTGGAATGATCCCGGTTCGGGGGCAGGAACCGGCTTTGAGGCATATCCTGAGATTTTTAACGCGTTAGAAGGTTTAAACGAGTCTAACATCCGGGTTGTATATCTGAATGCACACTATGAGTGGGTGATTGTCCCCTACCAGATCGATCATAAGGGCTGGGCTAATGTTTGGCAAATTGCAGATTTGAACCGATGGGCAGGTATAGATATGCCAACCCAAGGCCGAATAGGCAACGATCAAACCCCGGGGCTTGGCTGGATCAACGGGGAGCTTGTTACGAGTGAAGGCGATTCTTATGCTAGCTATAATGATCTGCAAATTGATTGGTACCGCATTCCTACTCACACCTTCGTGAGCCCATACCAGCCCGATGGCTCCTACACGGACGAACGCGTAAACATCGACCCAGAATACCGAGATGACCTGGTGTGGATCTATCATAATGATCCCCTTAAGCCGCATGATTCGTGGCCGACCACGCCATACGCAGGTGATGCGAGCGAACCATGGATCTTGACTGCGGGGGGCGCCCCTAGAGCTGGTCCCTTCACTAACGTGATCTATATGGGGGATACGTGGTTCAAAACTCCTGATAAATACAATCCGGATCCAGCTATAGCTGCTGCATTTAACTATGAACAGCTGAATGGCAGGTTTGATAAAGATGATGAACTTGTTTTCTACACCTATCCAGGTCGGAAGGCGGATAATTGGCTTTGGTGGAATTATTCATCCTTCCCTTACCGATTTGAGCTTCAGATCGTCGATCCTATTGATGGTGGTCACTGTTGGATGTATATTTATTATAATAATCTCTCTATCTACGATCCCTTTGACGGTGGGATCAATCTCGGGTCACCCCTAATTACGACCCCTCTGAAAGATTATGTTAGCTGGGACCCTGATAGTATGACAATTACTTCTGATATCTACCAAAGCTCCTTGAATGAAAATAATCCGAGCCTTCTAGACTCTGCTAAACTCTTCGGAGAGACTGATGGACAGCAACTTCTGACATCCTTCAATAAGATGTATGGCTATGGCCGCGTTTCAGATGATGTTATGGAAATTCTTTCTGAACCTTTTGCTGGACGGGAGGGATTATGGTATGACTACTCAAGTTGGAGTAGGGCATATTCTGAATTGATCTCCACGTTGGACAATCCCTCGGTGTGGTATCCCTCGGTCGCGGATGACACGAGCTACATGGAGACCTATAACTCAGAACAAACGGCAGCTCGAGGCCGTTCCACTTCACCTCAGCAATACGTCGGCCCTATGGGGGTCACCAGAGGCGCCGGAACTGGCAAATCTATAATAAGTTGGGAAAAATATGGGGATAAAAGGGCAATTATCGATGGACCTTGCCGGGTCATCTTGTACCTACAGCAATATCTTGTGACTGGGCTCCATGCTGTCGGATGTGCCTGCTCTGTCGGGATTGATGATTATGTTGATTTTTATGCTACTCTTTTAGATGGTCCGCAAATCTACTACCAACGTATGCAGATCTCCCCCCCTATGTTATTCACGGTACCAAATGTCGCTGCACTTGAATTTGAAATGTATTACATCTATTTAATGAGTGGTAATATTTTCGTTGACATTAGGAATGATATTAACTTAACAGGTGGTATAGAGTGGTCTGGGGGATCGGATGGCACTGACGATGGTAATCCCATTTTTGGATGGGCGAATGATTATGGCTGGAGTAAAATTGGAGGCCTGAATCCGATGGTCACTAGTTATAGCCCTATCCTCGGTTCTATTTTTGACGGAAACGGGGGTATCGGGGATTATTATGACTCAGGTGGCGACCCCCTACAGGATAATTATAATTCATACGCTGTTCCGTCTGCAGGGAATACACTACCCGATTGGATCATGCTTACTTCCGAATCCCATGGTGGCGTCTGGATGTATGTTCCCAAGCGCGAATTATACGAAATAACGGATAATATGGGGTCCGCCGCCCCAAACGCAGAAATAAAAATGTATTACCGTGACGATTCACGAGTTGCAGAATTCGGCGTTTGCATCGATGCTGAAGCTACTCCATGGATTAAAGGAGGGGCAAGCACCTCACCATACTCTTTTATGATGGTCTATGGAGATTATCAAGATGAAGATGTAATCAAACATGGTCACCGGAATTATCTCAATTATTACTTCCCTTTAACGGCGATCACCTCATTCACGATCCAAACACTACCCCCCCAATTTATTTATAACTCAGTCCTCTCTGATCAGCTAGGCTATAAGATGGGGAATACCCTCACAATTGACGTCACGGGCAGTACTGATAATGCAACTATTTTTGTGGATTTCAGCCAGATTGAATCAACTGACCCAAATATTATAATGACAAATAATAACGATGGGACCTATAACCTTACATATATTATAGATAATATCGATAATAGCTCCTCTGAAAGAAATATTACATTAACTGCATCTGTTCCTACTTGGCCGGATAGTATCTACAACTTAACTCTAACAATCGATATTAAACCACCAAATCCTACAGCAGAATTAATGCCATTATCTCCTTTATTAACTGAATCTTCGGTTCTTCTTGACTGGAGTGCAAAGTCGGGGTATGACGAAGAGTCCGCCTCAATGGTAAATCCGAGTGGGCTTGGGCATTACCGGTTGAGAAGGGGGCTCTCTTCTGGGATCTATGATACTATATTAGCTGATAATATCTCAATCACTATCAACCAATTCGAGGACTTCTTCATCGAGGATGGAGAACACTACTACTACTTGCTTGATACCTATGATGAAGTAGGAAATTATAATACCTCTGACGAGGTCGATACTATTATTAACCTTCCCTGTACACCGGCGCAACCCAATGAGTTACCTGTAACCATCAATCCCATGAATGGAATTACTATCGATTGGACCGCGAATCCTGGTTATGGAGTAGGAGTATCCATTCCGGGATATGAAGTGTATCGAAGCACAGCATTATCTGGTCCCTACATTCCTATAGTTACAGGCTTGCCAGCATCTACAACCTCATATACTGATAATGGCCCATTTACTGAAGTCTGTACGTATTATTATAAAGTTCGGACAAGGACTAATCGAACTTATTGGCCTTTCTCTTCACAAATCCATACGAAAATCGACACAGTCAAGCCTGCCCCGGCAGCACTTGCTACCCCATTCCCTACCTATTACGCCAAAAAGGCGGAAATCATCGTTTCCTGGGCGGTCGAGACCATCCCTCAATATGAATCTGGGGGTTTTCCAGGACATGATATGAATGGTATTGATCATTGGGCTATCTATAAAAAGACAGGCGCGGGCTCGTGGATCTTACTTAAAACCGTTCCCTTTAGTCCTAATAAAGAGGATCAACGCATTATTGATACAGATGTTGTAAATGGTGGAACATATTCATATAGTATGACAACTTATGATGCCGCAGGAAATTTCGCAATATGCGAATACAACAAAATGACAACATTGCAGGTGGTCGGATCTGGCATCGCGGAGGTTTATTCTGTAGAAGCAGGCACCTCTGAAGTAAAACAAGGCGACAATAGTATACCTGTAACTGTTTTTGTACGCAATCCAGGGATCAATAATGTCACTCTAAACGAAGTTAAACTTCTTTTTGTTAAGGATTCTATAAATCTCACAGATGATTACTTGGGCATAATATGGAAGCCAAATATAAATCTCGCTGCTTTTTCAACTCTGACTCACACATTTTATGTGGATGTAGAGTTAAGTGCAACACTTGGGACGGTGGAGATCAAAGCACAAACAATTTACAATAGTAATAGATCATCTGTTGGGGCGATGTACCCCGACTTTTGGCTTGTAAAATCCGATGCAGATCTCATCACAACATCTGTGACTTCATCTTGTGGAATAATACATCCTGGTAAAACAGATATTCCAGTCTTTGTCCAAGTAAATAATCCTGGACGGATGAATATTATTATAGAATCTATACAATTGAAATTTAGACGAGGCGAAACTGATTTATCGAATAAATTTTTAGTAGAGCGCATCACTCCTCTCCCTACAATTGGATTCAAGGGTGATTTTGTTATAGGTCTAAATATTACGGTTGGTGTTTCAATTACTCATGGAAGCGTTACCGTAGATGCCATCGTCGCTGGGAGTGCTTCTGGCATTTCATTGATAGATGCAGATGGGGCAGAAAGTATTTTACCTTGGGCTATTGAAACTTGGCCTATACCCGTGATAGTGAATATAGAGGCTAATAAAGAGGTGTACTGGTCACCTGATAATATCACCTTAATGGTGACTTGTAATAAGGCAGGGTACAATCCTGTTAGAGCTAATTTCATTTCAGTGGATACCGACGCAAACTGGGAAAATGGTATTGATAATGGCGATGGTACCTATACAATTACACATGCTTTGGTTAATCCAGTTGGTGAGGGTACATACAATATAATCGTAGAGGCGACTAATGCTTCAGGAACAGTCATAGATATCATCGGCATTCGGCTTGGGCAGGCGCCTATCTTCAGTGGGTGGGTCCAGACTCCTCCAAATGAGCATATTATCCCCTATCAAGCTGTTGATATTAACATTAATATCACTGACAATAATGGAGCAGATAATGTGCAAGCCATCTTTAAATATCGAGTAGATGGCGCTATGTGGATCACTCAACCAATGACATACGCTGGGAGCACTCAGTGGAATGTAACAATTCCTGGGCAAACCAACGGAGCTTGTGTAGAATATGTCATTAATGCAACTGATACAATTGGTAATTGGGCGCTATTTTCAAGAAATTATGCCATATTTAATGCTATTCTATCACCAAAAAATCAATCTTATAATTCTCAAACAATTTCAATAGTTGTGTATAATAAATCTAGAATTGATAGGATATGGTATAGAGTCAATTCAGGTTTGGGATGGTCTTCTAATTATACTCTAATTTTCAATGGAACCTATTTCATAGATGATAGTACCCTTGTCTGGGCTGACGGATTTTATCACATACAGATCTTTATAAATGACTCTTTGGGAGATAAATACTTATTAAATGAATGGTTGACTGTCGATATTCAACCCCCGTCGGGGTTTCAATGGGAAAATTTAACTTCTAATCATATTCAAAATGAGCAAACAATTTGGCTCAAAGGAACTGCCTATGATCCATCCCCCAGTTCTATGATTTCAAACATCTTTATTAGTGACTCTAATACGTCTGCACTTTGGAGCAATAACGTGGGTTCTCAAACTGAATGGGCCTTTTATAACCTTTCCTCTATTCCAGAAAACATACCTGGTGAATTTTATCAAATAAACGTCAATATAAGCGATATTGCAGGAAATAGTTTCATTCTCATTTGCAATATTTCTGTGGATACTACATCTCCCATAGGATCACAATATCCCAATACATCCAATCCTCAAAATGCAATGGGTGGAAATGTTTGGATTAATGGATCAGCAGTAGATTATGGTAAAGGGTTGAAAAAAATCAAAATCGTCAGTGATAATGTTACTGGTGGGATAACTTGGTCATCGAATTTAGGTTCTAATTTGAGTTGGAGCTTTACAAATACCTCATCAATTCAGGATACACCTCCCAATTCTGTCTTTGAAATTATAATTGAAATTCTTGATCTAGCAAACAATTCCTACTACCTCAAATGCTCTATCATCGTCGACTCTACTCCCCCTGAAGGTACTCAAAATTTGGGGACTATTTCCCCTCAAAAAGGTGGCTCGAATTCTCTGATATGGGTTAATGGAAGTGCTTTGGATACCATTTCAGGAGTAAAAAGTGTTATAATTATTGGTGATAACATTACTGGTGGAGCTAATTGGAGTTTAAACACCGAATCGCCATTAAATTGGGCTTTCAAAAACACTTCCCCTATTGTTGATACACCGCTAGGTTATATTTATGAAGTTTTAGTGAATATTACTGATAATGCGGCAAATTCCATTATCATACCCTGTTATATTTTCGTAGATACGACCTCTCCCAATGGCTTACAGGATGTGTTTACCAGTCCTGTATATATTCAACATTTAGATCGAAACGGAAGAATTTGGGTTAATGGTACGGCAACAGATTTCGGATCAGGACTTCAAGAAGTGTTCATTCAAAATACAAATATAACTGGAGGCTCTAGTTGGATTAATGTTGGAACTTTACAACAATGGGCTTTTTATAATAACACACCAGTTCCTGAATTAAATAATGGTGAATGTTACTCGATTGAATTGATAATTACTGACCTTGTTAATAATTCATTTCTCTTAAATTGTTATATTTCTTTTGATTCTTCTGGACCTACCTTATCTCAATCGAGCTCTACTATCGATTGGCAATCTGGTTCAATGATTTGGCTTAATGGTACGGCACAGGATAAATTGACAAATATTTCGTCTATTACTATAATTACTTCCAATTTCACCCTCCTAGTAAATTGGACGACGAATCTGGGAACTAACCAGAGTTGGAGCTTCAGAAACATTTCAGCATTACCAGAAGGGCAATGGGGCATTATTCTCCAGGCGATTGATACATTAGGGAACTCTCGCAATTATCTAGCAATTATATCTATAGATCTTACACCACCAACAAGCCCGCTTATTTATTATGAAGTAATATATGCTCCATCATTTGTTTTTGAGGATACTTTAGTGTATCTATTTGGATCCAGTGATTCAGGCGGTTCTGGAATTAGTTACTACGAATATAGAATAGATCTTGGAACTTGGATGAATGGAGATCGAATCTCACTCGCAGGTCTTTCTGATGGACCACATACATTTCATTATAGAGCAGTGGATCGCTCTGAAAATATCGGGAATAATCAAAATATAACAATTTTCCTATTAAATAATTGTACGGATTACGACAATGATGGATTAACAAATGCCATGGAAATCTACGTCTATGGTACAAGTGCAATTAGTTCAGATACTGATAACGATGGACTTAATGATAATGAAGAAATTTCTATTTATGGTACTGAACCGACTAATTCAGATACTGATAGTGATGGTATTACTGATGGAGTTGAAATTTTACTAGGGACCGATCCTTTGGATTACTTTAATCCATCAATTCACAATGTCTTATTAATGATCGGAATCTCCTGCGGTTTCATAGTGAGTGGAGTCATTATAGTTATATATAGAAAAAAGAAAAATTTCAATCAAGATCCTCAACAATCATCTTCATATGAATTCCAGATTTCATCTAAGAATGTATTTGATATCCTTTGTTCAACTATCCCCTCCATACCTTCACTCAGTCGATTGATTAATGAAGAAAATGAGGGGCAATTACCTCTTCGTTTGCAGAATCGCCCTCCTGATGATATTTTTTTAATATTTCAGCAACTTCTTAATTGGGTTCCAGAGACTGAGTTGAAATTGAACCTTAGTGAAATCTTAATTGATATTGAATACAGCCCCGAAAATCAAAAAATCAAGCATTTTTTACCTTACTTAAAACAATTAAATAAACTTACCAATACTGGAATCAATCGAGAACTCTTAAATTATGTTGTTGTACTCACTAGCTTAATTAAAAATATAGAATAACCTTTTTTCAATCAAAAAAAGAAATAAAAAAAGTTATTGAATCTAGGATTCCGCAGGAGGATCAACTTCGCCCAAGTATCCGGCGCCATGGGGGAACCCGAAGAGTCCGGGCTTGGTCATTGGTGCATGGAATTTTCCCTTGGCCCAAGGCGCAGGAAATTTTTGGAAAATAGTTGATGCAATCAGCGCAAAAGTCTGGCTCATTATATAAATTAGGTAATTCTGATAGATTACTAAAAATCCAAGACATATTGCCACATTGGGAATATGACAAACTAAAGTTTTTATTTTAATGGACTTAGGCGTATCGTGTTCTGGACTGACATAGATATCCCAGAAATAATCCTGGATGAAGTATTGCCAAGACCCCATACAAGCAAAAGAGCATAAATAGACACCCCATGTAGGCATCCCAGTCATATTCCAGAGATGATAGAATGATAGGAGAATATGCCCCATACTGATGCCCCAGAGTAAACCGAAAAGGATCTCTGAGCCGAGATAATACTTACGGTCAAAAGTGAGGGTCATACGTGACCACAAAATCCAATAGGCTAAGAAAATGTAAATAAAACAGAATGCACAAAAAGATACCCATCCCGGGTCTACCAGTTGTTCTGCCGTTGCAATCGGTTGATTAAGTAGAGTTCCCAAGGTACCAGTTACAGATGAAATGATGATGCAGAAAGCAAAATAGATTAACGCACGGGTCCATGCCACCTTGGGATTCCATTGATCCTGGGCGAGTCCCCGAAACTTGGCAAGATAGATGACTATCATGATGGCTTCAAACGTAATGAGAACCGCAATATACACAGTCAAAGTCATACTTTACCACTAACAAAAGGCAGTCGTTATGGAATGGATGAGTTAAAAGATTATGAAAAAAAGCTTGTATCCGCATTTTACTTTTTTCTATATACAGTAATATCAGGTATCTCTCTTGCATAAATATAGAATATACTACAGTAATAATTCATGTACAATTTTTAATTTGATCAATGTGATAGAAAAAGAGGGATTGATAAAAAAAAGAAATTGAATATTAACCTAAAAACTTACCTGGATTCATAATTCCATTAGGATCTAAGAGATCTTTAATATTACGAAGTAACCATCCTGTTTCACCGCTCTTTTCAAGTGTCGCATCGAGGACGGTTGCATAAGGGCGGAACCATGAGTAAATATATTTCCCATTGAGAAGCGTTTCAATGCATTCCTTACTGAAACCTCGCAAATTCTCAATTGCCCCAGGCTCGGTTTGATCTATAAATAGTTCTCCTTCGCTATAAGTAAGCTGACCCGACCAATTATTGGGACCTGACTTCGTAGGTGTCGAAACGAAGCTGACAATATCTTTTTCAAACCCATGTTTTTCTCCGATATCTTCAAAGACTTTGAAAATCTCAGCTCCGTTTTTCATGGGGTGAAAGAACGCCAACGCGAAGTAATAACCCATTTTCAGCATCCCTGCGACATTTCGACCCCCAAGAAATTCCTCAGGACTCATCGCGCCACCTAATGTATCTCTTAGATCCCTATCGGGTGGATATTTGGTGGCTTTGAGCAATTTTTCTAACTTATTTCGTTTATGTTCAACGTCATCCTCTGCCCCTTCAATAAGAAATGGGAAAGAACAGGTGGGGAAGCCTTTCATTGGGATCTTCATTTTAATTTGCCTTCGCGTGAATCCCATGATAACTGCAACAGCAATCCAATCAATGAGCCACAACAAGGCGGGAATCTCTCGCTTCATCATTTCTATTGAGAAATTGCACGCACTCTGCCAATCGTCGTAACCGAATACAATGAAATCCTGCCGTTCGGGGAGATCATAGAGTTTTACGGTCATCTCCGTGATGACACCAAAGGTACCCGGAACTCCCATGAAGAGCCCCGTCAAATCCGGCCCGAAATAGCGACATTGCGGGCCATACGATGTGGATATTGCAGAACTCCCTGTCCGAATTGTCTTGCCTGTGGGCAATTCAACCTCCATTGACAGCACATGGTCTATACCATCCACCGGATTACCATGGTATACCCCACGTAACATATAATTTGCAAATGCACTGCAAGTAGCGGGGGCTCCTGGAATAGCAGGACGAACTCCTTCTTTTCTACAAGCCGCAACAAGCTGACCCAGACTTACCCCTGGCTCAATTGTGGCAGTCATCATCTCAGTGTCAATTTCCTTGATATTATTTAGCGCTCTCATGTCCAGCAAAATGCTTCCGGGTTTTGTTGGAATGCATAAACCCCGAATATTGACACCCTGCCCGAGGGGGATGATAGGGACCTTATTTTCATTCGAAACCTTTAAAATATCCCTGATCTCTTCTGTTTTACTCGGTCTCACAACATATCCCGGTTGCATGGGTTCATTGAACATGTAATTTTGATCTCTTGAATAAGCTTGGCGAATTGCTTCAGAGATAGAAGCATTTGAATCACCAACAATTCCTTTCAATGCCTTAATTATTACATCAGATGTCATTTTCAATCCCTGACCTTTCATCAAAAGCTAACTAATAATCGTTACTGTGGTTTTCAGTTGATAAATCTTTTTTAAGTATCTGACCTGTGTAAAAAAAAAAAAAATCCTCAAATTTACAATTCCGTTCCACAGGACTTACAGAAGAATACTTCAAAATCATTTCTCGAACCACAAAACGGACAATCTCTAAAGAAAGGCACTTTATTGCTAATCGTTTTTAATTTTGTTTTTTTCGCGGGTATAGTTCCTGCAGGTAACGTTGCAGCACGTACAGTTTCAAATGTCTGAGGTTGTCCTGCGGTGTTAGGTGTAGGGCTTGCCCGATACTTATTATAAACCGCAACACTTATTCCAACGGCCCCCATAATTGCAAGAACCGCTATTATCACTACAGCTGCACTAAACAGGACCTCCTCTTCAACTTGTAGCGTAAATGAACCTGAACCAGAAGTCCACACAACAAGAATTGCATGGTCCCCAGTATTAGTTGGCTTGAACCTCGTTATTGACTCATCGACGCCATAACCATATGTTACACTATTTTCCTGAGAGCCATACGTGTTTGTTGAACTTCCAGCGGCAAGGTAGTAAACATAGAGTTCAAAATCCCCGTTACTAGGCACATTAAGAGTGAATTTATAATATTTGTTCGAGGAAAGGTAGACCTCATAGATCTCAATACATTCTGAGGAACTTAAAGAATAATAACTGCTTTGCCCGACGTCAATACGCGTCGATCCGTCCTCCCATTCAATGTAAGCGTCTCCAGTTCCTGAGGATCGATACACTCTTGGATAATAATAATACGAGCTGCTGGGATTGAAGATAACCCAGTCGAGATATCCGTAGGATCGTGTTGAAGATTCTACAAAAGAGCTATAACCACTATTTGAATATAGATTGAGATTGAAATTATCACTTGAAGAGGTTGCCCGTAACCAAATTACGTGATAATAAGAAGATGACGCGTAGGTATTAGTTCGATAATAATAATAAGATGAGCTATAATATTCAAAATCAGCAGAATCGTCATAGAGGTATTGGGGACTGCTAGGATTAGTCGAAGCGGCGGCTTCTACTGTCCCTCTCCCCCAACTACACGATACCTCGCTCCCTATCTGGCTAGTAAGGCTCAGGATTGCAATACCTGCAAATAATCCTATAAAAATTCCTACTAGCATCACAAGGGAGTAGTTTTTGCGTCCCACTAAACTCCAACCTACTTATTTCTTTAATAATTATTGTAAATAATCAGTTAAATAAATTATGATTCTATTTTCAAATATCCATTTAACCACGTATTTCTCTACTTGTTCTTCAATCATCCTAACCTTACTCCACTATCTATTAGAAAATTTTTATATTCTGCAATAAGTTTGTAGCATTACACGGATGAAGTGTATTATGGTATTATTTTTGGATGGGATTATATGGTAGGTGCTCTAAAAGGATTAAAAGTTCTGGATTTAACGCTCTTATTTCCCGGCCCCTTCGGCATGAAACTATTAGCAGATTTTGGGGCGGATGTGATTCATATCGAGAACCGTCAAAACCCTGATGCTACCCGCGGGTTAGCTCCCATGATAGGCGAAAAGGGTATGCGGCGGCGGGAGAGTTTCTTTTATCATACACTCAATAGAAATAAAAAGAGTTTAACACTAAACCTAAAAAACACCGAGGGACTGGAAATTTTCAAAAAGTTAGCCAAAGAGGCAGATGTAATTGTCGAACAGTTTCGCCCTGGCGTCGTAAAAAAGTTGGGTGTTGATTATGAGACGATTAAGAAAATTAATCCGAAAATTGTGTATTGTTCAATAACTGGCTATGGACAAGACGGACCGTATCGTGACGTTCCTGGCCATGATTTGAATTATACCGCTTATGCTGGAGTCGCGGGACTTTACCGATCTCGGGATGGAGAACCAATTCTTCCTGGGCTACAGATTGCTGATATGGTTGGGGGTGGATTAAATGCTGTAATTGGTATTTTAATCGCCCTCTATGCTCGCGGACATACTGGGAAGGGGCAATATATTGATATTTCAATGATGGAAGGAGCTCTGGGACTCAACCAAATGTTTCTGGCACAGTGGTTAGCAACGAGAATCAAACCTGAATTGAAAGCACAACCACTCACAGGTGGGATGGCTCAATATCAAGTAATGAAATGTAAGGATGGTAAATATTTCACGATCGGGGCTATTGAACCAAAATTTTACGTAGCATTGCTGAAACAATTAGGGCGTGATGACATCTTACAAGGGAAATTTTCTAGGGATCAACTCATTCAGGAATTCCAGAAAACATTTCTCACCAAAACTCGTGATGAATGGATTGAAGAATTCAAAAACTCAAAAGATAATAATGCTAAAATGGTTGGTCCCATCTATGATGTAGATGAAGTCGAGAATGATCCCCATATTCAAGCGCGCAACTTAATTATCGACGTTGAAACCCCCCATGGCACCATTAAACAGATCGGGTTCACCATCAAACTGTCTGAGACTCCCGCAACCTTACGAAATTGTGCCCCAACTCTCGGACAACACAACGAAGAAATACTAGGGGCTCTTGGCTACTCCCCCGAGGATGTGAAAGCTCTCAGGAAGAAGAAAGCCATTTAAAATTCTATTATTTCACATTCAATAAAAAAAGAATGAGCAAATCGCTCAGCTTAAAATCTATCCTCAGGATACACTATACTAACATCTTCAAATGCATCCGGTTCTTTCGTTAATTTGGTTAAGATTCCATTTAGTTTTGAATTATCCTGGGTTACTTCCTTAACGAAATTGTCCGGACGCAGTCCACGAACTTCCAAATTGAATTCATCCTTAAGAAATAATAGAATCCCTATTCTATCCTTTGTTTTTTTTAACGTCATAAGTACAACTGCTGTCTTTCCAATAGAAACCGACTCCTTTTCATCGGATATAACCTCTTTGACGTTTGAAAATTCAGAATAGTGGTCTTTACCTTTTCCCGCTTTGGAAATTTCTTCAAGTAAATAGCGTTCAACAGTGGGTATTTCCATTATATCCTTTGTATCCTTAAAATTTAAAACAATATCATCATGTGCTCCTGGTTCGACCCCTTCTAACGAAACTTTCCATTGTGTCATAAAATCAACTCAAGAACTTACCTTTTTATAAATTTAGCAAAATCCTTTTTTAAGCTTTAGACCTGAGACCTTAATTTCTCAAATAAAGGAATAAAAACCATGCGAGTTGTACAGCAAATACGATTGCCCCCAATAATTTTAAACGATTTTCCTCCTGTATCGAGGATGGAAGGCGTTTCATCACGGATCTATCTATAGTTTCCGCTAAGAGATCGTCAATGAAGAAAAATAATCCAAACCCTAAATAAATAATTGCCCAGATCAAAAGAGCTGAAACATGGGATTTTGAAAAAAGAAACCCAGCTTCAACAATCATGGCTATACCTAGCAACAAATGATGCAGGACATATTTTTTAAGAAAACTAATCTTTAAGCCTCCTTTTTAATCGAGCGAGTAAAAATAAGATCGGTCCCATTGCAATCAAATCACCAATAAAGAGTGGGAAATTAAACCATTCACCAAAACCAATAAACCATAATAAACTTACGAGAAACCATACTCCCCCAACAGTGACTGAAGTCATCAATCCGGCTGCTGCAACCATTAAAGATTTCGTGCTCAATTCTCTGCCCCTATGAAGCTCCAAAAATTACTTACAATTTGAATGAAAAGATCACATAAAAATCGTTTTGTTCATTCCAAAAAATCTTAAATAAGAAAATGGGTGATCAGAGATTAGAGGTTATTCATTCTTCGATGGTTATACTTGGTGCACGAATTGGCAACAGACGAGAAGAGTTCCGAAAAAAAAATCACCGTTACTGTTAATTTTTTAGGACCATCTCAAGACGACGTAAAAAAACGGAATATGGTCATTGGATTAGCTAGTTTAAAGAATAGCTTGAAGGATCTTCTAGAGCGATTGGCTGACCAGATTGGACAAAAGTTCCATGAGAATATTTTCGATCCTACATCTGAAATTTTAAATGAGAACGTTGCAATCCTCGTTAATGGAAGGCACTACACTGCTCTCGATGGATTAGAAACACCTTTAAAAAGCGGTGATGAAATTAGTATATTTCCTCCTTTAGGTGGAGGTTAATTTCTGATAAAAAATCGAAAACCCCCAAATTACTCTCTTTTTTTTTAAATCTCTGCTTTGTTACTTCCTTTTTGTTCGATAAAAAGATATAAATGAATCATCTATTATTGTTTCTTAGAAGTTTCCAGATAGTGAATGCGAAAAGCTCGAAAGAAACTCATTAATAATAAACTAAATTATTTAATTTGAGGTTATCAATATGAAAGGTTATACTGGAAAGATAATTAGAGCGGATTTGACAACTGGAAAAATCAAGTTTGATAAGATTACGGAAGAATTTTGTGAGAAATATATTGGTGGCTACGGTTTTGCAATGAAGATTCTCTGGGATGAGTTAAAACCCGGCGTTGATCCACTAAGCCCGGATAATATCCTCATCTACGCAATTGGGCCCGTACCCGGAACGATTCTACCAACCAGTTCCAAGTATGGGGTATTTGCAAAATCACCCTTGACTAACTTAACAGGTATGTCTATTTCCTCCGGAAGTGTGGGCCAGCAGATGAAGCGAGCTGGTTACGATATGATAATTATTAAAGGGAAAGCTGAAAAGCCCGTCTATCTCATGGTTGATGACGATGATGTTTCGTTAAAATCGGCTGAGCATCTTTGGGGTGAAAAGGATTGTTGGGAAACTGAAGATATCCTTCGGGAAGAACATAATGATATGAAATTAGCCGTTGCTGCAATAGGTCAGGCGGGAGAAAACCTCTCCAAAATAGCCTGTATCACGAATGATCGTAATCGCCAGGCCGGTCGGACGGGGATGGGTGCGGTAATGGGATCTAAAAATCTCAAAGCCATCGCTTTTCGAGGATCTAAAGGGGTGGAAGTCGCTGATAAGGCCGGTTTCATGAAAAAAGCGTTAAAATTGATCAAAATTTCAAATGGACCTGCAACGAAAAAATATAGGGACCTTGGTACCCCTGCAAATATCATGGTATTCCAAAAACTAGGCGTCTTACCCACGAGAAATTTTCAAGAGGGTTCATTCGAGGCTGCGGAAGCCCTTAGTGGTGAAACTATGCGTGACAAGTGGGTCGCAAAGAAAGCCGCATGTACTTGCTGTCCCATTGCTTGTGACCATATCTGCACTGCAGTTGAAGGTCCCTATGCGGGAACCGTTTCGAGTGTGGATTTTGAATCAATCTTTTCCCTCGGATCGTGTTGTGGAATTGATTATTTCCCTGCAGTCATACGGGCTATCGAACTGTGTGATCGGTATGGCATCGATACGATGTCGGGTGGCGTTACTATTTCTCATGCTATGGAATGTTTTGAAAAGGGTCTAATTACCACAGAGGATACGGGTGGAATTGAATTGAATTTTGGAAATCATGAGGCTGAGATTCAATTCATCGAAGATATGACCTTCAGAAAAACCAAAGCCGGTGATATCTGGGCCGATGGATGTAAAGCCGCTGCAGACAAGATTGGAAAGGGTTCCGATCATTTTGCAATGCATAGCAAAGGGCTCGAGTTACCAGGTTATATGGTTCGCGGGTTAAAAACCGCTGCTGTCGGTTTCGCCGTTTCCCTCCGAGGTGGCTGCCATTTACGTAATGGCGCATACTCTCCTGATATTAAAGGGAAATTCGACCGTTTAAAAGAAGGACCTGGCAGGGCGAAGACAATAATCGGCACCGAAAACATCTACGGCATTATTGATTCGTTGATCATCTGCAAATTCACACGTGGCATCTATGAGGGTGACGAAGAAATGGCTGAGACTTACAATTTGATTACAGGCATCCCTATGGACGCTGAAAAGTTGAAATTGACTGGGGAACGAATTATCAATCTATCTAAATGCTTTAATATCCGTGAAGGATGGAAATTTGGTGATGATACACTTCCTCCACGCTGTTTCAAGGATCCTGTTGAAGCGGGGGATGTTAAGGGCGTTGTGGTGAATGAAAAAGGTTTTACCGAAATGGTTCAGGAATACTATGTAGAACGTGGTTGGACAAAAGAAGGGATTCCATCAGCTGCCAAATTGAAAGAACTTGGTCTTGAATTTGCAATAGAAGGCGTGGGGGCGAAATAAGGATGCAGAAAGTATTAATTGTTGATGCTGATAAATGTACAGGCTGTGAAGTCTGTGAATTTGTATGCTCCATGGAACATGATGATGCTTTTAATCCAGTGCATGCTCGAATTCGGGCAATCCGAATTGAACCTGTTATTAACATGGCGATAGGCTGTCAATTTTGTATGGACGCACCATGTGTGCATGCATGTCCATATAAAGCGCTGGAGAAAGCAGAAGACACTGGTATGATCAAGGTCGATGAAGATAAATGTGTTGGCTGTGGCTTTTGTATCCGCGCATGTGACTTTGGCGCAATCAGCTTCAATCTGAAGTCTGAAAAAATCCAAATTTGCGACCTCTGCAAAGATCGTGTGGAAAAACCCGGAGAACCCGCATGTGTCGAATATTGTCCGAAGGAATGCATCGAGTACACAACTCTTGAGGCATTTGCCCAACAAGCACGCAAAAAATCCGTAAACAAACTCCTCGAAAGTATTGCAAAACAAGCACAATAAACTTTTTTTCTTTCTTTTTTTATTTACTCATAGAATTCTTTTACTTCGACGCGGTTTTTATCGTTGACATCTCTATTCGTATTACTTTTAGAGTATTGTGAAAAGGCTTAAAAGGAACGGTTCCCAAACTATCAAAAAGAACATAGAACCTCGGTTAAGGTTTCTATTTGAATAATATCTAGGTGTGAAATATTTCCTAAATGTAAAATTTTTGTGTATGTCGTCGGATGGAAATCGACGCGTTGCACTTGTGTCTTATTAGGAGTGAAATGACTTGGACAATTCGGATCTATTAAAGAAACTTAAAGATGATATCCAAAACTTTGGGAACATTCTCTGGGATTCCCTTACCCCCTTTGAGCGCGATCGGGTTCTCAAACGCATTAATAAACAGATTCCCGAAATTCAAGAAAAATACAAATCGGAAAAGAACTCACGAGATGCTACTGGTTGGACTCCGCCGGATTCCAGCGCTCAAAAGAAACCGAAAATAGAACCCAAAGCAGTCTCGAAGCCTTCACCCGAAGAAGCCGCACCTACCAAACCGAAAGAACACGTTTCTTCGCCCTATGAACGGTCTATGTGGAATATGAAGACCCTCTATCAGGTTGCCCATCAGGATATGATCGAGCAGCGTACCACAATTATGAAATTCCTTCTGGAAAACTATGGCATTGAAGCTGTGGAAGAATTCTTCCTACATCAGAATCCCCATTGGTCTGAAACCCTCAAAGTCGGTAAGCTGAAGAAAATCTTTGCCAAACTCATTTCTAAACTCTCTTCTAAGCTAATTCTCAATAAATTGAGCGATATTATCATAGAAAACGCGCAATACCTCGTCCCATTGACTCATATGACAATTCGAGAAGCCTCAGACGAGTATAAGCTCATTGAAATTTCTAAATGCCCTGTTTTGAAACAATTTAAGAAGACTATCAAGACGCTCAAAGTCAACGATTTTGAAAAACGGTATATTTGCACCTTTGCCTGTGTGCCCGTCCTTGCTCAGATGGCTGCAGTCGGGAACTGCGCCGTTGCTTCGGATTATACTCATGACGAAAAGGGCTGTCTACTCCGAGTATCCCTTAAAGCTAAAGAGCCTGAAATGGTACAGCAAGCGGAAACTGACTCATTTGCCACTTTAAAGAATGGCCCCTCTTAATTTTGAAGGTATTCCGACAATTTTTTTTGGTTTTTATCCAAAATTACCCCACT